>CAZEAA010000229.1:0-9788 GCA_964510015.1 uncultured Sandaracinaceae bacterium
TTCGGCCCGCAAGTTGTCAGCGCAGACGGTCACGACATCGCGGCGAGCCTCAGCCTTCTTCGTAGCGCACGCGCTCCATGTGCTTCTGGATGCGGGCCACCTCGCCGGACATCTGCGCGCGGCCCCAGGCCACGGCCTGGTCCATCTGCTTCGCGTTCGGCAGCAGCGTGACCGGCGAGAGCGTGGGCCGGAACGCCACGCGCCGGTGCATGTAGCGCTTGTTGAGCGCCACCTGCATCTCGAGCAGGCGCTCGCCGATGTTCATCCAGGCGTGCCCCAGGCTCATCTGCGGCGAGAGGCAGTCGAACGCGAGGTAGTAGCAGTTGCGCGTGCCGATCTTGCCGGCGTGCACCTGACGCCACGCGGTGCGGGCCGGCACGTTGTTGGCCACGCCGCCGTCCACCATGGCGTCGATCTCTTCGCGCTCCATCAGGGCCGAGGCGATGGAGTGCATGCTCGGCGCGTCGCGCGCGATGTCGTAGTGCAGGATGCCGGGGATGGCGGCCGAGAAGCCCGCCGCGTCGATGGCGTCGAAGTGCTCCGTGAGCGAGTCCCCGCCGATGACGACCTCCTTCACCACGCGCGGGTTCACGAAGGACCACATGCGCACCATCTGCGTGGCCAGGCGCGCGCGCAGCTCGAGGCGACCCGGCCGACGGTCCTGCGGCAAGTGGTGCGAGATGGCGTAGGCCTCGGGCGACTCCTCGAGGGCGCCGCGACGCACGCCGCCCACCACGGCCTCGAACGGGATCTGCAGGTCGGACAGGCGCATGGGGCTGCCATCCGGGTTGCGGAAGCCGTCTTGCAAGCCGTGGTGCAGGTAGAGGCGGAAGATGCCCGGCAACCCGTAGCGGGCGCGCATGGAGATGAAGCGGAAGACCTCGTCGCGGCGCAGCTGCTTGGCGCGCTCGAGGTGGGCCGCATAGTCGCCCTCACGCTCCTTGGCGCGGAAGAGGCCGAGCACCGCGCCGATGGACGACCCGATGATGTAGCCCGGGATCAGCCGCGCGTGCTGCATGACCTCCCACGCGCCGATGTAGACGTAGCCCGCGCCACCGCCGCCGCCCGCGATGCTCACCAGCGTCTTGATGCCCACCTCGTCGTCCAGCTCTTGCGCCGAGAAGTCGTTTGCGTGGGCGTCGAGGATGGCACGGCGCGTGGCGCCGACCTTGTGGGCGATGGTCTCGTAGGCGCGGTTCGCCTCGCGCAGCCGCTTGTCCGAGTCGCGGGTGTGCAAGAGCGGCCTGCTGAGCACGCCCACCACCATGCGGCGGTAGTCGTCGAGCGCGGGGATCTGCACTGGGATGTCACGGCGCTCCGTGCGCCCGCCCTTGGCCGCAGCCCCGGGCTGGAAGCGGTGCAGCCCGCCGAGGGAGAGCGCATAGCGCAGCTCGTGCTCGCGGCGCCGCGAGATGGCACCGGGATGCTCGAACAGGGCATCCACCAGCTTCTTCTCCATCCGCTGGAGGGTGAGGAGGGTCTCGACGTCGGCTGAGCTCATGGGGGGTGCCTGGACCCTACCAGAGGGTCCCCGAGAACGTGAAAAGACGGACAGCACATGGCGCCCTCGCAGTGTAGGCTCGCGCTCCCATCACCCCCAAGGAGCCTCCCTTGAAGCGAGTCCTCAAAATCCTCGGCGCCACCGTGCTGGTGCTGCTCCTCGCCGCCGGCGCGTTCTACGGCTGGGCCACCGTGACCACCCAGGGAATCCTGGAGCAGACGTTCACGGCCCACGAGGCCACGTTTCCCGTGCCTTTTCCGCTCACGGAGGCCGAGCTCGAGGGGCTGCGTCACGCCCGCCAGCGCGAGCTTCAGGCCAACGGCGTGGACCTCACCGGGGTGGTCACCGCGGACGGTTCGCCGCCGGACCTGCTCGCCGACGTGGACGTGAACGCGCTGGCCCTCGAGCAGGCCATCGAGCGTGGCCGTCACTTGGTGACCGCGCGCTACGCCTGCGCCGAGTGCCACGGGAACGATCTGAGCGGCGGCGTCATGGTGGACGACCCGGCCATGGGCCAGCTCTTGGGGCCCAACATCACGAGCGGTGGCCGCACGCGCGACTACACGGTGACCGACTGGGACCACATCGTGCGCCACGGCATCCTGCCCGGCGGCCGGCCCGCGGCGATGCCCTCGGAGGACTTCGTGCGCATGTCCGACCGCGAGCTGTCCGACATCATCGCCTACGTGCGCGCCCAGCCGCCCGTGGACAACGTGGTCCCCGGCGTCCGCCTCGGGCCCGTGGGCACCATCCTGGTGGCCACGGGTAAGCTGCCCCTGTCGGCGTCCAACATCCAGGACCACCAGCGGGTCCACGAGGTGGAGCCGCCCAGCAGCGAGCCCACCGCCGAGTTCGGCCAGCACCTCGTGGCCGTGTGCACGGGCTGCCACCGCGCCGACCTCTCGGGCGGCCCCATCGCGGCGGGCCCTCCCGACTGGCTGCCGGCCGCAAACCTCACGCCCCACGCCGACGGCCTCGCGGGCTGGGACTACGACGACTTCGCGGCTGCCATGCGCCGCGGTGTGCGCCCGGACGGCAGCGCCTTGCGCGCGCCCATGACCAACATGCGCCGCTACGCCGAGGCCATGACCGAGGTCGAGATGCAGGCGCTCTGGGCCTACATCTCCACCGTCCCCGCGCAGCCTCGCGGGCGCTGAGCCCGGCCGCGCCGGATTACAGCGGGGCGCCCAGCCTGCCGGCGCGTGTCCAGTCGCCCCCGGAAGCGTTGACTGCTATCACTCGCGACCTGTCTCGGCCGCCTCGAGCGGCTCACCCCTACGGAATCATGCAAGCCAAGATCACAACCCTCCCCGGCGACGGCATCGGCCCCGAGATCGTCAGCGCAACCCGCCTGGTGCTCGACACCGTGGCCTCCACGTTCAACCACCAGTTCACGTACCGCGAGGCACTGCTGGGGGGCATCGCCATCGACGAGACGGGCAACGCGTTCCCGCCCGACACCATCGAGGCCTGCAAGTCGGCTGACGCCATCCTGCTGGGTGCCGTGGGTGGCCCCAAGTGGGACGACCCCAACGCGGCGGACCGCCCCGAGCGCGGCCTCTTGGCCATGCGCAAGGAGCTCGGCCTCTTCGCGAACATCCGCCCGGTGAAGATCTTCCGCGGCCTCGAGGACGCCTCCCCGCTCAAGCCGGAGCGCCTCGCCAACGTGGACCTCGTCTTCGTGCGCGAGCTCACGGGCGGCATCTACTTCGGTCAGCCCAAGGGCAAGGACGTGGTCGACGGAGAGCGCCGTGGCTTCGACACCATGGTGTACCGCGAGAGCGAGATTCGCCGCATCGTGGAGCTGGCCATGCAGATCGCGCGCAAGCGTGGCCGCAAGCACGTGACCAGCATCGACAAGGCCAACGTGCTCCAGACCATGCAGGTCTGGCGTCAGGTGGCCACCGAGGTGGGCGCCGAGAACAAGGACATCACGCTGGTGCACCAGCTGGTGGACTCCGCGGCCATGCGCCTGGTCACGAACCCGAGCGACTTCGACGTCATCGTGGCCGGCAACATGTTCGGCGACATCCTCAGCGACGAGGGCGCGGTGCTCACAGGCTCGCTGGGCCTCCTGCCGAGCGCGTCGTTGGGCAGCACCAAGCTCGGCGTGTACGAGCCCATCCACGGCTCGGCGCCGGACATCGCGGGCAAGGGCATCGCCAACCCGCTCGGCACCATCCTCAGCGCGGCCATGCTGCTGCGCCACAGCCTCGACCTCGACACCGAGGCGCTGGCCATCGAGACCGCCGTGCAGCAAGCGCTGGACGACGGCCTGCGCACGGGTGACCTCGGCGGCGGCAGCAAGTCGCTCGGCACCACGGCCATGGGCGAGGCCATCTGCGCTCGCATCAAGAAGAACTGACGCTCGGCTCTCCCTTCGGACACACGCACGTATCGCAAGGACTCTCTCGTATGGCACGCAAGCGCATCAGCCCGCTCTTCGACCTCAAGACCGACCCCCAGGGCCGCAACTACATGGAGGTGTACCAAGACGGCATCTCCCTGCTGCGCCTCGTGCTCTGCAACAAGGGCACTGCGTTCACGGAAGAAGAGCGGGTCGCGCTGCGCCTCGACGGCCTCCTGCCGCCGCAGGTCAACACCATCGAGCAGCAGGTGGACCGCGTCTACAAGGGCTACCGCCGGATTCCGACCGACATCGAGAAGTACCAGTTCCTGCGCTCGCTGCAGGAGCGGCAAGAGATCCTCTTCTACAAGATGCTGGAGCTGCACCTCGAGGAGATGCTGCCCATCGTCTACACGCCCACCGTGGGCGCGGCCGTGCAGCAGTTCAGCGCGCTCTATCAGAATCCGCGCGGCATCTCGCTGTCGCCGCTCAACATCGAGCGGGCGGTCACGGCGCTCAACTGCTTCCCCATGGAAGACGTGCGCATGATCGTGGCCACGGACTCCTCCGCCATCCTCGGCATCGGCGACCAGGGCTATGGCGGCCTCGCCATCCCCATCGGCAAGCTGGCGCTCTACACGGTGGGCGGCGGCGTGAGCCCCTTCCACACCATGCCGGTGTGCTTGGACGTGGGCACCGACCGCATGGACCTGATCAACGACCCGGACTACCTGGGCGTGCGTCAGAAGCGCCTGCGCGGTGACGAATACCTCAAGTTCTTCGACCAGTTCGTGGACGCCGTGAAGGCGCGCTGGCCGAACGCCGTGATCCAGTGGGAGGACCTCAGCAAGGACTCCGCGTTCATGGTGCTGGAGCGCTACCGCGACGTGCTGCCCTCGTTCAACGACGACATCCAGGGCACGGGCGCCGTGGCGCTGGCTGGCGTGCTGAGCGCGTGCAGCCTGAAGAAGGAGTCCATCGCCGACCAGACCGTGGTCATCCACGGCGCGGGTGCGGGTGGCGTGGGCGTGGCGTGGGCCATCCGCCGTGGCCTCGAGCGCGCGGGCCTGTCGCCGGCCGAAGCCAAGAAGCGCGTGCTGGTGCTCGACAGCGGCGGACTCCTGGTGACGGGCCGCTCGCGCATGGAAGAGTACAAGCACGACTACGCGCAGGACCCGGCCGACATCGCCGGCTGGACGTTCACGGGCGAAGCGCCCGAGCTGCTCGAGACCGTGCGCCAGTCGAAGGCCACCGTGCTGCTGGGCCTGTCCGGTCGCCCGAAGGCGTTCGACGAAGAGATCATCCGCGCCATGGCGGCCAACTGCGAGCGCCCCGTCGTGTTCCCGCTCAGCAACCCCACCAGCAGCTGCGAAGCCGAGCCCGTGGACATCTTCCACTGGAGCGAGGGCCGCTCCATCGTGGCCACCGGCAGCCCCTTCGAACCCGTCGCCATGGACGGCGTCACGCACCCCATCGGCCAGGGCAACAACGCCTTCATCTTCCCGGGCCTCGGCTTCGGCGCCATCTTGAGCGACGCCAAGAAGCTCACCGACAACATGGTCATGGCGGCCGCCGAGTCGCTCGCCAAGTACACCATCGAGCGCTACGTCGAAGGCGGCCTGATCTACCCGCCCATCGGCGACCTGCGCGCCACCTCGCTCATCGTCGCCGAGGCCGTCATTCGCCAAGCCATCGCGGACGGCGTGGCCATGCGCAAGGACATCCCCGAGGACATCGCGGGCTTCGTGCAGGAGCGCAGCTGGACCGCCGAGTACCAGCCGTTCGTGCGCGGCGCGAGCTGAGCACCCGACTCGTCGTTCGAGTCGACGGTGGGTGAACGCGACGTCTGATACCCTGGGCGTCGCCATGAAGATTCTGATCGCTGATGACGACGCGGTGGCGCGACTCACGCTCCGCACGCTCCTCGAACACTTGGGTCACCAGGTGGTGCTGGCCGAGAACGGCGAGCACGCCCTCCAAGTGCTCGAGGATGAAGGCGCCCCGAGGTTGGTCGTGCTCGATTGGGTCATGCCGGGGCTGGACGGCGTGGAGGTCTGTCGACGCATTCGCGCTCGCCAAGGCGCTGCGTACACCTACGTGGTGATGGTCAGCGCGAAGTCCCGACGCGACGACGTGCTGGAGGCGATGGACGCTGGCGCCGACGATTTCGTCTCGAAGCCCTACAGCCTGAAGACCATGGCCGCGCGCATCGCGGTGGGCGCGCGTGTACTCGATCACGACGTGACCTCTCCAGTCGCCGCCATCCGCACCTTCCGCACGGCGCTGGCCAGCGACGGAGGCGAGGTCGTGGCGCGAGCAGGCGACGCCGTGGGTCGTGTGCACGTCGCCGGAGGCCAGGTCGTCTGGGCGCACCTCTCCACCGAGCCCGGCTCGCTGCAGGACGTGATCGCCGACCTGATCCCCCTCTCGCGAGAGGACGCGCTCAGCGTCATCGAAGAAGCGCGTGTCTCGGGCCGAAGCTTCGGCGAGGTGCTGGTCGAGTGGAACTTCGTGGAAGCGGATCGCCTGCGCGGCTGCCTCCGCGCGTGGATCGCGAAGAAGATCACCGCGATTCTCTCGCTCGAGGGCGTCTCCACCTTCTTCGTTCCCGCCAAGCGCAAGGTGAGCCCGTCCACGCTCGGGTTCGATTGGGCCGAGGTCAGCAGCGTGCTCCTGGGCCCGGATGCCGAGCCCCTCCCCATCGGGCGCCGCGCCATCAGCGGGATCGGTATCGTCGTCCCTCCGCCAGACGCGGTCGTCGTGGCAGCGGTCGAACAGTTCGACAAGGTGGACGGCATCCTCTCGGCGGCGGTCATCGACCGCGGCCTCGGACGAACTCTGTTCGCGAAGGGAGAACCTCTCGATGAGGGCCTCTACTTGGCGCTGCTCCATGCCCTGTCGCTGGCGGAGCTCTCAGAAGGGAGCATCGGGGAAGACGTGATCCTGACGAGCGATCGGCGCATCTACCTGACCCGCATCGTCCCGAGCAGGCCCTCCATAGCACTGTTCGCGGTCCTCGAGCGGGACGAGTCCAACCTCGGCATGGCGCGCGTCCTCATGAAGAACGCTGCCAGCTCCATCCCTACGCTGGAAGCGTGACGTCGCCGGCTCAGAGCTGGTAGGTGCCCGACAACCCCATGAACCAGGAGTTGATCGAGTAGTTGCCGGCGCAGCCGCCCTTGACGAAGTCGCGGCTGCCGCAGTTGTTCGGGTCGTTCGTGGGGATGACGGCCGTGGGACCGAGGCCCGCCGCAAAGCCCACGTCGATGAGCAGGTGACCGACGTCGATGCCGAAGCCCGTGGCGATCTGCCACGAGCGGTTGCCGGGCGGCGGCGAGAACGGCGTGACCGTGGTGGTGGGCGTGGCGCTGCTGCCCCACGTGGTGGCGAAGCGCCAGAAGAAGTTGTCCGAGATGTCGTACTCGGCGGCGAAGCCCACCAGGTAGACGTTCTTCCACTCGAAGTTGCTGCGGAACTGGTTGAGGCCGATGTTCTCGGCCAACCTCCACGCGTTGGGGTCCACGCCGCCCTCCTCGAGAGTGCGGTCGTTCGTGAGCGCGAACACAAGGTCGCGGTTGGCCGAAGCGTGCAGCTGGATGCGCCCTTCGAACGAGAGCATCAGGCGGCGGTCCAAGGCGTGGAACGCAACACCCGCCCGGATCATGTGCGGCACGTACCAGTCGGTCTCCGCTGCGAGGCTGGCCGGAATGCCGCGCGCGAGGCTGCCGAGACCTTCGGGGAGGTCCACGCGGCCCGTCATGTGGACGCGCACCTTGCTGCGGTACGCGGCACCCACGGTGACCACGTCGCTGATGTCGTACTGGGCGCCCACGAAGATGCCGGGGGTGCCGAAGCCCGAGACCGCTTGCTCCGCCGGAGCCCACACGCCGACGATGTCCTGGAAGGCGACCGCTCGGAAGTTGCCGTAGGGGATGCGCAGGGCGAGTCCGAGGCGCAGCCCGTCGATGGGCTCCCACGCCACGGGGATGGCGAGCTCGGCGATGAAGAGCTGCACGGACTGATCGACGGCCGGGTCCGCCACGAACGGGTCGGCCTGCCCGAGCACGTCGACGGTCCCGTCGTCATTACGCTCGACGTTGGCTCCCTCGGTGAGCAACCCGATGTTGTCGAAGTTGCCGCCGAAGCCCACCGAGATGTAGAGGCTGAGGCCCAGCACCCAATCTTCCGCCACGCGAAAGCCCGCGCCCAGGAAGGGCAGCGGGCCGATCAGCGGCGGGCTGTCCTGCTCCGACCCGTAGCCGCCGAAAGGCGCGTTGTACGTGACGAGCAGCGTGGTGAAGCCCAGCGTGAGCTCGAACTTGTCGATGGAGAGCAGACCCGCCGGGTTGTGGAAGGTGGACGGCGGACCTTCCACGAAGGCAGCGCCGAGGCCGCCCGTGCCGGTGTAGCGCGCGCCGTGCACACTGGGCGGCTCGGAGTTGGCTCGAGCACCCGCGGCAGGAAGAGCGAGCGAGAGGGCGACCATCGCCAAGAGGCCGCGAAACCGGCAGCGAAACCGAAGCTTCATAGTGGGCGAGTAGACCACGAGCGTGTGCCTCCGTAAACCTTCACCTGAGAGCGAAGCGCCTCGGCGATGCGAGGCGCTCACGCTCGTCCCCCCCTCCTCGGCGCGCAGCCTCAGGAGAGCGCGCCACCGTCGGCGCGGATCTCGGTGCCGTTGATGAAGCGCGCGTCGTCCGAGCCCAGGAACGCGAACACGGACGCGATCTTCTCGGGCTTGGCGAAGCCCACGAACGGCATCGCGCCGGCCAGCAGCTTGAGGTCACCGCCGGGGGGCGCCTTGAAGTCCGAGTGCAGGCTGGTGGCGATGCCGCCGCCCACCACGCTGTTGGCGCGCAGGCCCTGCTTCACGTACTCGATGTAGAGCGCGCGCGTGAAGCTCACCACGGCGCCCTTGCTGGCGGCGTAGGCGCTCATCCACGGGTGGCTGCCGATGGCCGCGGTGCTGGCCATGTTGGTGATGGAGCTGTACTTGTTCTTGAGCAGGTGCGGGAGCGCGGCCTGGTTCACGTAGAACGTGCCGTGCATGTTGATGTTCATGATCGAGTGGTACTGCTCGAAGGTCATCTCGTGCGTGTGGTAGGTGCGCAGCACGCCCGCGATGTGGAACAGCGTGTCGAAGCCGCCGAGGGCCGCCGCGGCCGCGTCCACGGTCTCCTTGACCTTCACGCCGTCGGTCACGTCGCACTCGAAGCTGAACGCCTTGCCGCCCAAGTCCTCGACCATCTTCTGGGTCTTCTCGAGGCCCTTGATGTCGATGAGCGCGACGCTGCCGCCCTCTTCCGCGATGCGCTTGGCGGTGGCCTGACCGATGCCCTGCGCTGCCCCCGTGATGACCACGTTCTTGTTCTCGTACCGCTTCATGGCTGTCTCTCCGCTGTCGTGAATGAGCCCGTGATCGGGCGGGTTTCAGTATCCGTTGAGCTCGGCCCAGCGCGCCCGCAGCGCGTCGTTGGTGCCGAAGCTCACGAGCGTGGTTTGCGCTCGCTTCAGGTAGAAGCCGATGTCGTGCTCGTCGGTCATGCCGATGCCGCCGTGCATCTGGATGGCCTCGCGGGCCACGTCGTAGAAGGCCTCGCTGGCGCGCACCTTGGCGAGCGCCGCGAACTTGGCCACCTCGCGCGGGTCACGGCTCAGGTCCACCGTGCGAGCCGCCGCCAACACGGCCGAGCGGGCCAGCGCGATGCTGCAGTAGAGGCGCGCCGCGCGGTGCTGGAGCGCTTGGAACGACCCGAGCGGCCGGTCGAACTGCACGCGCTCCTTGAGGTACGCGATGGTGTCCTCGAAGGCCTGCTCCATGGCGCCCAGCATCTCGGCCGCGAGCCCGATGCGCGCGCGGTCGAGCACCTGCTCCAGCACGGAGGCGCCGAAGGCGAGGCCGTCGAGACCACCGAGCACGCCGTCCGCGCCGAGCTGCAC
>CAZEAA010000230.1:0-9783 GCA_964510015.1 uncultured Sandaracinaceae bacterium
GGTGGGGCGTCGCCGTCGCCGTCCCCGTCAAGGACCACGCCCACGCCCACGACTACGACTACGACTACGTGGAGGGGGTCGTGAGCTTTTGACGGAAACGAAAAAGGCCACCCGAAGGTGGCCTTTCCTGGCTGCGAAGCCGCTGGGATCAGCGCTTCGAGTACTGGAACTTCTTGCGGGCGCCCGGCTGACCGGGCTTCTTGCGCTCCTTCTCACGCGCGTCGCGGGTGAGGAAGCCGGCGCGCTTGAGGGGCGGGCGAAGGTCGGGCTCGCTGCCGATGAGGGCGCGCGAGATGCCGTGGCGAACGGCCTGGGCCTGGGCCGCGATGCCGCCGCCGTGCACGTTGATGCGCACGTCGTACTGGCCGTTGCGCTCGATGACACCGAACGGCTGCTCGATGATCATGCGGAGGATGTCGCGCGGGAAGTAGTCTTCGAAGGTGCGACCGTTGACGGTCACGTTGCCGCTGCCGGGCGAGAGGAACACGCGGGCGACAGCGTTCTTGCGCTTGCCGGTGCCGTAGAAGCGGCCGTGGATGATCTTGGCGTTGGACATCTGCGTATCTCGGGCTCGGGTCGCGGGATCAGTAAGTGAAGGGCGTCGGCTGCTGCGCCGCGTGCGGGTGCGCCGCGCCAGCGTACACCTTCAGCTTCGTGAGCTGACGGCGGCCCAGCGTGGTCTTGGGCAGCATGCCCTTGACGACGCGCTCGACGAAGCGGTCGGGCGCGGTGGCGATCTCTTGGCCGTAGGTGCGCGTGGTGAGACCGCCCGGTGTGCCGGAGTGACGGTAGTGGACCGACTTGTCGGCCTTGCTGCCGGTCAGGCGCACCTTCTCCGCGTTCACGATGATGACGAAGTCACCCACGTCCGCGTGAGGCGTGTAGTCGGGGCGGTGCTTGCCACGAAGGACGGTGGCCACGCGCGAGGCGAGGCGGCCGACGGGTTGGTCGGTAGCGTCCACGACGTACCACTTGCGATCGATATCGATTTCTTTGGCGCTAAGCGTGCGCATGACAAAAACCTCTTCCCGACGGGAGTTCCGCTCTGGGGGGCGCGTTTAGTAGCCCCCTGGGGGCACCGTGTCAAGGCGTGCGAAACCTGGCCCTTGCGAACAGGGCTCCGCGCGACCGTCGATGGGAGGTCCCTTCGACAGCGAACGGCGTCTAGCTCAGCCGGGAACGGCCTGCCAGCACAATCGCCCCCCACGCGACCGGCCGCAGTGCCAAGGCCAGCAGACGCTGCTACGGTCGCAGCCATGAGCGCCAGCGAGCCGACCGCAAACGGGGACGCGCCCGGGACGGCCCTGGACACCGCCCGGCCGTACGAGCCGCATTGGCTGTTGCGCTGGGTATACAAGCGCTTCTTCAGCCACATCCAGGTGGACGAGCGCTGGAGCGGGGCGGTCCGGGAGTCGGCTCGCAAGGGGGTCGTCGTCTACGTGATGCGCTCCCTGTCCTTGCTGGACTTCCTCTGCCTCGACTTCTTATTGAAGCGCTTCGGGTTGCCGCTGGTGCGCTTCGTGAACGATCTGGGCCTCTGGATCCTGGAGCCGTTCGGCAAGGGCGAGCGTCGCCTGCGCCTGCGCCGGCAGATCCCGGAGAAGCAGGCCCTCACCGAGGTGCTGCAGAGCCAGTTCAGCGCCCTCCTGTTCCTCCGGCGCCCGCCGCGCCTCGGCAGCCCGAAGCGGCGCGGCGAGGAGATGGACACCGATCTCATCCGGACGCTCATCGAGAACCAGCGGCAGCTCGAGAAGCCCATCTTCCTGCTCCCGCAGACCTTCGTGTGGACCAAGCGCCCCCCGCAGGCACGCCGCGGTCTGTTCGACGGCGTCTTCGGCAGCGTGGAGTGGCCCGGTCGCGCGCGTGTGCTGCTGCAGTTCCTCTTCAACTACCGAAACGCGCTGCTGCGCTCGGGCGAGCCGTTCAACCTGCAGGCCTTCTTGGCCGAGAACCCGGACCTGTCCGACGCCGACCTGGCCGACAAGGTGCGCTACGCCCTGCTGCGTCGCATGGAGCGCGAGCGCACGCTGGTCTTCGGGCCCACCAAGAAGACCCTCGGACGCATCCAGGACGATCTCCTGCGCAGCCCGCGCATCCGCAAGCACATCGAGACGGAGGCCCGCGGCTCCGGTCGCAGCATCGCGAAGGTCGAGAAGGAGGCGCGCAAGGAGCTCAGCAAGCTGTGCGCGAACCAGCAGCCCTACGTGGTGGCCAAGCTGGCGCAGTTCCTCGACTGGGTCTGGAACCGCATCTACGACGGCATCGTCATCGACGAAGACGGCATCGAGCGCCTGCGCGAGAAAGCGCGCGACGGGGCGATCGTGCTGCTGCCCAGCCACAAGAGCCACGTGGACTACCTGGTGCTGAGCTCCGTGCTCTACAGCCGCCAGCTGCTCCCGCCGCTGATCGCCGCCGGCGAGAACCTGGGCTTCTTCCCGCTCGGGCCCATCTTGCGACGCGGCGGGGCGTTCTTCATCCGGCGCAGCTTCCAGGGCAAGAAGCTCTACTCCGCGCTGGTGGACGGCTACATGCGCCGCCTGCTGGTGGAGGGCTTCCCCATCGAGTTCTTCATCGAGGGCGGCCGCTCACGCACCGGCAAGCTGCTCCCCCCGAAGTACGGCTTGCTCTCCATGGTGGTGGACGCGTCGCTGCTGCTGCGCGCGCGCAAGGTCTACTTCGTGCCCATCTCCATCGGGTACGAGCGCATCATCGAGGAGCGCTCGTTCGTGCACGAGCTGGGCGGTGGCGAGAAGCAGAAGGAGAACGTGGGCGGCCTCTTGCGCTCGTCCAACATCCTGCGCTCCAAGTACGGCCGGCTCTACGTGCACTTCGGCGAGATCCTCTCGTTCGACGACCTGCTGGAAGACGCGCTGGCCGAGCCGCTGGCCGACGAGACGGGCGAGTTCGACGCCGCCGCGATCATCTCCGGCAGCGTCGCCATCAAACCCACGTCGAGCGCCGGCGACGTGCTGGCCCCCGACGCGGTGCTGGCCCGGCGGCCCACCCGCGACCGCACGGATCTCAGCCCACGCGAGCGGCGCGTGATGATCCAGCGCCTCGCGCACCGGGTCACGTATCAGATCGACCGGGTGACCGTGGTGACGCCGGCTGCGCTCGTGGCCATGGCGCTGCTGGCGCACCGGCAGCGGGGCATGACGCACGCGGACCTCTTGCAGGCCGCCGAGAGCCTGTTGGCGGCGCTCGAGCGCCAGCAGGCGCGCACCGCGGGGCAGCTGCGCGACGAGAACGGCGCCATCCGGTCGGACACGGTGCACGAGGCGGTGGAGCTCTTCCTCGACGGCAAGCTCATCCAGCGCCACGGCGAGGGTGAAGAGGCCATCTACAAGATCCCGAGCGAGCGGCGCATCGCGCTCGAGTACTACAACAACAACGTCCTGCACTTCTTCGTGCCGAGCGCCCTCATCGCGGCCGCGCTCAAGCTGAACGAAGGCACGCCCATCACCGTGCAGACGCTGCGCGAGCGCGTGCGCCAGCTGTCCAAGCTCTTCAAGTACGAGTTCAACTTCCGCGCCGACGCGTCGTTCGAGGAGATCTTCGAGGACGCCCTCAGCAGCATGATGACGTTCGGCGAGGTCGTGCTGGAAGACGACCACGTCGCCGCGGCCCCGGGCCGGGCGGGCGCCATCCTGGACACTTACGCGTCGCTGCTGCGGTCCTACTTCGAGGCGTACCTGCTGGCGCTGCGCAGCACCAGCATGCTGCTCGAGCGCGGGGAGATGTCGCGCAAGGACTGGACCAAGCAGGCCATGGCGCTCGGGCAGCGCATGTACCTCGCGGGCGAGATCGTGCGGCGGGAGAGCATCTCGAAGCCCAAGCTCGAGACCGCGCTCAAGGCGCTCAAGGACTATCAGCTGGTGAAGACCAGCGGTGAGGACCTGCAGCCCGGGCGCGTGCTGACGGACGCCCCCACGCTGCACGCGCTCGAGAAGAAACTGCTGCCGTTCTTGAGGTAGACCAAATCTGCCCAGCGCCAAAAGCCGAGCTATCCGCGCTGGGGCTTGCCTGGTACGCTCGCCTCCGTGTCGCAGAAGAACTGGACCATCGACCCCGAGACCGGGCTCTCGTTCGTTCGGTCAGGTGTCCGTGAGGTCACCACCGACCAGCTGCGCGTGGTGTTCCAGCCGATCGTGGCCGTCGACACCCGGAAGACCTTCGCGCACGAGGCGCTGGTGCGCTGCGACGTGCCCATGTTCCAGAACCCGATGGCCTTGTTCGAGGCGGCCACCACCGAGCAGTGCGTCGGTCGCCTCGGGCGTCGCATCCGTGAGGTCACCGTTCGGGACGCCGACGGCAGCCCCCTCTTCGTGAACATCCACCCCGAGGAGCTGAGCGAGCGCTGGCTGGTGCGGCCGGACGATCCGCTCTGCCTCTACGAAGGGGACGTCTACCTGGAGATCACCGAAGCGGCCGCCTTCGCCTACTTCGAGCTGTGCATGGACGTCCTGCGCGAGGTGCGCGACCGCATGGGGGCGCGCCTGGTCATCGACGACTTTGGCGCGGGGTACAGCAACCTGAAGCGCATCGTGGACTTGCACCCGGCGGTGGTGAAGCTCGACCGCTCGCTCATCTCGGGGCTCGACCGCGAGCGTCGCCAACAGATCCTGGTGAAGGGGCTGGTGGACCTCTGCCGGCAGCTGGGCGCGAAGGTGGTGGCCGAAGGCGTGGAGACCACGGGCGAGCTGCACGCGTGCATCGACTGCGGCGCCCAGTACCTCCAGGGCTACCTGCTGGCCCGGCCGGCGTACCCGCACCCCAGCGTGCGCTGGCCCGGCGCGCCCGCGCCGCTCTAGCCGTTCGCCATGCGCGTCGTCTCGCTGACCTGCTCCAACACGGAGATCGTGTGCGCCCTCGGGGCGAGCGATCTCCTGGTGGGCGTGGACGACCACAGCGACTTCCCGGAGGACGTGGTGGCGAGGCTCGCGCGCGTGGGCCCGGACCTCACGGTGGACGCGAAGGCGGTGGCGGCCCTGCGCCCGGACCTCGTGCTGGCTTCGCTCACCGTACCCGGTCACGAGCGCGTGCTCGAGGCGCTACTGGCCGAGGGGCTGCCGGTGGAGGTCTTCGAGCCCAAGTCGGTGGCCGACGTCTACGCCGACACGCTGCGCATCGGTGCGCTGCTGGGTCGCACCGCGCAGGCCGAGGCGCAGGTGGCCGAGATGCGCACTGTGCTGGACGCGCGCCCCGAGCCGGCCTTTCGCCCGCGGGTCCTGGTGGAGTGGTGGCCGCGCCCCGTGATCGTGCCGGGCGCCCGCAGCTGGGTCACGCAGCAGCTCCTCGCGGCCGGCGGCATCAACCCCATGGGCGAGCGCCCGGTGGAGTCGTCACCCATCACCGACGAGGAGGCACGGGAGCTCGCGCCCGACGCAGTGGTCATCAGCTGGTGCGGCGTGCAGCTCGACAAGTACCGTCCCGACGTCGTGTACCAGCGCGAAGCGTGGCAGGACTTCCCCGCGCTGCGTGACCGCCAGGTGCACTGCATCACCGAGGCGTTCCTGGGACGCCCCGGCCCGCGCATGGTGGACGGCGTGAAGGCCCTCGCCCGAGTGGTCGAGAGCGTTCACGAGGCTCGCGCTCAGGGCGCGGGCGCGCGGTCCACGCGCAGTCGATAGGTGCCGGACGCGCTGGCGCCGTAGCCGTCCACCACCACGAAGTAGGTGCCGCGCGCGAGGTCGACCTCCACGGAGGAGTGCCGCTCGCCGCTGCTGCTGCTGCTGTCGCCGCGCACGTCGTCGTTGCAGGCCACCTGAGTTGCCGCGTCCGCCGAGCATGCGCTGCGGATGTGCACCACGCCGTCGAACGCGGAGAACAGGTCCACCTTCACGCGCGTGGGCCGCGTGACACGCAGCGTGTAGACACGCTCCGGGGACGCGGCGGTGAGCCCGCAGGTCGCCGTCAGGCCGTTCGTCGCGCCCTCGGTGGTGCCCGTGACCTCGCGCCCCAGGGTCAGCGCGGCAGGCGCCGTGCAGCTGGACGCGGTCTGTTCCGCCGTGGGGGCGGGGGTTTCGAGGGACTGCGCCAGGCGGCACGCGGGGGCCACCTCCTGCGCACACGCCGCGGCCAGCTGCGTCCGCGCACGCTCGAGGTCGAGGGCCACCAGGGTGCCTTCGCCGTAGGCGCGGCCCACGTTGAAGCAGCCCCAGGCCAGTCCCCGGCCGCACGAGAGCTCGTAGAGCTCCATCACGTGCTCCGCGTCGAGCGGGACCGCAGGGTTGAACTCCATCACGGTCGCGAGGTTGTTGCACGCGAAGGCGACGTTCGCGTCGCAGGCTCGCTCGTAGAGCTCGATCCCGTGCTCGAGGTTCTGCGCCACGCCCGCCCCCTCGATGTACGCCATGCCCAGGTAGGCGCACCCGGTGGTGTCGCCCTCTCCGCAGCTGCGCTCGAACAGGCCGGCCGCGCGCGCCGGGTCGTGCTCCGCGCCGCGGCCTTCGCTCACCAAGACGCCGAGGTTCGTGCAGGAGGCGCCGTCCCCCAGCTCGCACGCCACGGCGTACAAGCGCGCGGCCTCGGCGAGGTCTTCGGGCACACCGCGCGCCGCTTCGTAGAGCCCACCGAGGTCGCCGCAGGCCTCGGCGTCATCGCCGCGACAGCCGCGCTGGTAGAGCTCGGCGGCGTGCTCATCGTTGGCCTCCGCTACTTCGCCCGACAGATAGATGTGGCCCGCCACGGTGCAGTCCGCCGCGTGCCCCTCCATGCACAGGCCCTCTTCCTCCACCGTGTAGACGCACGCGCCGTCGCGCAGCTCTTGAAACGCCTCGCAGGTCACCGACGGCGCCACGGGCTCCGCCACGGCCGGGGGAGGGGAGCCGCCGCAACCAAAGAGCACGCTCGCGAAGAAGAGCACGGGAGGAGCTGAACGAATGAGGATGGTCCGGTTCATGCCCGACATGAGGCCCAAACTTTGTACTCCTGACAACCGCTAACCGAAGCCGAGACTGGGGCCGAGGCGGAGGCGGAGGCCGAGACCGAGACCGAGACCGAGGCGGAGACCGAGGCTGAGACCGAGGCGGAGACCGAGTCCGAGTCCGAGGCCGAGACCCAGTCCGGGACCGGGACCGAGACCGCAACCCGGTCCGAGACAGGGCTCTCGCAGTGCACCCACCGGTTCAGCGCTTCGAGTGAAGGAGGCGCCACGTTGTTGCACCGACCCGGTCGGCCAGAATCTGCACCGCCTCGACCTCCGCCGCATCAACGTAGCCCCAGCTCACTAGGATGCTGAGCACCGTGCGGGTCTCGTAGGCCAACCCGAGCGCGGACTCGAACGGGCTGAAATCTCGGTCTCGGTCTCAGCCACGGTCTCGGCCTGGGACTCGGCCTCGGACTGGGACTCGGACTGGGACTCGGCCTCGGACTCGGCCTCGGGCTGGGACTCGGCCTCGGGCTGGGACTCGGCCTCGGGCTGGGACTCGGCCACGGACTGGGTCTCGGCCGTGGCCACGGACTGGGACTCGGCCACGGCCTCGGACTGGGACTCGGCCACGGACTGGGTCTCGGCCGTGGCCTCGGACTGGGACTCGGCCTCGGCCTCGGCCTCGGACTCGGCCTCGGACTGGGACTCGGCCTCGGCCTGTCAGACTCGGACGGGCGCGATGGCTGGCAGTGTCTCCAGGTGGCGCTTGAGTGCACTCTCGTGCTGGCGAATCTGTTCGAGGCGCACGGCCGTGCGCAGGTCGCGCATCACCGCGCGGGTTGCGTCGTCGACGCCGGCCAGGGTCTGCAGGGTGGGCACCTTCACGCTCACGAACGCGAGCGAGCGGAGCACCGTGGTGATCTTGCTGGGGCGCGGGGGGCGACGTCCGCGCGCGCCTTCTTCGCTCGCCTCGCCCGTGTCCGAGTCGTTGGCGTCGTCGTCCACGTCGGCCAGCTCCCAGCTCTCGTCGCACAAGTCGCCCCACACGGAGCGGAACGCCGCCATGCGCTCGGTGCGCTTGCTGGCTTCCGCGGACGCGCGCTCCCGTTCGGCGAGGGACTGCTCGCGGTCCGCCGCCGCTGCGGCCCGCAGCGCGCGCACGGCCTCGAGCTCGTCCTCGGTCTCGCCGCGCACCAGCACCACCGCGAGGTGGGCGTCGACCGACAGCAGCTTGGCCACCCCGCTGTAGGCCTGGTCGTTCGACGCCATGCCGGCGCGGTCTTCGATGTGGAAGCGCGCGAGCACTTCGAGGTTCTGGCAGACCTCGAAGTACAGCACCCGCAGCAGGCGCAGCTCCGCCTCCGTGGCGTCTTGGTGCGAGCGCCAGGCCCCCGCCAGCTTCATGGCGAAGTCGAGGGCCTTTGGCGCACCGCCCACCACGACGGAGACCGGGTCCATCAGTAGAAGTACCGGCTCAGCGACTCGATCACGCAGCCGGGGCGGTCTTCGCCCTCGATCTCGATGGTGATCACGGTGGTGGCCTGCAGGCCGCCCTTCACCTCGATCACCTCGCGCACTTCGCCTCGGCCGCGCACGCGCGCGTTGACCTTCACCGGGGCGGGGAAGCGGATCTTGTCGCAGCCGTAGTTCACGCCCAGCTTCATGCCCTGCACCTCGATGAGCTGCGGCAGGAAGTAGTTGGAGAGCGACAGCGTCAGGTAGCCGTGCGCGATGGTGCCGCCGAAGGGGCCGTCCTTGGCGCGCTCGGGGTCCACGTGGATCCACTGGTGGTCACCCGTGGCGTCGGCAAACTGGTTGATGCGCTCCTGCGTGATGGTCAGCCACTCGGTGACGCCCAGGTCGGTCCCGGACGCGGCCCGCAGGGCCTCCTGTGTCGCGAATACGGTCGGCATGGCGCGACCATAGCAGCGCTCCCTCGGCCGTACAGCCGTCTCGCGGCGTTGCGACGGGGGCCCTTCGCTGATAAGCCCCGCGCATGGAGTTCTCGACGCTGACCGCGCTCTCGCCCCTGGACGGCCGCTACGCCAAGAGCGTGGATGCCCTTCGCCCCTACCTGAGCGAGTTCGGGCTCATCCACCACCGTGTGCTCGTGGAGGTGCGCTGGCTCGAGTCGCTGGCCAGCAACCCGGGCGTCCCCGAGGTGCCGCCGTTCTCGGCCGAGGCGCTCGCCAGCCTCGCGCGCGTGGTCGACGAATTCAGCGAGGCCGACGCGCGGCGTGTGAAGGCCATCGAGCGCACCACGAACCACGACGTGAAGGCGGTGGAGTACTTCCTCAAGGAGAAGATCGCGGACCAGCCCGAGCTCCACGCGGTGACCGAGTTCTTGCACTTCGCGTGCACCTCGGAGGACATCAACAACCTCTCGCACGGCCTCATGCTGGTGGAGGCGCGTCAGCGCGTGTTGTTGCCCGCCATGGACGAGACCATCGCGGCCATCCGCGCGCTCGCGCACCGCTATGCGGACGTCCCCATGCTGAGCCGCACGCACGGCCAGCCCGCGTCGCCCACCACGCTCGGCAAGGAGCTCGCGAACGTGGTCGCGCGCCTGCGTCGGCAGCGGCACCTGGTGGCGGTGGTGCCCGTGCTGGGCAAGATCAACGGCGCCGTGGGCAACTACAACGCGCACCTCAGCGCGTACCCGAGCGTGGACTGGGAGTCGCACGCGCGCATCTTCGTGGGGAGCCTGGGGCTCGAGTGGAACGCGTACACCACGCAGATCGAGCCGCACGACTACATCGCGGAGCTGTTCGACGCGGTCGCGCGCTTCAACACCATCCTGCTCGACTTCGACCGGGACGTGTGGGGCTACATCTCGCTCGGCTACTTCGCGCAGCGCGTGGTCGAGGGCGAGGTCGGCTCCTCCACCATGCCGCACAAGGTGAACCCCATCG
>CAZEAA010000231.1:0-9750 GCA_964510015.1 uncultured Sandaracinaceae bacterium
CGGGCACCGGGCTGCCGAGCCCCGACGGACGCGACAGGTCCACTTGGAACGAGCCGCCCACCACGAGGGCGCGGTGTCGCAGGCTGAGCCCCAGCGTGGCGCGCATCCGGCGAGCCGTGACCCGCGGGAAGCGGACGTTGTCACCGAACGCCGTCGTGTCGCC
Source organism: uncultured Sandaracinaceae bacterium (assembly GCA_964510015.1). Lineage (GTDB taxonomy): Bacteria > Myxococcota_A > Polyangia > Polyangiales > Houyiibacteriaceae > JADJJE01. Next base: position 164 of record CAZEAA010000231.1, read on the forward strand.
ACCCGCGCAACCACCGAATGGAAACGGGCTGTTCAGGCTCGGGTCCAGGCTGGGCGGCGAAGGGTCACAGGCGCCGCTGCCCACCGCAGGCTGGTCCGGCGTGAGGTCGACGGTGCCGGTGTGGGCCACCACCCAGAAGAGCTGCGCGCCCACGATGGGCGTCAGCACGGTGGTGCTCGACAGGGTGAAGGGCTTGCTGGCCACCAGCTCGGCGGCGGGCACGATCAGGGTGAGCTCCGAGTCCCCCGTCAGCGTCCGCACGGCGAAGCGCAGCGCGATGTCCGGCACGTAGGCGAGCGGACCGCGACGGTAGCCTTCGAGCAGCGCCCACTGGCCCTCGACGCCCCACACCCACAGGTTGCTGCGCGCCACGTGACCCACGTCCGCGCCGAACTGCAGGCCGAACGGCAGCCCCTGGCGGAACGAGACCGCGTACGACCCGAGCGCGGCGTCGGGCGAAGGGTTGCCCCCGTCGAGCGTGCTGTTGGCGGGCCCCTCGGTGCCCAAGCGCCAGTAGCGCGCCTCGCTGTCGAGCCCGGCGATGGACGCCGTGACGCCCACGTAGAAGTGGCGCGAGCCGAGCGTGCGGGCGGGCTGCACGAGCGGAGGCGCGAGCGCCCCCCCGAGCTGCGCCATGAGCGCACGGTAGCCGTCGAAGTCCGCGCAGTAGGCGCCGCCTTGGCAAGCCAGCGGAGCCGAGGCCATGGCCTCGGGCGAGCCCACCGGGAAGCGCAGCCGCGAGAGCGTGATGTTCACCGGCTGCGCCTCGGCGCGACCGCCCAGCAGCAGGCTGAGCACCACACCGAGCGCCGCACCCAGCAGGGCACGCGAGCGTGTCGAGCGCGACGCAGTCTCAGGGTGGCCGGGGCGGAGCATCCGCGCGCACGGTATCACGGGCGCGCGAGCCCAGCCCACGGGCCGGCGTGATGGGTCACGGGTCCGCGGGCTCGTCGTCGGGGGTCGCCGTGTCGCGCTCGAGCACGTCGAGGTTCTCGCAGCCATTCTGGTCGCCACCCTCGCACGCCTCGATGTACAGCTCGCGGGCGCGCTCTTGGTCCTGCTGGACGCCGCTGCCCACGTCGTAGAGCGCGCCGAGGTTGTTGCAGCCGCCGGGCTCGCCGCCGTTGCAGGCCAGCTCGTAGAAGCGGCGCGCCTGCTCGTAGCTCTGCACCACGCCGGAGCCGTCTTCGTACAGCGAGCCCAGATTGCGGCACGCCAGCGGGTCCCCGCCGTCGCACGCGCGCTGATTCAGCGCCACGGCGCGCGCGTAGTCCCGCGTCACGTGCTCGCCGTTGTCGTACAGCATGGCCAGCTCGGTGCAGCCCCATGCGTCGCCCGCGTCGCAGGCGCGCGTGTACAGCTCGAGCGCACGGGGCACGTCCACCTCCACGCCGCGCCCGTCGCCATAGAGTCCCGCGAGCCCCGTGCACCCGCGCGCGCTGCCCCCGTCGCACGCTGCGGTGAAGTGGCGCAGGGCCAGCACCAGGTCCTGGCCAACGCCCACGCCCTCGTCGAACGCGAACCCGACGCCCGCACACGCGTCCTGGTCGCCGCGCGTGCACATCGCGGAGGCAAGGCGAAACGACTCGGACGCGTCGATGGCCGCCGAGCCCACGCCGGTGTGGCTCTCGAGCAGGTAGCCACACGCGCGCCCCTGCCCCCACTCGCAGCCGAGCGCGTAGAGCTCCATGGCGCGGGTCACGTTGCGGCGAACCCCCTCCCCCAGGTCGTAGCGCCGCCCCGCCGCGGTGCAGCTCGGGGCGTGGTTGTCGCCGCGACAGCGCTGCTCGAGCGTGGCGAGGTCGTCCCCGTCGCTCTGGCCCGGCTCCACGTGCGCCGTGGCGGGCGTCCCCGCGGTGCCGCCGCCGCATCCCGCTACCGTCAGAAAGAGAGCCGCGAACCCCGCTCTGCTCACCCGCACTCGTCGACCTCGACCCCGCATCGCATCCTCCTGTGGACTCACCCCGACACCCCCCCGAGCGTGCGCCGTCATCCGCCCGCGCGCACCGCGGCTTCCACGTCGGCCACCGTCTTCGGCACGGTGGTCAGGTTCTCGTGTCCGTCGAGCGTCACCGCCACGTCGTCTTCGATGCGGATGCCGATGCCACGGAAGCGCTCGTCCACGGCCGCGTCCAGCGCCACGTAGAGACCCGGCTCGATGGTGAGCACGTGCCCCGGCGCAAAGGGCCGCGGCGCGCCGGCCAGGAACGTGCTGCCCACGTCGTGCACGTCCATGCCCAGCCAGTGAGACGTGCGGTGCATGTAGAACTCACGGTAGCTGCCGGACTCGATGGCCGCATCCACGCTGCCCTGCAGGAGCCCCACGCGAATCATCCCCTCGGTCAGCACGCGCACCGCAACCTGGTGCACTCCGTCCATGGTGGCGCCGGGCTTCACCGCCGCGATGCACGCGTCCTGCGCGGCGAGCACCACCTCGTAGAGGTCGCGCTGCGCTGGCGAGAAGGTGCCGTTCACCGGGAAGGTGCGCGTCACGTCGGCGGCGTAGTAGCCGAACTCGCAGCCCGCATCGATGAGCAGCAGGTCGCCGTCCTGCATCTGTCGGTCGTTGCGCCGGTAGTGCAGCACGGTGGCGTTCGGTCCGCTGCCCACGATGCTGTCGTAAGCCGGCCGCTCGGCGCCGCCGCCGCGGAACGCGCGCAGCAGCTCGGCCTCCACCTCGTACTCGAAGCGGCCTGGACGCGAGACGCGCATGGCGGCCAGGTGGCCCTCGGTGGTGATGGCGTTGGCGCGCCGCATGAGCGCGAGCTCGGCCTCCTGCTTCACCAGGCGCATCTCGTGGATGGACACCTGCGTGGACACGATCTCGGTGGGCGTGGTGCGCCCATCTCGCCGGCAGCGCATGCGCACCAGGCTCAGCGCGCGGAGCACCTGCTGGTCGAACGCGCTGTGCTCACCCAGCTCGTAGTGCAGGCGGGCCGCCCCTTCGAGGTAGTCCGGCAGGCGCGCCTCGAGCTCCGACACCGGGAACGCCGCGTCCATCCCGAACGTCCCCACCGCGCCTTCGACGCCATGGCGGAAGCCGTCCCAGATCTCCCGCTCGCGATTCTTGGGCCGCACGAAGAGCACGGCCTGGTGCTCCTTGTGCACGTTGGACAGCACCAACACCGCGTCCGGCTCGTCGAAGCCGCTCAGGTAGTAGACGTCGCTGTGCTGCCGGTGCGCGTGCTCCACGTCGGAATTGCGGGTGGCGAGCGGCACCGAGGGCAGCACCACCACGCCCTTTCCAATGCGGTCGAGCAGGGCCTTGCGGCGAGCGGCGTACACGGAGGGGTCGAACATGGGCGCAGCCTGCCATGACTGCCCGCGCGGTGCCCAGAGGGAGCGCACGCGCCTCTCACCGCACGTCGCGAAGATGGGCTGGACGAGGATCGACCGGCTCCAGCTCCTGCTGCAGCACACGCATGCGATACAACGCTTCTTCGCCGACCAGCAGCGGGGCCCACCGCACGCGGTACTGCTTCCCACTGACGGCCCTCACGTTGTGGCCAGCTGGCCCTCGGGCCTTGTGGGTGCGCGCCGCAGGAACGAACGGGACGTCGAGCAAACCGCTCCCGCGAACATCCCGCTTGTGAGGCGGCGCCAACCGAAACGCCAGGGTCGCATCCCAGACTCCTCGGTTCGGCAGTGTAAGCCACACATGGGCGCGAAACTCGCCATCGCTCGGATTGCGGAGTTCCTCATCGAGGTACTGGAGCGTGGTGCCGAACAGCGGCGTCCCGTTGACGATAACATCCCCAATCGTCACCAGAGATGTTTCGGTCCGGAGTCCAAGCAGGTGGCACAGCCAGATATGGGTCGGAGCGCACGCCACCGCCGATGCTGTCGCCCCTGGACGGAAACGCAGCGCCTCTCGACGAGTCTCCAAAATGTCTCGACATGCGTCCACGGAGGGAGAGGCCTGCTCCGTGGCCCCTTCCAACATAAAATCAAGGGTTGCTGCCTCCCACGCGTTCAGAGTGCTGCGGTTGAGAGACCGCTCCCCAGCCTCACGAAACTCCCCCCAGTACTTCTCATCCATGTGAACAACCGTGCATCAACCCCCGACGCAGGTCGAGTCCGCGCGTGCCGCCATCACGGTTCGAGCAGCTCGCGTACCCGGCCCACGACCAATGGCAGGTCGTCGAGGGACAGCTGGCGCTCCCAGATGCCGGGCAGCTGGATACCGGACGGAGTGGTCGACAGCGCCAGCATCGCGCGCAGCGTCTCGGCGGAGCGTGGATTGCGGAACCAGTCTTCGTCGTGGGCGTCGCGCAAGAGCGTCCAGAACAGCAGCGCATGAAGACCCGCCCGGAAGCGGGAGCGCGGCGACACGTCACCCAGCAGTGCCAGGCGTGCGAGGGGCATCGGGACCGGGACCCCGAGCGCGCGCGAGCAGAGTCCCTCGATGACGTCTCGCGAGCGGTCTTCGCCCGCGATGAGTGAAGCAGCGGCGACGCGCAGCGCGGTGAGCTGAAGGCTGACCCCGGCCGCGGCGATGCTGGGGAGCTCCTTGCTCAGCGTGCGACCCGACCCGAGGAAGCGCGGGTCACACGGCAGCTGCATCAGCAACGCCGCGAACGTGCGTGCGCCCTCGTCCACCACGGGAAGCGCCTGCGCGAAGGGCAACGCAGCCGGCAGCAGCAGCTGAGCGAGACCTCGCCCGACCCCTTCCAGGATGGCCAATTCGGAGGCGAGGCCCTGCTCGCGGAACGCCGGAGACACGCGCACGTCACGGGTGGGGTCCAGCACGGCCAAGCGCGCGCGCACGCCCACACTCGGGTGCGCGGGCTCCAGCTTCACGCCCCCGAGCTCGCGCGCGAAGCCGAGCCCCGCAAACGGAGCCGCGATGCGTCGAGCCCGGTCGCGCTGACCAAAGCGCCCCTGCAGGTCCGGGAAGCTCAGCACCGCGGCCAGGTCTTCCCAGCGCTCGGGGTGGTCCAGGCCCGACGTGGCCGCCGCGCGCGAGAGGGCTTCGGCGGCGAGGTCGTCGGTGAGCGAGAGGAAGCCCCGCGCCAGCTCGGTGAGGCTGGTCTTGGGCTCGCCCGGCTCGGGCGCCCCAGACGACGGAGTGCCCAGCACGGCGAGACGCGCCGCACGAGCCCGCTGCGCGGCGTCTTCCACGCGGGGAGCGACCTCGGCGGCGGCCCGCTCGAGCGCCTGCACACTCGAAGCGCGCAGGCTGCGATTGGCCCTCGCCCCCGGCGCGGACACCAACTCCACGAGCTCCGCGCAAGGCTCGCGGTTCCCGTTGCGGTCGAGCGCTTGAAAAGGCAGCGCAGCCCACGCGGCGCGGGTCCGAGTCAACTCTCGGGCCGCGTGCGCGTCGGCCACGTGCGCACGCATCGCCCGCGCCTCGTCGGGAGCGAAGGCGCCCTCTGCTTCGGCCTCGGCCAGGCGTTCCTGCGCCTCGTCGCTGGTCATGAAGCGGTGTGCGTGCAGCACGTCGGCGTCGGCCTCCGCGTCGGCCACGCCTCGCCAGCGCGCCACGCGGGCACGGGCCTCGTCACGACGATACGCGCGGAGCGCGCGGCGCAGGCTGTTGGCGGGCACACGGCTACCAACCACGCGCGCCGCGTCGACGCAAGCGCTCAGGCCCCCTGTTTCGTGGTATGCCCTCCGCACTATGAGCCTCGCAGGGAAGATCACGTTCATCGGCGCCGGCAACATGGCCAGCGCCATCATCGCTGGGCTGCTGCGCGCGAACCTGGTCAGCACCACGCAGATCGTCGCGGTGGACCTGGCGCAGGGCGCGCTCGACAAGCTGACCAGCGCGCACGGCATCGAGACGACCCAGAGCATCCAAGAAGGCGTGACGGACGCGGCCATCGTGGTGCTGGCCGTGAAGCCGCAGGTGGTGGCCAGCGTGCTGCCCGAGATCCGCGCCGCGATCCCCAGCAAGGCGCTGGTCGTGTCCATCGTGGCCGGCCTGCCCTGCGCCAAGCTGGAAGCGGGCTTGCCGGAAGGCACCCGCGTGGTGCGCACCATGCCGAACACGCCTTCGCTGGTGGGCCAGGCGGCCACGGCGCTCGCGGCCGGCGCCTTCGCGTCACGCGCGGATCTCGAGGCCACCACGCAGCTGTTCGACGCCGTGGGCCTCACGGTGGAGGTGCCCGAGCGCCTGCTCGACGCCGTGACCGGGCTGAGCGGGTCGGGCCCGGCCTACGTCTTCCTGTTCATCGAGGCGCTGGCCGATGGTGGCGTGAAAGAGGGGCTCCCGCGTGACGTGGCCCTGCGCCTCGCCGCGCAGACGGTGCTGGGCGCCGCCACCATGATGCTCGAGACCGGCTCGCACCCCGGTGTGCTCAAGGACCAGGTCACGAGCCCCGGCGGCACCACCATCGCCGCGGTGGAGGTGCTGGAGTCACGCGCCTTCCGCGGCACGGTCATGGCCGCGGTGTCGGCCGCGTCCGCGCGCAGCAAGGCGCTGTCTCAAGGCTGATCCGGGCGCTTGGCGCGCAGGGCGCCCCAACATTGGTTGGAGCGCGAGCGGGCGTCTCGGCCGCGCCCGTCAGCTGCGGGACCCGAAGATGGCCGTCCCGATGCGCACGCAGGTGGCCCCTTCTTGGATGGCCACCTCCGCGTCGGCGCTCATGCCCATGCTCAGCGTGCGGAGCCCGTGCTCGGCCGCCAGCTCGCGCAGCGCGCGGAAGTGAGGGCGCGCCTCTTCCGGGTCTTCGGCCGGCGGCACGGTCATCAGGCCATCGAGGCGCAGCGCCTCGCAGGCCCGCGCGGCCGCCACCAGCGCGGGCAGCTCGCGCACGGCGCAGCCGGACTTCTGGGCCTCCCCCGCCACGTTCACCTGCAAGCAGATGGGCAGCACCACGCCTTGCCGTGCGCACTCGGCGCCCAGGGCGTCCAGCAGGCGCAGCGAGTCCACCGTGTCCACGGCGGCCCGCACGCGCACGATGGGCTTCACCTTGTTGCGCTGCAGGTGGCCGATCAGGTGCAGCTGCAGCCCGTCGAGTTCCGCGAGCGCGTCGGCCTTCTCGACCAGCTCCTGCACGTAGTTCTCGCCGAAGACGCGCTGCCCCGCCTGCCACGCCGCGCGGAGCGCCTCCACGGGCTGACGCTTGCTGACGGCCATCAGGCTCGCGTCTCCGGGAGCCCGGCCCGCCGCCACGCAAGCTGCGTCCAAGCGCGCCCGCGTGGCCACGAGCCGCTGCGCGATGAGCGCCGCGTCCACGCCGCTCATGGCCAGCTCGGCAGGGCCCCGAGCGCCACCAAGCGCCCGAGCGTGTGCGACAGCGGCAGCCCCACCACGTTGAAGTAGCAACCCTCCACGCGCTGCACGAGCCCCGCGCCGATGCCCTGGATGCCGTACGAGCCCGCCTTGTCGTGGCCCTCGCCGGTGGCCACGTAGGCGTCCACCTCGGCGTCGCGGAGGGCCCGGAAGTGCACCACCGTGTGCTGCGCGCCCACCTCGAAGGGGCCCCCGTCGCGGCCAATCGCCACCGCCGTGATCACCTCGTGTGCGCGCCCGGCCAAGAGCCGGATGTGGGCGCGGGCCTCGTGATCGTCGCGCGGCTTCCCGAGCGTCTCCCCGTCCACCACCTCGATGGTATCGGCGGCGATCACCCACGCGCCACGCCGCTCGGGCAGCGCATGCGCGACGCGCACGAGCCCCGCGTGAGCCTTCTCGGAGGCCATGCGCAGGGCATACGGCACCGCGGCCTCGCCCGGGGCGCGCGTCTCGTCGATGTCGGCGGGCACCGCCACCACGGGCACCCTCACCTGCCGCAGCAGCGCGAGGCGCCGCGGCGACGCCGAGGCCAGCACGAGCTCGCTCACCACCCGCTCGGTCACCGCAGACACTCAGCGCTCCAGGTCTTCCTGCCAGCGCTTCAAGCGCTTCAGGTACGACCGGCTCACCTGCTCGTGGTCGAGCCGCAGCGACTTGGCGATCTCGGCCACGAAGCCACGCACGTAGACCTGCGCGGGCAGCGCGGCCCAGTCGTCGGCCTCGATGCCTTCCACGTAGTTCACGCCAATCTTGGTGGTCTCGCTGATCTGCTTGATGCTCAGCCCGAGCGACTCGCGCACCGCGCGGATGAGCGGCCCCGTGAACTCCGTGTCAGGCGTGATCACGGGCGCGGGCGGCAGCGGCTCTTCGCGCGGCGTGGTCACCCGCTCCTCGCGCTCCACCTCGTGCGGGAAGATGCTCAGCTCGTACGGGCGGCGGCGCGCGGGGTCCAGCAGCACGTCATACGCTTCTTCCAAGCGCCCGCGCACGGCCTTCAGCCCAGCGTCGTCGAACAGCCCGTGGCGGCACAGCGCGTCGTCGGCGTAGACCTCCTTCGCCCGCTTGAAGGCGCGCCGCACGTCCTCGTCGGTGGCGCCGCGCTCCACTTCCAGCAAGTCGTGGTGGCTGTCCGGGGGCACCGCCACACGCGCGTGACGCTGCGCCTTGCCCGCGTCGATGGCCAGCATGCGCCGGGCAATCTTCTCGATGCTCTTCGCGGCCTTGGTGCCCGGGCTCTCGGCCAGCAGCGCACGGCACTGACGCATGCAGCTCCAGACAGTGTCGTCGTAGTCCACGTACCCGAGGTAGTTGATGGCCAGCCCGAGGCGGCGGTTGGCCGCGCTGCGCATGCGGTCGCCGAGCTCGAGGTCCGCCCGCAGGCGCGTCTGGTTCACCACCAGGTGCAGCTCGAAGTTGGCCATGGCCTGGCGCACCCGATAGGCGAGCGGCTCGGCCATGTCCTCCAGCTGGCGAGCCAGATCCAAGGGTGCCGGCGCCGGCCCGAGCCGCGCGAGGTGCCCCTCGAGGCGCTCGCGCGCGCTGCCGGTCAGGTCTTCGCTCATGAGGCTGCGCGCGAAGAGCGACCGCGCGAAGCGGTAGGTGTGCTCGATGGCCGGCGGCTCGGGCAGCGACACGAACAGCGCCACGTCCGCGCCCAGGTAAGCGTCCAGCAGCGCGTCGGCCGTGCCGGCGCCGAGGTCCACCACGACGTACTCGGCGTCGAGGCCCCGCAGCCGCGCCAAGAGGTCACGCCGCGGCTCGCGACGCGTGTTGCCCGCGTACGGCTGGTCCAACCCGGCGTGCAGCAGGCGCAGGTTGGCCACCGCCAGGTCCATCAGCTGCCCCGGGATCTGTACGGGCCGCTCGGGCTCGGGGGCGGGCACGGGCTCCGGCTCCACCCGCTCGCGCGAGTTCATCCCCACGAACGTGTGCTGCGGGTCGTCCAGGTTGGTGGGCATGGCCCGGAAGCTGGGCAGCGGCGGGTCGAACGTGGGCAGCGGCGCCGGCGGCGTGGCCCCCAGGAAGTTGTGCAGCGTGGCGCCACACGGGTCGGCGTCCACCACCACCACGCGGCGACCGATGGTGGCCAGGTATAGCCCCAGGTTGGCGGCCAGCAGGGACTTCCCCACGCCCCCCTTCGAGCCGGAGACGGCGATCAGACGCAGGGGGCGCTGGGCTCGGGGTGTCGCTTCCATCATCGGGTCCGCCGAAGTAACACGCCCCGAAGCCTCGCACCACCGCCCCCCGCCGAAGCGGCCACCCCCACGTGGTCGTTGACGTGGTCGTTGACGGCTATCGACTCATCACAAGTCCTGGGTCCTGCGGAGCCTATGAGCAGAGGTGACCT
>CAZEAA010000232.1:0-9744 GCA_964510015.1 uncultured Sandaracinaceae bacterium
CGGTGAGGCCGAGGACACCTGGTACATCGCCATGGAGTACGTGCCGGGCGTGAACCTGGCCGACCTCTGGCGGGCCGGGGCGCGGGGCGGCAACCCCATGCCGCTCGACGTGACGCTGGGCATCGTGATCCAGATCTGCGAGGCGCTGCACCACGCGCACAGCGCGCAGGACCGGGGCGGGAACGCGCTCGACATCGTCCATCGCGACGTGACGCCCCACAACATCATGGTCACGCGCGACGGCGTGGCGAAGCTGATGGACTTCGGCATCGCGCAGACCAACGCCAACCGGCACGAACAACGCGGCGTGCTGCGCGGGACGCTGGCCTACATGAGCCCCGAGCAGGTGCGGGGGCGCTGGCTCGATCGCCGCGCGGACGTGTTCGCGCTGGGGGTGGTGCTCTACGAGCTGACCACCGGATCGCGCTTGTTTCGTGGGGAAGACGTGCAGGTCATGACCAGCATCGTCGAGACCGACATCAAGCCCCCGTCGACCGTGGTGTCGGGCTACCCGCCCGACCTCGAGGCCATCTTGATGGCCGCGCTGCGGCGTGACCCTGATCATCGCATCGCGAGCGCCTCGGACCTGTCGGCGCACCTCGAGCACTTCGGCATGCGCAACGGCATGATGCTCGGGCCGCGGCAGGTGGCGCAGTACGTCAAGTCCGTGGTGCCGGCGGAGCGCGTACTGGAGCCCGAGCTCGCGCTGGTGACGCCCGACAACCGCGAGCCGATGACCTACGAGAGCGTGAAGTTCGCGGTGCCCCTGTCGCGCCCTCGTCCCGACAGCGGGCCGTTCGAAGACGTGGAGGAGCTGGACCTCGAAGAGCTGCCCCCGCTGTCGGCGGCCGTGCTGTCCTCCGCGCGCGAGACCCTGACCGACCCGCCCGTGGTGCGCGGGGTGGTGGTTCCGCATGGGGCAGGCGGTCATGGCGCATACGCCGAGGGCCCCGCCGTCATCCTGGACACGCAGAAGCGCCAGCCCGCCGAGCGGAGCTTCCTCGACGAGCTCGACCGCCGCCTCCGAGACGACTGACCCTCGGGCGCCGAAAATCGGCTGATCGCGGCTTACGTCCGCGCAGCCAGGCTCGAAATACTGGCGTATTCCTTCGTCGAGCTGCTGTGGGCGCGCTCGCGCTGAGCCGATTTTGGGCGCCCTTCGAGCCCGTCAGAGACGGCTGATGAGGGCGACCAAGCGGTCGAGGTCGGCCTTGCTGTGCTTCTCGGTCACGGCGACCAGGAGGTCGTGGGTGCGCGTGCTGTCGAAGGCGGCGAGGTCCACGCCGGCGAGCAGCTCTTCCTTCATGCCTTCCGCGACGACGGTGGCCGCGTCCGCGTTTTCCACGCGCACGACGAACTCGTTGAAGGTGGGCGCGGCGAACGGCAGCGACACGCCCGGCAGCGCGGCGAGGCGCGTCTTCAGGTACTCGGCGTTGGAGAGGCACATGCGCGCGGCGGCGTCGAAGCCCGAGCGGCCCAGCAAGGCGGAGCGCATGGTGAAGGCCAGCGCGATGAGCCCGTGGTTCGTGCAGATGTTGCTGGTGGCGCGCTCGCGGCGGATGTGCTGCTCGCGCGTGGACAGCGTGAGCACGAAGCCACGCTGACCGTCGGCGTCCACCGTCTCGCCCACGAGGCGACCCGGCATCTGACGGATGAGGTCTTGGCGGCAGGCGAAGAGACCCACACCCGGCCCACCGAACTGCGCGGGCACGGCCAGCGACTGGCCTTCGGCGACCGCGATGTCGGCGCCGAGCACGCCCGGCGACTCGAGCAGCGCCAGCGCGTAGACCTCGCTGGTGGCCGTGATGAGCATGGCCTTCTTGGCCGTGGTGAGGGTGCGCGCGACGTGAAGCTCTTCCACGCAGCCGTAGAAGTTGGGGTAGCCCAGGATGACCGCGGCCGTGTCCTCGCGCGTCAGCGCGGCGACGGCGTCGAGGTCCGTGCGACCGTTCGGCAGCACCGGGGCGATCTCCATGTCGGGCGTGCCGTCGAGGCCGTGCAGGTAGGCGCGGATGGTCTCGATGTAGTGCGGGTGCAGCGCGCCGCTGACCACGATGTGCGTGCGCCGCGTGGCACGACGCGCCATCAGGCAGGCCTCGGCCGCCGCGCTCGCGCCGTCGTACATGGAGGCGTTGGCCACGTCCATGCCGAGCAGCTCGCAGACGGTGGTCTGGAACTCGAAGATGGCCTGCAGCGTGCCCTGCGAGAGCTCCGCCTGGTACGGCGTGTAGGCCGTGTAGAACTCACTGCGCATCAGCAGCTGGTCGAGCGCGGGGGGGATGTGGTGGTCGTACATCCCTCCGCCCAGGAACGAGAGCGCACGCGCCCCCGTGTTCTTGGCGGCCAGCTCGTTGAGGTGCGCCATCAGACGCGGCTCGTCGAGCGAGGGCTCCATCTGCATCAGGCCCTGGAAGCGCCTGGCCTCCGGGATGGGATGGAAGAGCTCTTCGATGGACGACACGCCGATCCGCTCGAGCATCTGGCGGATTTCGGCCTCGGTGTGGGGCAGGTAGCGCATGAGTTCCTTGACGTCGCCGGGGGTCGCCGAAGCGGGACCGTCAGCCTTCGAGCTTGCCGATGTAGTCCGCGTACTGGCCGGCGTCCATGAGACCGTCGAGCTGCGAGGCGTCGGCCATCTTGATCTCGACCAGCCAGCCCGCGCCGTAGGGCGCTTCGTTCACGACTTCGGGCGTGCCCTCGAGGTCGCCGTTCACCGCGGTGATCTCACCGCCGACGGGCGAGAAGAGCTCGCTCACGGTCTTGACCGACTCGATCTCGCCGAAGCGCGCGTGCGCCCCGACGGTGGTGCCCACGGCCGGGAGATCCACCAGCGTCACGTCGCCCAGCTGGTCGACGGCGTAGGAGGTGACGCCCACGCGGACGGTGTCGCCCTCGACGCGGGCCCATTCGTGATCTTTGGTGTAGCGGAGCTCTGCGGGGTACGTCATGGCGGTCTCTATCGGGGCTTTCGCTTGTAAAACGGGGTCTTCACGACCACCGCGTCGATGACTTTGTCGCGGATCTGGATGCCGAGGACGGTCCCCAGCTTGGCCGCTTCGACCGGCACGTAGGCCAGGCCGATGTTGGTGCCGAGCGTGATGGAAGGCGAGCCGCTAGTGACCACGCCGACCTCTTTGCCGTCGATGAGCACCGGGTAGCCGTGGCGCGCGATGCCGCGGCCGGTCATCTGGATGCCCACCAGCTTGCGCGTGACGCCCGCGGCCTGGATGGCGCGCAGCGCGTCGCGGCCGATGAAGTCGTCGCCGTCCAGCTTCACCACCCAGCCGAGGCCGGCCTCGAGCGGGTTGGTGGTCTCGTCGATGTCGTTGCCGTAGAGCGAGAGCCGGCCCTCGAGGCGCAGCGTGTCGCGCGCGCCGAGGCCGATGGGCTTCACGCCGGTGGGAGCCGCCAGGATGGCGCGGAAGAGCGCGGGCGCGTCGGCGTTGGCGCAGAACAGCTCGAAGCCGTCTTCGGCCGTGTAGCCGGTGCGGGCCACGGTGCAGTCGATGCCGGCCACCTTGCCGTCGGCCAGGTGGAACGTTCCCAACTCGGGCAGGTGCGCGTCGCAGCCCACCTCGCGCAGCGCCTGCTCGGCGAGCGGGCCCTGGAGGGCGAGCAGCGCCGTCTCGTCGGACGCGTCACGGAAGCTGCAGCGGCCCTCCGCGTGCTTCTTGAAGTGCGCCGAGATCTTGTCGCGGTTACCCGCGTTGCAGACCACCAGGATGCGCTCTTCGCCGCGGCGATAGATGATCAGGTCATCGAGGATGGTGCCGGCTTCGTTGCAGCACGCCGTGTAGATGGCCTTGCCCACGGGCAGCGTCTTGATGGAATTGGTGACCAGCGAGTCCACCAACGCCACCGCGCCGGGGCCCTCGAGGTGCAGCTCGCCCATGTGCGAGACGTCGAACAGGCCGGCGCGCTCGCGCACCGCCTCGTGTTCCTGGCGAATTCCTTCGTATTGCACGGGCATGAGCCACCCGGCGAAGGGAACCAGGCGAGCGCCGAGGGCGCGATGCTCGGCGACGAGCGGCGTCTCGAGGAGGGGGGAGTCTGAGTGGGCGGCCGTCATCGGTGCGCGACATTAGCCGGTGGACCCGCGCGGTTCAAGCGATGTCACGTGTGAACTCGGCGCCAGCATCTGCCAGTGCCGTGAGAAGGTCCCGGAAGTCGTCGGGGAGCTCGAGTTGCGACATGACTCGGGATGTAGACCTCGCCCGGCATCGACGCGCGGTGCTGTCGGCCAGGTGGACTCGGCTACGCTGTGGGGACTCGATTCGCTGTCGATGCCAACAGCCAGCAGGGCGAGACATGGCGGGCCAGACGATGTATGTCCGACCTGCAAAGCGACCTACGGTCGAGGCGCATCCCTGGACCGATCGACGAAATTCGGAAGCGACCCTGGAGGAGGACAGCGATGGCTCCTGCTACATCAAAGACGGCCGTCGAAATCGAGGGACTGGAGTACGACTGGCTCGGCCGCGACTCGAGCGGGCACTTCGCTCTGTTCAGCACCGCTGGCGCCGGATATGCGCCCCCCGAATTCCTTCGCGACACGGAGGCCCACTTCGTCGCGATTCGGGAAGTTCTCGAGCTTCCCCAGACTTCGGAGGCGCGGTTCTTTCCTGCCGTCGCGCCGGGTCTGGCCAACGAATGGCGCCTCGTCGCAGAGCGCGGCCTGTATGCATACGACTGCGACCCGTGCGGTGGTCCCTACCAGCTCGTTGCCGCGCCGGTTGCCGTCGCCACGGAAGATGCCCTGCCGCCAGAGGTCGTGAGGGTTGCGACAACGGTCAGATGCCTCATGCAGTTCGAGCGCCAGACCGTTGTGACCGAGGAAATGTTGCGAGCGCGTTCATGAAGTGAGCGCTTGTTTTCTTCGCAGCCCACGCAACGTCGGGGGTGGTTGCGCCGATGAGGGCGGGCATGTCGAACGCAGAACATTGGGTGGGCAGTGCAGGCAACGGGACCGAGCCGGTGACGGCGCCGCTCGAAGGGCGGCCTCGCGCGTGCGGGAACCCGGACTTGGTGCTGCGCATCGGGACCGGTCGAGACGCGCGGCGCTCGCGGCTGCGGTCGCACTTCGTGTCATTCGGGTCGTCCACGCGAGCGGACGTGCAGCTGCATGACCGAGCGGTTTCCGGCCTTCATTTCAGGGCTCGGGCGGAGCGGGGGCTGGTGTGCCTCGAGGACCTCGGCAGTCGCAACGGGCTGTGGGTGGACGGGGTGCGGGTGCGGGTGGCGGACCTGGGACCGGGCAGCATGTTCGTGGCGGGGCGCACCAAGCTGGTGGTGGCGCTGGCGTCCGACAGCGGCGCAGTGAGCGATGCGCCCGCCGGTCCCGAGGCGTACGTGGTGCACTCGGAGGCGATGCAGGACCTGATGGCGCTGGCCGAGCGCTACGCGCGCTCGCGGGCCAGCGTGGTGATCCTGGGCGAGAGCGGCTCGGGCAAGGAGGGCATCGCACGGCGGGTGCACACGGCCAGCGGGCGCAGCGGCGCGTTCGTGGCGGTGAACGCGGGCGCGCTGCGCGACGACGCGCTGGCCAGTGAGCTGTTCGGGCACGTGAAGGGCGCGTTCACCGGCGCGGCCACCGACCGCGCTGGCGCGTTCCAGCGTGCGAACGGCGGGACGCTGTTCCTCGACGAGCTGGGCGAGCTGAGCCTCAATGCGCAGGTGATGCTGCTGCGTGCGCTGGAAACAGGGCGTGTGCAGCCCATGGGCGCCGACCGCGAGGTGGAGGTGGACGTGCGCCTCGTGGCGGCCACGCATCGGGACCTGGCCAAGCGCGTGCGCAGCGGCGAGTTCCGCGAGGACCTCTACTACCGTCTCTGCAAGTTGCCCATCGAGGTGCCGCCCTTGCGGCGGCGCATGGCGGACATCGCGCCCTTGGCCGAACACTTCGCGAAGTACGGCTCGCCGGATGGGGCGGGGCGTCCGTTCTCGGAGGCGGCGCTCGCGCGGCTGCGGGCACACACCTGGCCCGGCAACGTGCGCGAGCTGGGCAACGTGGTGGCGCGCGCCACGATGCGCGCGATGGGTCCGGTGGTCACCGAGGATGATGTGCTCGCCAGCTTGGATCCACTCGCGACGGGTGGCCGACTAGTGGACGACGAAGCGCTGCTGCGCGCGCTGGCCGAGCACTCCTTCAACAAGACCGCGGCGTCGCGCGCGCTCGGCATACCGCGCAGCACCTTGCGGGACCGGCTCGACAAGCTGCAGACGGAGGCGGGCGGCGATGACGACGATGCGCAGGCAACCTGCTGAAGGGCCCTTCGCACAACACGCCAGCCGAACTGCTGCGTCCTGCTACCATCGGCCGCGTGTCTGCCCCTCCGAGCGAACCAAAGGCGCCAAGAACCCACGGCAGCGGCCAGTTCCAGCCGAGCGACCTCGCCGAGTGCGGGGACGGCTGCGTGTTCGAAGACGGCGTGCTGGTCTTCCACCCCGAGAACGTGCACCTCGGCCCGCGCGTCTACGTGGGCCATCAGACGATCCTGAAGGGCTACTTCAAGTCCACCATGGTCATCGGCGAGGGCACGTGGATTGGGCAGCAGTGCTTCTTCCACAGCGCGGGCGGCCTGCGCATCGGGCGCAACGTGGGCATCGGTCCGGGCGTGCGCATCCTGACGTCCAACCACCGCGAAGCGGGGCGTGAGCTGCCCATCCTGCACTCGCCGCTCGACTTCGCCGAGGTGGTCATCGAGGACGACGCCGACATCGGCGTGAGCGCGGTGATCCTGCCGGGCGTGACCATCGGGCGCGGCGCGCAAATCGGCGCGGGCGCGGTGGTCGCCGAGAGCATCCCGCCCTATGCCGTCGCTGCCGGCGTCCCGGCGCGCGTTCTCCGGTTTCGCCCATGAGCACTCACGCCACCCCTCCGCAGCTCTCGGTCATCGTCTTCGCCTTCAACGAGGCCGAGAACATCCCCGCCGTGCTGGCCGAGCTGCGCGCGTGGCTGCTGGCCAACGTGCCCGACTCCGAGGTGGTCTTCGTGGACGACGGCTCCAGCGACGGCACCGCCGAGGCCGCGGCCAAGGCCCTCCACGGCTTTCCGCATCGCGTGGTCACGCACGCGAAGAACAGCGGCATCGGGGCGGCGCTCAAGACGGGCGTGCGCGCCAGCCGCGGCGAGTGGGTCACCTTCCTGCCCGCCGACGGGCAGATTGCCCCGGACGCCATCGCCACCCTGATGGCCGCACGCCGCGACGACACCGAGGTGGTCTTCAGCGTCTACGCCGACCGCAACGACGGCCTGCACCGCAAGGTGCTCAGCTGGGGTGTGCGCACGCTCATCCGCACCATCCACGGCGTGCCCATGCGCAGCGACGGACCTTACTTGTTCCGCCGCGTGCTCTTCGACCCCGAGCAGCTCACCCCCGACAGCTTCTTCCTGAACTTCGAGTTCCCGCTGCGCGTGGTGCGCGCTCAGCTGCCCTTCGAGACGGTGACCATTTCGTGCCGCCCACGCCTCGCGGGGCAGAGCAAGTCCGCGAAGCTCTCGCAGGTCACCAAGGTGGGCCGTGAGCTGCTGGAGCTGCGCGTGAGGACGACACGGGAAGCGGTGCGGCGCGCGCTGGGCAGCTGAGCGAGCTTCAGCCCTGTGTGGCGAACGCCGCCGGCGCGCTGAGCGGCCCGAGGTCCGACCACGGCAGGTCCTCGCTGTGCTTCACGACCTGGCTGCGGGCCGTGAGCACCTCGCACCCGCTGCGGGTGACCAGCACCGTGTGCTCGAACTGCGCGCTGAGCTTCCGGTCCGCCGTGAGCACCGTCCAGCGGTCCTTCATGAGCTCGGTCTCGTAGGTGCCGAGGTTGATCATGGGCTCGATGGTGAAGACCATGCCGGCCTTCATCTTCAGCCGGGAGGCCGAGTCGCGCGAGCGGTAGTGCGGGATCTGCGGCGGCATGTGGAACTCGCGGCCCACGCCGTGGCCCACGTAGTCGCGCACCACCGAGCACTTCATCTTGTCGGCGTACTCGTGGATGGCCGCGCCAATGTCGCCGATGGCAGCCCCGTGCTTGACCTGCGCGATGCCCAGCTCGAGGCCCTTGCGCGCCACCTCGGTGACCAGCTTGGCCTCTTCCGAAGGCTCACCGATGTAGAACGTGACGCTGGTGTCGCCGTAGTACCCGTGGGTCTTCGGGAAGATGGTGGTCACGTCCACGTTGATGATGTCGCCGTCCTTGATGACGGTGCCGTCGGGGATGCCGTGGCAGACGCAGTCGTTCACCGACGTGCAGACGCTCTTGGGGAAGCCCTTGTAGTTGAGCGGCGCGGGGAGGGCGTCGTTCTCGAGGCAGTACTGGTGCACCCAGGTGTTGATGTCGTCGGTGGTGATGCCCGCGCGGATGCGCTCGCCCACCATGACCAGACACTCGGCGGCCAGGCTGCAGGACTCGCGCATGCGCTCGAGGGCAGCGGAATTCATCGTCTCGATGCGGTTCAGCACGCCCCCCAACTAACTCGGCCGGGCAAGCGCGGCAAGGGGTCACGCCACTTGCTTACGGAGAAAGGCCCCCGTGGCGTAGTAGGCGAGGTAGGCGAGGGCGCTGCCCACGTTGCCGAGCGCGATGACCCAGAAGAGGCTGGCGCGCGGGAGATCCAAGGGGGCCGCCACCACGTAGGCGGAGGGCAGGATCACGCCCAACAGCAGCACGCAGTCCAGCACCAGGCTCGAGAGCGTGGCCCCGGCGCCGGTCATGGCCTGCGAGAGCACCACGCCCACCCCGAGGAACGCGTAGCTCAGCGCGACGATGCCGAGGTACTCGCGGCCCACGGCCAGCACGGCCGGGGTGCTGTCGAAGAAGCCCAGGATGGCGTCGCTGTAGTGGATGTAGAGCAGGCCGAGCCCTAGCATCAGCGCCAGATTGTAGGCGGCTGCTATCAGGCCGGCGCGCTTGGCCCGCTCGGGGAAGCCCGCGCCGAGGTTGGTGCCCACGAACGTGCTGGCCGCCGCGCCCCAGCCCATGCCAACGAAGAGCGCCATGGTCTCGAGGCGCAGGCAGATGCTGTAGGCGGTGAGGGCGCTCTGATCGGCGGCGGTGGTGTACTCGGCGTTGATCAGCGCGATGACCACGAGGATGGAGGAGACGCGCAGGACCAGCTGCGCGCTCGCTGGCCAGCCGATGCGCAGGATCGCCCCGAGGGCCTCGAAGTCGGGGCGCAGGTAGAGCGGGTGAAAGCGCGGGCCGCCGCGACGCCGCACCAGCAGCCAGAGGCCGATGACCAGCGGGACCGTGCGGGCGATGACCGTGGCGTACGCGGCCCCGATGACGCCGAGGCGCGGGATGTGGAGCGCGCGAGCGATGGGGGCACCCCAGGCGAAGACACCGGGAGCCGGCCCGTCCCCGAAGATGAGGAACACGTTCAGCAGGATGTTCAGCGCGTTCCCGCCCACTAGCAGCAGCGTGGCGGTCTTCGCGTGCCCGAGCCCGCGCAGCACCGACGTCAGGTGCAGCAGCAGGAAGATGGAGTAGCTGCCGCCCAGCATCACCTGCAGGTAGGCGACGGCGACATCGGCCGTGTCGCCCTTGGCGAACATGATGCGGCGCACGATGACGTCGCTGCCGAAGATGCCCAGCAGGCCAAACACCACGCTGAGCGCCGTGACCAGGAGCAGGGACTGGTACGTGGCCCGCCGCACGCCGGTCAGGAAGCCGGACCCCACGTGACGGGTGATCAGCGCCACCGCGGCCGTGGCGATGCCGTTGCTCACGATCGTCGCGACGGCCGCCACCATGTCGCAC
>CAZEAA010000233.1:0-2121 GCA_964510015.1 uncultured Sandaracinaceae bacterium
GGAGGGCGACGGGCACGCTGGTCTGCGGGGGCGCTCGCGCTGGCGCTCGCTCTGATACCTCCCAGAAAATTTCACTTCGCTTCGCTGCGTTCATTTTCTAGCCTCCTCGGCGAACGCGGAGGTACGCCCGACGCTACCCACCACGCACTGATGCTCCCAGCGCTGAACGCCGGCGGCGACTTGCTGCGCGCTCAGGGGCGTGTCGAACAGTGTTTCGATGAGCGGGGCGCTGGCGCAGCCGAGGAAGAAGGCGAGGGTCGCGATGAGGGCGAGTCGGTTCTTGGTCATGCGGCGCAGGCAACATCCTGCAGGTCGCAGCCGTAGTCCTCAGACGCTACGCTCGGCGAGATGAGTGACCTCTCCGATGCCGTAGCGAGCCACGTGCTGGAGCGCGGGGGCGACGAGATGCCCGATGCGTCACGCGTGCTCCGTTTCCGCCCACGCAACGGGTGGGTGGGGGTGTTGGTGTTCGGGTCGTGGGGCATGGTCATCTCCGTGCCGCTGACGATGTTCGCGCTCAGCGGGGAGCTTCCCGCGACGTCGCTGCCGGCAGTGCTTGGGTTGGCCTGCGTGGGGTACGGGCTGATCTACGCCGCGGTCCGCTCGGTGGTGAACCGCGCGCGGCTCGAGCGAGACGGCACCGAGCTGCGCTTCTCGAGTGGGCCGCTGTGGCCGCATCAGGAGCGGCGCTGGCAGGTGGCAGACGTGCGTGCGGCCGAGATGAAGGTGCGCCCGCCCTCGTTCTGGCATCCCGCGCGGTACAAGGGGCATCCCATGCCGCAGCCGTATCTCGTCGACGTGTGTCTCGCCTACGGCGAACGCGCGCGCTTGCCGGTGACGTTGGGGGCGTCCGACGCGCAGGTTGTGACGCGGTTCGTCCAGCAGCTGCTCTGACGGAGAACCAAGACGGAAAAATAAAACCCCCTGATTGCTCAGGGGGTCTTACCAGCGCGGCGGACGGGACTCGAACCCGCGGCCTCCGGCGTGACAGGCCGGCGTTATAACCAACTTAACTACCACCGCTGGTGGGTGTCTCAGGCGCCTCAGCGCCGTCAACGGAGGCACCTTCTAGCGCCCACTAGTGGCGCTGTCAAAGGTTTCGGAGAGATTTTCGTCAGGCTTGTTTCGAGCCTGCGACGCCGACCGAGAGCGCCACCAATCCGGCGCGCGCTTTGTTGACGGTCTCCTGCCATTCGGAGGCGGGAACGGAGGCTTCGACCACGCCGGCGCCCGCTTGGAGCAGCAGCGATCCGTCGCGCGCGACCACGGTGCGGATGGCGATGGCCACGTCCATGTTGCCGTCGAAGCCGATGTAGCCGACCGCGCCGCCGTAGACGCCGCGACGCTCGGGCTCGAGCTCCTCGATGATCTGCATGGCGCGCACCTTGGGCGCGCCGCTCAGGGTGCCGGCCGGGAAGGTGGCGCGCAGCACGTCGAGCGCGTCGCTGCCCGCGGCGAGCTTGCCCTCCACGTTGGAGACGATGTGCATCACGTGCGAGTAGCGCTCGATCATCATCTTGTCGGTGACGGTCACCTGACCGGGACCGCTGATGCGGCCCACGTCGTTGCGGCCGAGGTCCACCAGCATCACATGCTCGGCGCGCTCCTTCGGGTCGGCCAGCAGCTCTTCGGCGATGGCCTGGTCCTCTTCGGGCGTCTGGCCGCGGTGACGCGTGCCCGCGATGGGGCGCACGCTGACCACGCCGTCTTCGAGGCGCACCAGCGTCTCGGGGCTGGCGCCCGCGATGTGCAGCTCCGCGAAGCGCAGGAAGTACATGTACGGCGAGGGGTTGATGGCCCGCATGGCGCGGTACACGTCGTAGACGTCGAAGCCCGGCTCGAGCGGCACGCGGAAGCGCTGCGAGAGCACCACCTGGAAAATGTCCCCGGCGCGGATGTACCCCTGCGCGCGCTCCACTGCGGCCTCGAAGCGGGCGCGCTCGAAGTTGCTGGGCGGCAGCGCGAGGCTCGGGCTGTCCGGCAGCGAGAGCGGCCGCGGGTGCTGCGGCGTGGCCAGCTTCGTGATGGCGCCTTCCACGCGGGCGACGGCGGCGTGATAGGCGGCGTCCACGTCCGCTCCCGGCGGGACGTGCGCGGGGGCCACCACCTTGATGACCTGCT
>CAZEAA010000233.1:2135-9397 GCA_964510015.1 uncultured Sandaracinaceae bacterium
GCCGAAGCAGAACTCCCACTCGTCGTCGGGCCCGAGGGCTGTGCCCACCTTGGGCTCGAAGCGCCGCACGGCGTCGTAGGTCACGTAGCCCACGGCGCCGCCCCAGAAGCGCGGCAGGCCCGGCACCTCGGTGGGGGGCACGTACTCGGCCAGCGTCTCGCGCAGGCGCTGGAGCGGGTCCACGCCGTCTTCGCGGGTGACCTCGCTGCCGACGACGGTCTCGAAGCGGTCGGCCACGCCGCGCACGATGCGCTGCGGCTCGAAGCCCACGAAGCTGTAGCGCGCCCACTTCTCGCCGCCGACGACGCTCTCGAGCAGGAAGCTTCCGGCCTCGCTGCCGAGCGTGGCCTGCGCGACCACCGGGGTGACCACGTCCGCGAGGATCTCCCGGAAGATGGGGATGACGGTCACCCCGGGCTCACCGGCGAGGGCGCGGAACTGGTCGAGGCGGAGGCTCAGGCTGGCGGGCATCGCGGGGCAGTATCGCAAAGCCCGGCCGCTTGTCACCTCACGAACGAACGAACGCGTCAGCCGCCGCGCGCGCTCTCGAAGAGTGCGATGGGCAGGTGAACGCGAGCGGCCTCCACGCAGGAGCTCTGCGCGCTGAGCATGACCGACATCAGCTCGTCGTCGTCGGCTTGGGCGAGGCTCAGCTCCACGGAATACGTGGCGGCGATGGCGGCGCTGGCCGGGTCGTCGGGGATGCGCGCCACGGCGGCCACGGCGTTGAGGAGTGCTGCCTCGGCCGGCGTCTTGGCGAGCTTGGCGGCTTCTTCACAGAGCGCAGCGTGCTTGGCGCAGTTGGCGAACGGCTCCCAGTGGATGGCCCACGTGTGCACCGACTCGAGCGCGGCCAGGGCCACGTCGGGCATCTCGCGGCCGGCATGCGCCACGCGCACACACGCCATGGCGGCGCGCGCGAGAGCCTCGCGGGGGAGATGCAGGCGCGCGGCGATGCCCAAGAGCCAGTCGGCCCGCGGGCATGCTGTCATCGCAGCGTTCCAGTCGGCGCCATAGGGGCGCGCCCACTCCACGACGTCGTGCTGCGCCCCTGCGTGCTGCAGCCAGGCCGAGACGCTCAAGGGGCCGGGGCCTCTTCGAGGGTGGTGTGGCCCTGGAACTCGATCAGACCGTTGCTGGCCGAGAAGCCCACGCCCGAGTAGCGCTGGAAGCGACCGCGCACGGTCACCTTGTTGCCAACGGCCAAGTCGGTGGGAATGGGCGGCGGCGCGCCCGGGGTGGGCTCGGGGGCACGACCGCCACGGGCGTTCGCCATCGCGTCGTCGACCTCGCCCTGACGCGTGGCGTAGCCCGCGACCATGATGCGCTTGGCGGCGTCGGCCTCGTTGGCCGTGTCCGCGATGTAGAAGTGCGGGGCCACGGCGCGCGGGCACGCCTCTTCGTTGTCACAGTCGGGACGCGCGTAGATCTCCACGATGTACCCGGTCACGGCCACGTCGTGATCCATGGTCACGGAGCTCATGTGACGAACGCCGTAGACGCTGTAGCTCTCGTCACCGTAGCGGGTGGGGTGTGGCGGCGGCGGCAGGTCCGGCACCTCGGGGAGGTTCGGCTCCGGGTCGGGCAGACGCTCGACGACGACGTTGGCCTCGACGCTCTCGCCACAGCCCACGACGGGGAGCAGAGCGAGTGAGCCGACGAGCCACGCAGCGGGGCGCGCGGGCAGGGACAGCGACTTGAGGCGAGAGGCTTTGGAGGTGAGTGGCATGCCGGATGAATCCTGCGCGGGAGCCTATCACGACCCATCCCGCGGGCAGAACCCGTTATTTGGCTCGCCGGTCCGATGACGGCCGCGCGGTCAGCGGGGAGATGCCGGGGCGGGGGCCACGGCCGCAGGGTCCAGCGCACGACGTGCCGCGGCCTTGATCGCCTCGGGCGGACCGCCGTCGCGCAGCTCGCTCAGGTATTGCGTGGCGCGCTCGCCACCGAGGCGGCCCAGCACCGTCACGGCCAAGACCGCGGTCTCGATGTCGGGGTCGTAGGCGTTCGGCGCACGGCCGCGCTCCACGACCGTGATCAGCGTCTCGACCTGGGCGGTGGCGCCGACCTCGCCCAGATAGCGGACGGCGGCGCGCTGCACGGCGGCCAGCTCGTTCGGCCGGGCGAGGCGTGCCGCCACGGCGTCCACGGCCTGGGGATCCCGCATGCTGCGGAACGCCTCGATGGCGGCCAGCCGAACCCGCGCCTTGGGGTCGCTCAGCGCACCCACCAGCAAGGCGCGGGCCTCGGTGTCCGCGGCGAGGGCGGTGACGGCGGCGGCGCGCACCCGGGGCCAGGCGTCGCGCTGCGCCAAGGTCAGCAGCAGCGCGCGGTCGTTGGTGCCATGCAGCAGCGTGGCCGCACGCTCGCGGGCTCGTGGGAACTCGTCGGCCGCCAGCGCGAGGTTGGCGTCCCGGGCCATGGGCGACTGGCGCGCGCTCAGGCTGGCGGCGGCTTCGGTGCGGATCATCCAGCGCTCGTCCTGGCCGCGCGCAGCGAGCCAGGCATCGAGCTCGGCGTCGGCGGGCAGCTCGGCGGCGGCCGCGATCACCCGCCACAGCTGCTCGAACGACTCCGCGCGCTGGGCGGCGCTGCGCAGGAGCGTGGTGCCCAGCTCGCCTTCACCGACGCGGCCGAGGGCCTCGGCGACGATCGCGCTCGCTTCGATGGAGCGCGGCTCGCTGGCCCAGGTGGCGCACACCGGGACTGCCTCGGCGGGCGCACGCTGCAAGGCGTCGGCGATGGCGGCGCGCAGGCCCTCGCGGGAGACACCGTCCTCGGCCTCGAGCGCGGGCAGCAGCACCAGGAGCGCTCGACCGGGGATGGCGCGCGCCAGGATCTGCGCGGCCTGGTCGCTGCCTTCGTTCATGAGGACGGTCAGCTCGTTGCCGGCTCCGGCGGCGCGCAGCGCTTCGAGGGCCGCGTCGCGCAGCTCGGCGTCGCGGCTGCGGGCCGGCGCCAGCAGGGCCTCGCGCGCGATCGGCTCGGCGCTGGCTTGGTCGGCCAGCACGCGCAGGGCGAGGCGCTGTTCGCGCGCGGTCATGTCGGGCCAGGCGGTGCGAATGGCCTGGGCGCCGCTCGCCCCGAGCCCGCGCAGCAAGCGGGCCGCCGTCACCCCGCGAGCGCCTCCGGCGGCCAGCTCGGCCATCAAGCGCGCGGCGCCGTCTTCGCCCTCGAATTCCGAGTGCAGCGAGAACTCGGCGAGGCCCACGTGCTGCCCGCGCGCGTCGGCACGCGTGGGTACCAGCAGCGTGATGCAGCGAAAGCGCACGGGCGGGTCGAGCTCCACCGTGTAGCGCGCGCCCGGCGTGGGGTTGGCAGGCAGCTGGATGCGCACCAGACCGTCGGGCGAGGCCACGTCCACGTACTCGGGCGCCTGGACGTTCGCGGGCGCGCTGGCCGCCACCGGCACCAGGCTGACGGTGCGCACCGGCCACTCGGAGGCGTCGTAGCGTCCGCTCGCGAAGGCCACGCCGCCGCGCGTGGGCTCGGCTTCCACCCACGCGGTGGCGGGATCCCGGTCGGTGAGGGCGACCGGCCGCGGCGCGCGCTCGAAGCCGGCCTCGCCGCCGCCCGAGCTGGTGACGTCGAAGCGCAGCGCGTCCAGCTGCGGCGCCTGGAGCTCGGTGCCGGCCAGCGTGGCGGTGCGCGTCTGCGTGGGCGTGCGGTTGCCGCGCGGGTCCTCGGCTTGGTCTCGGAACGTGAGCGTGCGGGGGTCCAGCGCCTGGGTCTCGAGCGGGGTCGACGGGGCCCCACACACCTGCGCGCGCTCCATGTAGCGCCCGCGCACCACGCGCGGATGCTCGCCGCCTTCCACCACAATAATGAAGCGGGCGCTGCGCTCACCCGGGTCACCCACGAAGTCCGTGCGGGCCGTGTCCAGCACCACCACGCGCGTCCCGCGCCGCGCGAGCAGCAGCAGGTCCGTGCGACCTTCGCTGCGGAGGGTCACCAGCGCGACGGTGCCGCCGGGCAGGGCGATGCTGCGCGCCTCGAGCTGAGCCGGAATGGAAGGAAGGCTTGCCACCGCCTGGCCGTCGACCACGAGGCTGGCCTGGCCGGTGGCGTCCGTCCGCACGCTCAACGCCGCGCGCTGGCCGGGGCGTCCGAGCTCGGTGGCCAGCGGCTGTGTCGGGACGGGCGGTCGCGTCGGAACGGGCGGTCGATGCGATCCGTCCTCGGGCGCAAACCCGCCTTCGGGCATGGGGGCCCCTGCGTGTGCGCTGCCAGGGGCGTGCGCCAACCCGCCTGCGAGCGGCAGCGTCAGGACGAGGCGCAGGAATTCAGACCGAAGGCGAGAGCGAGGGCGCATCGGGCGCACGATCGCTCACCACCCGGCCACCGTCCAGCGTGACGACGCGGTCGGCGAACGCCGCGACCGTGGGCCGGTGGCTCACGAACACGAGCGCGGTGCCGTGCTCCGCCAGACGGCTGAGGGCCGCCAGCACCTCCGCCTCGGACTCCACGTCGAGCGCCGAGGTGACCTCGTCCAGCAGCAAGACGCGCGGCTCTCGGTACAGGGCCCGCGCGATGGACAGGCGCTGACGCTCGCCTCCTGACAGCTGGCGCCCCCGCCCGGCCAGCAGGGTGTCGAGGCCGTCTGGCAGGCTCGCGAGCAGCGGGCCGAGTCCCACCCGTGCCATCACATCCCGCGCACGCTCGGGATCACGCGGTGCGCCGAAGGCCAGGTTGGCCAGCAGCGTGTCGGCAAAGAAGAGCGACTCCTGCGGCACCCAGGCAAAGTCGGCCGGCACCACAGTCGAGAGCACCCCGGCGACGTGACGCGAGCCAGCGGTGGGCGGCAGCAGGCCCGCCAGGATCATGAGGAGGGTGGACTTCCCTTCGCCGCTGCGGCCCGTGACGGCCACCCGCTCGCCGGGCTGCACCATCAGCTGGATGCCCTGTAGTATTGGGACCTCGGGCTCATAGCTGAAGTCGACGTCGCGCAGCTCCAGCAGAGGGCCAGCTCCCTGCGGTTCCTCGGCCGCGGGGCGCACTGCGTCGACGCGGGGGAGGGCGAGGATCTGCTCGAGCCGCTCGAGGCTGGCCAAGCCCGCGTACGCCGAGGGCAAGCTGCTGGCCAGGGCTTGGAGCGGACGAAGCATCAGCATGAGGGCCGCGACCAAGCTCACGCCGGTAGCGAAGGAGAGGCCCAGGTCCACGCTGCCGATGACGGCGAACAGGGCTGCGCCGAGAACGACGGTCGCGACCTCCAGCACCGGGCCCACCCGTTGGTGTGCGATCAGCGCCTGCATGACCGCCACCTCGGACTGCTCGGCGGCGTCGCGCAGCTGCTCACTCGCGTAGGCCTCGGCGCCATACGCGCGCACGAGGGGCACCAGTACGCCGTGCTCTCCCGCCAGCTCGGCTACTCGCGCCTCGGCCTGGTGGACGGAGTGGGTGGCGGGGCGCGCCGCTCGGGACAGCCGCCACGCCACGATGGCCAGCACAGCGGCCACCCCCAGCGCACAGGTGGCGACTCGGGTGTCCAGTTGGATGGCCACCGTAGCCAACGCAGTCGCCATCAGCGCGTGCTGAAACGTATGTGAAATTACAATATGAACCAACGCCCGAACCGCGGCCACCTCGGCTCCCAGGCGGCTGGCCAGCTCTCCCGGAGCGAGCCGCGCCCACGCCGTGGGAGATAGATGAAGGAGGTGATCGTGGAGGTGGATGCGCAGTCTGCGGACAGCGGCCTGCTGGACACCCCCCGCCGCCAGCGTGCCCACGTACCGACTCGCGGCCCGGAGCAGCATGGCGACGGCCACCCCGAGGACGAGGAACTGGGGCTGCACACCGGCCAGGAAATGGAGCGGCCCGCCCAGCGCTTCTCCGTCCATGGAGGCACGATCCGTGCGGATCAGCAGCGGCCCCGCGAGGGCTGCCAAGGCGGCCGTGGCCCCCGCCGCCACCCCGAACCCCACGAGCGCGATGGCGCCGTCTCCGAGCTGGTCACGGAGGGCGGCGACCAAGACCTGGCGAGCGCTCTTCACCGGACACCCGCCCTAGCAGATCGCTGCATTGTCGCAACCCCCCTGTTCATCCGCGCAATGGACCCCATATGCACCGCTATGAGTGACCTCGGGCGACAGCGCAGAAACCTCCTCGAATCCAGCGGGTTCGGGATTGCAACGCGCTCGGGGCAAAAGTCAAACCGTCGGCACGAAGAGTGCAAGGTAGGGCGAGCAACAGACGGCGAGCACGCGGTCACGCAGCCGCCCGACTGAACCAGCTGAACGAAGATCCAGAGCCATGACCGTGCGGAAAGCGGGAGTGGCTCTAAGCGAGCGAGGAACCATGACCAAGGCAGCTATCGCGCGGAAGCGCACAGCAGAGTCCCAGAAGGCCGAGACCGCGCGGAAGACGCCGGCCGCGACCGTGACCCCCAGCGCCAGCAAGGCGGCGGCGCAGGCGGCGCCCCCCAAGGCCAAGACCCCCGTCCGCGCGAGCGTGCCCATGAAGGCCAGCTCGAAGGCGGCGGCCGAGGCCAAGCTCGTGGAGCAGCCGGCCAAGACCCGCGCCAAGCGCGCCAGCGACGACGACGACGACGACGACGACGAGGACGGCCACGACATGCGCACCTCGGCTTCGGAGATGGGGGAGCCCACCAGCGAGCCGTCGCACGCGCAGCTGGAGAAGGCCCGCGTGGACGCCGAGAAGGCGCTCCGTGAGCTCGAGCGCCAGGGCGCCGGCGACAGCACCCTCTCGCGCTACTTCCGCGAGATGGCGTGCCACCGTGTCTTGACCCCGCACGAGGAGATCGAGGCCGCCCGCAACGTCGAGCAGCTCGAGATCGCGTACTGGGAGGCCCTCTTCTCGAACATGCAGGCCTTCGAGACCGTGGCCGCCATCGTCGAGGCGCAGAGCCTCGAGGAGCCCATCGCCGAGCTGGCCATCATGCGCAAGATGGTGCGCGCCGCGAAGAAGGCGAAGATCTCGAAGAAGCAGCAGGACAAGTGGGACTCGCTCTCGCTGGCCGCCAGCACCCGCCTGCGCGCCGTGGACAGCGACCGCCTGTTCGTGCAGGAGGCCGACAAGGCCGTGCATCGCTTGGCCGGTGAGTTCGCCGAAGAGCGCGACATCGTGGGCGACGAGGTGCGCATCACCGTCTCGTTCCGCCGCTACCTGCAGGGCGTCCGCAAGGCTCAGAAGGACCAGCAGCGCGCCAAGAACCGCTTCGTGGCCGCCAACCTGCGCCTCGTGGTCAGCATCGCGCGCCGCTACAACCGTGGCCGTCTGCCGCTCCTCGACCTCACCCCCCA
>CAZEAA010000233.1:9407-9615 GCA_964510015.1 uncultured Sandaracinaceae bacterium
GAGGGCAACATCGGCCTCATGAAGGCCGTGGAGCGCTTCGACCACAACCGCGGCTACCGCTTCAGCACCTACGCGTCGTGGTGGATTCGCCACGCCATCAGCCGCGCGCTGGCCGACAAGGGCCGCGCGGTGCGCATCCCCGTCCACATGCTGGACACCTACAACCGCGTGGCCCGCGCCACCCAGGCCATCACCACGCGGTTGTAGG
>CAZEAA010000234.1:0-9585 GCA_964510015.1 uncultured Sandaracinaceae bacterium
CGCTCGACGCGAGCCCGGCGGCGGTGGGGAAGCGATTGACCGAGCGCACCACGGCACGGTGTTCGTGCTTCGCCGCAGCGCGCACCTGGTCGAGCATGGTCACCACGCGGCGCGCTTCTTTGGGGCTCGCTGGGCCACCATCCAAGTACACCTCGTCGGCACGCAGGCTGGCGTCGAAGCGCACCTCCGTCTCGGTGACCAGGCCGCTCAGCGTCATGCTGATGCTGGGGACCGCCGGCAGGTTGAGGGCGAGGTCGGACTTCCCCCAGTACTTCGAGAGCGCGATGTTGGCGTGTGCGCGGACCTTGCAGCGACCGATGCGACGACTCATGCGCCGACCTCCGTGACGAAGCTCTCGGCGCCCAGGCTCTGTAGCGCCGCGAGGATGGTGTGGGCCGCGCCGTGGTCGGCCGCCAGGGCCACCATGCAGCCGCCTCCGCCTGCGCCGGTGACCTTGGCGCCGAGGGCGCCTGCGTCGCGCGCGGCGTGACACAGGTCTTCGAGCCGCGCCGTGGACAACATCAGCGCGCTCAAGAGGCCGTGGTTCATGTCCATCAGCTGGCCCAGCGCGCGCAGGTCGCCGGCCTCGAGAGCCAGCCGCGCGTTGCGCACCAGTGCCGCGATGGCGTCGAACAGCTGGCCGATGCGCTCGGGCTCGCGCTCGAGCTGCTGCGCCACGAGGCCGACCATCTGCTTGGTCTCGGAGGACTCGCCGCTGTGGCCGATCACCAGCACCAGCGGCTTCCGCACGCGCACGGGCTCGAGCGGCTCACCCCGCGTAAAGAGGGCCACGCCGCCCACGGCCGCCATGGTGTTGTCCACGCCCGAGGGGTTGCCGTGGAACACGCGCTCCCAGGCGAGAGTCTGCGTGGCGCGCTCGAGCGGTGTGCGCGGGATGCCCAGGTACGCGTCGAGGGCGCTGCTGGCCGACACGCCCATCGCCGCGGAGGCGCCGAGGCCAGCGCCCGCCGGCAGCTCGAGGCGCACCGTGAGGTGCACGGGAGGTGGAGCGGAGTACGTGCCCAGCAGCGCCGCGAAAGCCCGCCCGAGCGGGTGGTCGCTGTCGTCTGCGGCCTGCACTACGACCTCGGCCGTGTCGAAGACGAAGCGTGCATGCGAGCGAGCATCGGGAGACGCGGTCACTTCGGCGCGCGCCCCACGCGACAACCCCGCGGCCAGAGCAGGCCGCCCGTGCACGACGCTGTGCTCCCCGAGAAGGATGACCTTCCCGCAGCCGGCGCCGTGCGCGGTGCTCATCGGTCGCGGTCCGTCAGGAGCAGGGCCAGCGCGCGCAGGCGCTCGCAGCCCAGCGGCTCGAGGTCACCGCCGTCAAGCACGCCGAGGGCCAGGTCGCGCAGCTCGGTGCAGCGCTCCTCGAGGGCCTGCCGCGCACCGCACGCGGTCAGCAGCTCCATCGCGTCGGCCACCTGCGCGTCGCTCGCGCTGGCGTTGCCGAACACCTTCTCGAGCCGCGCGCGCCCGGCTGCGTCGCCCTGCAGGCGCTGCTCGGCTTCCACTATGAGGCCCGTGCGCTTGCCGTGGCGCAGGTCGTCGCCGGGCTTGCCGGTGGCCGCGCTCGCGAACGTGCCCAAGAGATCGTCGCGCAGCTGGAAGGCCTCGCCCAGCGGATCGGCCCAGCCCGTGAGGGCCAACACCTGGTCGGGGTTCGCGTCCGCCAGGATGGCGCCGAGCGCCGCCGGACCGCGCACGGTGTAGCTGCCGGTCTTCAGGTGGTGCATGCGCGCCACGTCGCTGTCGCCGAGCATGTCCAGGTGCTGCCCCAGGTAGACTTCAATCTGGAGGGTGGAGAAGGCCTCGAAGCCCTCGTCGCGGCGCCACTTGGGGAAGGGCGCCGCAGCCATCAGCTCCCATGCATACGTGGCGGCGAGATCGCCCGTGAGCACGCCCAGGCAGTCGGCGATGTGCACGTCGCGCCCCGGCTGACGAAAGGTGGTGTGCACCGCCGGGCCGCCCCGGCGCTCGTCGTCGCGGTCCATCCAGTCGTCGTGGATGAGCAGGTAGCTCTGCAGCAGCTCGAGCGACGCCCCGGCCTCGATGCAGTCCTCGAGGTTGCCCTGGGGTGCGACCGCGCTGTAGGCGGCCGCCAGCACCAAGGGCCGCAAGCGCTTGCCGCCGCGCAGCGTGAGGGCGGCCGTGGCGTCCACCATCTCCACGCCGCGAGGCGAGAGGCGCCGCGTCTGCTCGCGCTTCGTCTCGAAGAACGCCTCGAGGCGAGCGTCCACACGCTGCCGCACGAAGGTCGACCAATCGGGTTCGGTGTGTTGCGTCACGCTGCGCTCCTCTTACGCTCGGGCTATTCCTCAGGCAAGTTGCATGGGCCGCCCTCAGGGCGGAGCGAGAGCCACCGATGACCCACGACATCAGCCAGCGAAAAGCCGACCACCTGGACCTCTGCGCGACGGATCAAGTGGCTTTCCGCCGGCAGACCACCTTGCTCTCGGAAGTACGCCTCGTGCACCAGAGTCTGCCCGAGCTCTCGCTGGACGACTTGGACCTGCGCACTGAGCTGTTGGGCAAGACCTTGCGGGCTCCCTTGGTGATCGCGGCCATGACCGGCGGGCACGAGCGGGCCGAGGAGATCAACCGCACGCTGGCCGGCGTCGCCGAGCGGCGCGGCTATGCGTTCGGGCTCGGCAGCCAGCGCGCGATGCTGAAGCGCCCCGAGTCGGCGTCCACCTATCGCGTGCGGGACGTGGCGCCCAGCGCGTTGGTGCTCGGGAACATCGGCGTGGTGCAGGCGCGCGAGATGGCCACGGCCGACGTGGCGCGCATGGTGCACGCCATCGGCGCCGACGCGCTGTGCGTGCACCTGAACCCGGCCATGGAGCTGGTGCAGCCCGAGGGCGACCGCGACTTCCGGGGTTGCCTCGCCGCGATCGGGCGCCTGGTGAACGAGCTCGGCGTGCCGGTGGTGGCCAAGGAGACGGGCAATGGGCTCAGCCGCCGCACGCTGGCCCAGCTCCGGTACGTGGGCGTGCGGCACGTGGACACGAGCGGCGCGGGCGGCACCTCGTGGGTGGGCGTGGAGACCTTGCGCGCCGAGGGCGGCCAGCGCGATCTCGGCGAGGCGCTCTGGGACTGGGGCGTGCCCACCGCCGCGTCGGTGGTCTACGCCGCGCAGGCGGGCATGCGGGTGATCGCGACGGGCGGCGTGGCCACGGGGCACGACGTGGCGCGCGCCATCGCGCTCGGGGCGCAGGTGGGCGGCATCGCGCGGCCGGTGTTCATGGCCTTCAACCAGGGCGGCGAGGCCGCGGTCGATGCGTTCCTCGACGGGGTGGAGCGCGAGCTGCGCGCGATCTTGCTGCTCACCGGCAGCCGCACGCCGGCCGACCTGCGCAACGCCGAGAAGCGCATCGGGGCCGGCCTGCGCGAGTGGACCGAGTGAGCGAGCGGGTGCCCAGCCCTGCGGAGGTGGCGGTGGTGCCGAGCACGCCGCTGCGCGTGGAGCGCCTGTTCCTGCGGGGCTTTCGCAACCTCGAGCGCCTCGACTTCGAGCCGGGCGCGCGCTTCAACGTCATCCACGGCGACAACGGCGCCGGCAAGAGCAACCTGCTCGAGGCCATCCACTACATGGGCTCGCTGCGCAGCTTCCGCGGCGCCAAGACCGAAGACATCGTGCGCCTCCACGACAGCAACGCGGTGATGCGCGCGCGCGTGGCCGGCGACCTGGCCGCGCGCACGTACACGGTGGGGCTCGAGCGCGGCAAGGCCCGCAAGCTGCAGCTGGACGACAAGCGCCCGCGCTCGCTCGGTGCGTGGCACGGCACCTTCCCCATGGTGCTTTTCCACCCCGGTGACGTGGAGCTGGCGGGCGGCTCCCCCGAGCTGCGGCGCGCGTTCTTGGACCGCATCCTCGAGCAGCTGGACCCCGCCTACGAGAGCGCGCTCGGCACGTACACGAAGGCGCTGCGCAGCCGCAACCGGCTCTTGAAGCAGGACCCCATCGACGCACGTGGGGTGCGCAGCTACGACGCGATCCTGGCCGACGCGGGGGCCATCGTGGGCCGTGCGCGCGCGTCGCTGGTGACGAGCCTGGCCCCGCGCGTGGCGCGCGCCTTCCACGAGGTGGCCGGCGAAGAGCTGCCGCTCGACGTGAGCTACCAGCCGCGCGTGGCCCCCGAGCGCGAGCTGCTGCTGCGGGCGCTCGAGCAGGCCTTCCAGAAAGACTGCGCGCGCGGCTTCACCGCCGACGGCCCGCACGCCGACGACCTCGCGCTCACGGTGCGCACCATCGCCGCCAAGCACCACGCCTCGCAGGGGCAGCAGCGCGCCATCGTGCTGGCCCTCAAGGTGGCCGAGCTGGACGAGCTGAGCGCGCGCACTGGCAAGGTGCCCGTCCTGCTGCTGGACGACGTGAGCAGTGAGCTCGACCGGCGCCGCAACCGGAGGTTGTTCGACTTGCTCGCGCGCCTCGGCGGCCAGGTGTTCCTGACCACCACGCACCCGGAGTTCATCCTGCTGGACGAGCACCGCCGGGACTTTCAGGTGGCGGGCGGTGTGGTCACCGGTTGAACGGCGACAGCACATCTACTCGATGAGTTCGAAGGATGCGCCACGGCACTCGACGCTCGCAGGGAAGATGTCGCGATATCGCTCGCAGACGCTCTGCGCAACTTGCCAGCCCACGAGCTCTGTTTCATCTGGATTCTGAGGGTAGGTCACCATGCACAGACACGGCTCTCCGTAGCCGTCGATGGGTGCGCCAAGGCATGAATCATCCATGCCAACATCCGACGCACGGCACCGACGAGAGGAACTCGCGCAGGCGCCGAAACTGCGTTCGTCGGACCGTCCCACGCAGACCGAGCTGCGCACTAGCGCAGGGCAGCCGCCGGTACCGCATGTTCCGCCACAGAATCCACGATGGTAGAACTCCACCCCTGTGACGATTGCGGGCTCGAATCCCTCGCACGGAGTCTCGGGAGCGCGGTCAGTCACTGGAAGCCCGTCAGACCAGATGCATCCCTCCGGGAAGAGGTCGCGGTACTCCTGGCTCACGGGGTTACCCGAATCCTGGAGGGCCAAGCAGAGCTCGATGGGAACGGCCGACCCCAGCTGCGTACCACCGGGGCCGTGGTCGGCGATCGCACATGGCTCACCATTCCAGGTCACGATTGCGGCTCCGTTGTTGGCGGAGAATGAGCACTGCGGAGCCACGACCGAGGTGGTATCCATCCCGGCGAATCTCGACTCCCAGCACACGCCTCCATTGCAAGCCTCGCCAACGCCTTCGCACTCTTGGTCGACGCAGACGTCAGGGTAGACGACGGGACCCTCGTCAGCGATGAATGGGCCAATGTCTCGTGACGTTGGACCAGCATCGGATGGCCCGGAAGTATGTGCCTGCGAACATCCCTGCACAGAGAAGGTAGAGAGCAGACAGATCAGGACCATTCGTTGCTGATGCATGCCACACGCCTTTCAGATGCCGGAGCGAATGCCAGGGGCTGGATTGGGCACGCAGCTCTCCCCGCACGCCTGCAAGGCATTCTCTACCTCGATACTCGCAGTATATCTGGAGTATCCGGACGACGGAGGACCCCGCAAGTTGCTGTGATCTCCGCGCGCAAAGCCGTCGCAACCGAACGCCGCGAGTACAAGGGAAGGTGGTAGGCATGAAGAAGCAGTACGATTTTTCGAACGCGAGGCCAAACCCCTACGCAAGACGCGCTGGAGGCCGACGTCCGAGAAGGGCGCCGCCTAGAGAACTCCGGGATGTCTGGACCGTGCGGAGGTGACCTCCCGACGAAGGGCGCTACCCTCGGTGAATGGCACTCTTCCTCGAGAGCATTGGTCACGTCGGCCTCCGCGTCGTCGACCGCGAACGGTCCCTCGCGTTCTACGCGAAGCTCGGCTTCACGGAGCTGGCGTGGTACCCGCCGCCGCGTGTGTCCATCCTGAAGAACGACGCGGGCATCGAGCTGAACCTGATCGTGAACGGTGAGGCCTCGGACGCGGGGAACGTCTTGATGGACGTGCCCGAGAAGCACCCGGGCATCACGCACGTGGCGTTCGCGGTGGCGAACATCGAGGCCACCCTCGCGGCGCTGCACGAGGCCGGTATCACCGTGTCGGAAGGCCCGGTGAGTCTTGGCGAGAACTACGTGGCGCTCTTCGTCCGCGACCCGGATCGCAACGTGATCGAACTCGGCCAGAAGCTCGCACCATAGACCCGGAGCTTCTGTTGGGCTCTTGCGGCGCCGCGCTCAGCGTGCCTCCGCCACGAACGTGGTCACCAGCTGAGGGTCGAGCGCGCTCTCGCTCGGCAGCTCGGGGGCCAGCGCGTCGAAGGGCGAGACTTGTCGGTGCACCAGGTGCCGCACTTCGGCCGGCGCCCAGAAGCGCTCCCCCGCGCGGGCGATCACCCGCGGCGCGGGCTGCGCCACCACGAACGTGAGGCTCAGCTCCGCGCCATCCGCCTGGCGACGCAGCAGCAAGCGTCCGTCCACGATGGACGCGGACAGCGCTGGGCTTCCACCGGCCACGGGCCGCGGCGCTGCGCTCCGTGGGTTGCTCTCTTCCGCCTCGGAGCTCACGGCGCCCGCCCTCGAGACCGTGTAGCGTCGCGTGCCCACGAGCGCCGCGACGGTGTCGGTGCCGCTCGCCCAGGTCAGGGCCGCGACGTCGGTGTCTTGGCCGCGCCCCGCGAAGTCGGCCACGCGCTCGAGCCACCGCCCACGCGCGTAGTCCAGCCACCGGAGGTCGCCGTTGGCCGTGTTCATCGCCACCAGCGTGCCGGTCGGCGAAGGGGCCAACCGCCCGGGCGCCCCGTCTTGGCACTGCCGCTCGAGCCGAGTGAGCTGCGCCCACGCGGACTCGGTGTCCACCCCCGTCAGCTGCCGGATGCGCGCGGCGTTGCAGGTGCTCGGGACGATGGTGCGCTGCACTTCGAGCGTGGCGCCGTGGACGATCACCTCGCCGAGGGGCCCCGTGGTGAGCACCCGGCCGTCGCTTCCCACCGCGACCGGCGCGCGGGTGTCACCGATGGGCGTCAGCGTGAGGTCGGGGAGGCGCAGCGCGTGAGCATGGCCGTCGACACCCAGGATCAGCTCGCCCGGGCGTGAGGACCACGCCGCGTCGCTCACGGCGGCGATGCGCGCGCCGAGGGGCTGCCACGGGCCCTCGATGCTGTCCGCGACTTCCATCCATCCCGGCGTACCGACCACCGACGTGCCCGTGGGCGGAGCCTGGCGCAGCGCTCGGCCCGTCGCAGCGTCCACCGCGCCGTTGGTGTCACCCGCCGCCACGCGCTCGCTCAGGTCGTCGCGCCAGACCTCCACGCGCACCCCACGCCGCCAGTAGCAGAGCGCGCTGCTCGCGCTGCACTGCACCGTGAGAGGATAGGTCAGGCCCGGCTCGCTGGTGGCGTTGGCCAGCACGGCGTGCGTCTGCGCCGAGACACGCGCCAGGTGAGAGCCTCCGGCCACTACGATCTCACCGCTGCGGCCCGCACCCACCGCGAGGTCTCGGTGAGCCCCCGTGCCTCCCATGGGCACCTCCTCGACCGCGCCTCCCGCGTGCACGAAGAGCCGTCCCGCGGAGGCCACGAAGGTTCGGTCGCCCGCCAGCGCGATGGACCCCACGCGCGCAGCGTCCGCGGGGAGCCGGAAGCGTGTCTGCTCCGTGAGCGGCGAGCCACCGAAGCGCACGACGTCACCGGTCGCGAAGCCGACCACCACGCCATCGGCCGTGGGCTCGATCACCCGCACCTGGACCGCGCCCATGGTCACGACCTGCCGCTGGCGCGTGTCCCGCAGGCTCACCACCTCGAGGCCTCGCGAGGTCCCGAGCACCAGCCGGCCATCCAGCGTGAAGCCCACCTGCTGGATGCGCGTGGGCAGCGCGCCCCCACCGCTGGGCGGGTCCGGCGTCAGCGTGAGGCTGGCCAGCAGCCGCCGCGAGCTGGTGCTCCACACCGACACCCGGTCGGCTTCGGCGAGGGCGACCACTCCGCCGGGACCGAAGGCCCGGCTCACCACGCCGGACCAGAACTCGGCGCCCACGTCGTCGGTCAGCACGGCTGCGGGCTGGGCCTGCGCGACCGCCGGGAGAGGGCTCTTCAACAGGAGGGCACAGGCCAGCAGCCCGAGCGCACGGAACTCACGGAGGATGGGGGGCATGCGGGGCAGCTTGCCACGCCCGTTTCCTCGGTCGGGGGCTGATTGCGCCCGGGACGCAAAAATGTCGCCGGGCTTCAGCCGTCAGTTCGGGACGATGCTGGCCGAGCGCACGTAGTCGAGGTTCGGGAAGTTGGCGCGCAGGTACGAGTTGCCCACCGAGTGCATCTGGCCCTGGTCGGGCCCGTTGCCGCGCGGAGCGCCCTCGCCGTAGCCGTTGTACAGGCTGTCCACGATGGCCATGTCGGCCTCGCGCACCCGCGCGAACGGCGCGAAGCCCATGCCGTCGAGGTTGCTGTTGTCCACGAAGTTGATGAAGAACTGCGTGGTGCGCGTGTTGGGCCCGCGCGTGGCGAAGCTCAGCATGCCGCGCGTGTTGCTCTGCGTGACGGGGTCGTCCGGGAAGCTGTTCTCGCGCCAGCGGCTGTTGACGGCCGGGTCTCCGTGGATGCCGATCTGCGCCATGAAGCCCTGCACCACGCGGAAGAAGGCCACGTCGGTGTAGTAGCCGCCCTCCACCAGCTCACGGAAGCGCGCGGCGCCACGCGGCGCCCACTCCGGGTGCACCTCGATGTGGATGGGCCCCTTGGTGGTGTCCAAGAGCACGGTGAACGGCGCGGTGCCGGCAGCGGGGGAGGCCGCGCTCTCGCCCGCGGGCCGCGGCCGCACCACCTCGGCGCGCTCGCGCTGAGCGTTGCCGGAGTTGCAGGCGCCGAGCGCCAAGACGGAGAGACACGCAGCGAACCAGAGCTTCTGAGAAGACATGGGCGCCGATGTACCATCCAGCGATAGCGGCGTCACCTCCCCCGCGTTGCCCTCTTGGCTGCGGCGGGCTCCGGCTTCGATGGCTCCTCGCCTTCGACGAGGTTGGGCGCGCTTCTCATCAGGCTGGACTCGTGACGGCGGTGGTCGAG
The DNA here is from genome assembly GCA_964510015.1 of uncultured Sandaracinaceae bacterium. Taxonomy (GTDB): domain Bacteria; phylum Myxococcota_A; class Polyangia; order Polyangiales; family Houyiibacteriaceae; genus JADJJE01. The sequence continues at coordinate 9,056 of CAZEAA010000234.1, forward strand.
GTTGCACACGTCGTCGTCGTCTCCGTGGTGACGGTTGGGGCCGTTCGAACAGGCCCCGACGACACCGTCGCCGGTGAGGCTACAGTAGATCAGTAAGGGCTCGTCCCAAGCATCGAGCACACGTGTGCTGTTTGAGAGGTAGCCGCCATTCAGTGCCTTGATCGACTTCGGGCATGTCACGTTGTCGATGGCGTACTGCATGACTGCGCTGCTCACGGTCTGTGTGTCGGTGCGTGTCTGTAAGATTCGCGAGTGGCCCCGGCGGGGAGTGAGGAGCCAGAAGCACGCGACGCCGAGCACTGCGGCGGTCGCGAGCATGAACGGCAGGAGCGCAAACCCGCTGTGGGGATCGCCGTTTGAGCGAGAGTGGATGGTCACGCAGCTACACAGAGCAGCAAGCGTGCCGTGTGCTTTCGTCGATCAATCAGGGGCGCCTTCGTATGGGCTTGCGACAGCACGGCGCGGACCGGGCGGTGCGCGCGACAACTCGTCTGGGCGCCCACGGCTGAAGCGCGTCCCCGGTGGGTGCC
>CAZEAA010000235.1:0-5501 GCA_964510015.1 uncultured Sandaracinaceae bacterium
CCCAGCGTGAGGCGCCCGCCGCTCAGTACGTCGATGCTGGCGGCCTGCTTCGCGAGCAGCAGCGGGTTGGTCTGGGGCAGGATGTTCACGCCCGTGCCGAGGCGCAGCGTCTTGGTGGCCGCGGCCACGTGCGACAGCGCGATGAGCGGGTCGATGAACCACGTCTCGGGCTTGACCGGCATCTTCCCGGACTTGTCGTACGGGTAGCGCGACTCGTAGCTCATGGGGACCATGGCGTGCTCGAAGGTCCAGACGGACTCGATGCCCGCGGCCTCCGCGTACTGCGCCAGGGGGATCATGTTCGCGGCCGCGTTGGGGCCGCCGACGTTGATGGGGACGATGCCGATCTTCATGCGCACGAGCGTACGCCAGCCGCTCCCGTGGCGCAGGTGGAACGGGCACCCGCACACGCACGGGCCACCCCGCGCTCAGCCGGCGGAGCCGGTGTCCAGCAGCGAGAGCGCGAGCCCCTCCGCGCCGGTGGGCCACAGCCAGCTCGGCCGCGGGCGGCTCACGTCGTCCTCGTCTTCATCGGGCTCGCACGCGTCCACGCACTCGCGGAAGCGCGCCGGGATGGCGTGCATCCCGTGCACGGCCCCGAGCAGCGCACCCGCGATCACGCCGTTGGCGTCGGTGTCGTTCTGGAGCGCCACGCACACGCCGTGCGGGTCCGTGAAGTCGGTGGGGGGCGCGTGCTCCGCGTCACGCAGGGCGTCTTGCAGCGCCGCGTGGGCCTCGAGGTGCAGCGCGTGCTCGCGCGCGGCCGTCAGCAGGGCCCGCGCGTCGGTCTCCCCGCGGATGGCGCGCGCCAGGGTGACGGCGAAGACGGCGCTCGCTTGCTGCACCACGGGGTGCGCGTGCGTGAGCGCGGCGTCTTGCATGGCGGCCTGCGCGACCCACTCGTCACCCCGATGCACGCCGAAGATGGCGATGGGCGCCACGCGCATCAGCGGCGCCGGCTGCAGGCTGGTGGCGTCGGCCGCGGCCCGCATCGCGGGCGCCACCGCCTCGCCCGCCAGAGACGCCTGCTGGGCCGCGCGCACCGCGACCTCGACGGCCGGGCTCACCCCAAAGGGCTCCGTGTCGAACCAGCGCACGTAGTGGCTCGCGGCCGACTCCTCCACGTAGTCCGCTTCGTCCAGCAGCGACCACGAGAGCGACAGCGCCAGCTCGGTGTCGTCGGTGGGCTGCCCCGCAAGCAGGTCGAACGCGCCGCCGTCGTGCAGGTCGCGCACGCCCTTTGGATGGGACGCAGCGATCTCGGCCGCGCTCTGGCCCTCGACCAACGTGCCGAGCGCGTCCCCCACCAGCTGCCCGAACCAACAACCGCTGGCTCGCGCCTTCTCCGCCTTGCTCATGCTCATCCTTCCCGAGGGGCGCCGCCCGCGTTGCCTGCGTCGCTCGCCTCACGCTGGGGTTCATAGCGCTCGAGCAGCGCCTTGGTCTCGCTGAGAAACGCCTGACGCTCGGGGCCGGGCCCTTCGAGCACCGCGTCACCCCCTTGGGCGCGCAGCCACGAGAACACGCGCGCGGTGGCGCTGGCCCCGAAGGGCCGCAGCTCGCCTCGCACGCGCAGCTGCAGCGCGATGTCGCTGGCGTCGCCCTGCCCCGGCGCGAAGAGACCACGCTGCGTGTACTGCGCCACGTCGAAGCCCGCCGGCGGCTTGAACGTGTCCGCGCGGAGCACCACGCGCTTGAAGCGCTCCACCTTGAAGGTCTTGTGGTCGTCCCCCACCACGTACCACGCGCCGCGCTGCTCGATGAGCGCCATGGGTCGCACTTGCCGGGCGCTCAGCGCATCCCGCCCCGCGGTGTAGTACTCGGTGTCGCACACGCGGTGCTCGCGCACGGCTTTCTCGAAAAGCGCCAGGTGCTCGCGCTCTTCGGTGTGCTCGCCCTGCGTGAAGACCACCGGGTCCACGCGCGCGGCCAGCTCTCGCGCCCGCTCGCTGCCCAGCGTGAGCAAGCGCTCGGCTAGCGCGTCGGCCTCCCGCGCCAAGCCGGGCACGGGCGCGTTGCGCAGGGGCGCCAGCACCATCAGCAGCGCCAGCATCTCGTCGGGGCTGAAGCGCGGGGCGCGCGTGAACTGCTGCGGCAAGGCCACGTGCAGGCGGTCGCCCTCGATGTAGAGATCCACCAGCTCGTCGGGGGTGCCGTCGGGCGTGCCCACGAAGGCCACCTGGTCCACCAGCTTGGCGAGCGCGCGCGGCTCGACTCCGAGGCGCTCGCACACCTCGGCCACCGGCAGGCCATCCTCGTGCTGCGCGAGCCACGGCACCAGCACCAAGAAGCGCCCGAGGTCGCTGACCAGGTCAGACACGTGCGCCCTCCTCGTGGGCGACCAGCACGGCGCGCAAGCGCTTGGCCACGGCCTCGCGCGCCGCCGCCGGCCCCAGCAGCTCGGCGCGCGCCCCCAGCTCGAGCACCTGCTGCACCAGGTGCGGCAGGTTGGTGGTGGTGATCACGAAGACGCCGTCAGCGCCCGGCTCGCCCCACGAGGCGCGCATCAAGAAGGCCACCTCGGGGTCCACGTGCACGCGGCAGGTGAGCGGGTCGTTCACCTCGTAGCGCAGCGGGTCCATCGCGCTGTAGTCGGCGGCGCGGAAGCCCTCGGGGATGGCGTAGTCCGGCTGGGTGGGGCGCTTGTCGTTCACCGTCAGCGACGTGATGCGCGACACGCGGAACACGCGCGTGGTCTGCCGGCGATGGTCGAAGCCACACAGGTGCCAGACGCCGCTCTTCGAGAACAACGCATACGGGTCCACGTCGCGCTCGCTCGCGGGGCTGTCCGGCTTCTGATAGCGGAGCGTCACGCGCTTGCGCTTGCCGAGCGCCGCGCTCAGCTGCTCGAGCTGCTCGCCCACGGGCTCGTCCTGCGTGACACCCGGCATCACCAGGGGGGCGTGCCCCATTCCATGGGGGCCGTCTGCCCCGTGAGCGTCCAGCTTGGCCAGCGCCAGCCGCAGCGCCCCGCGGTGGGGCGACCCCTCGCTGCCGAGCGCCGCCCGCGCCGCCGCCGTCAGCAGCGCGCGGTCACCCGTGCTCAGCTCGATGGCCGGCAGGTAGCTGGCCTCCGCGTCCAGCCAGTAGCCGTCCTGCCCCACGTGCTCGGCCTGCTCTTCGGTCACGAAGCGCAGCACCAGCCCGATGCCCGCCAGCTCCGCCTTGTCGCGCTCGAACTTGCGGCGCGTGGCGTCGGCGTTGCCGTCGGCGTAGTCCGGGAAGAGCTCGCGCAGCGCCTCGAGCGACACGGGCGCGCGCGCCGTCTGCAGCACGTGCACCAGGTCCAGCAGTCGCTCGAGACGGTTCATGCGCCGGGAGCGGAGTCGAAGCGCGCCCACAGGAAAGTGCGCTTGAACGTGAAGAGGTAGGGCATGTCGGGAGGTCCCAGCACGCGTCGCAGGCGTTCCTCGTACGCGGCCAGGAACGCGCCGTACGCTGCGTCGTCGGGCAGCGCAACACGTACCCGGTGCAGCGCCGTGCCCCGCACCCACTCGAGCACCTGGAGCGGGCCGCTCAGCACGTGCGGGAACACGCGCAGGTGCACGTTCAGCTCGCTCGCGCCGAGGGCGCAGAGGAGCTCGGTGTAGCGCTCCACCGTCAGCACGTTGTCGTCCGAAGCCAGGCTCGGCAGCGGCCCGCTGAAGAGCGCGCGCTGCTCCGCGATGGTGTCCGTGATCGCTTGATAGGCCGGGTGGTCGCCGTTGCACGGGACCTGCACGGCCAGCTGCCCGCCCGGCGCCAGCTGCGCACGCCAGAGGCGCAGCACGCTCTCGTGATCGCGCGCCCACTGCAGCGCCGCGTTCGAGAAGCACACGTCCACGGGCACGTCGCTCTCGAAGGTGCGCAGGTCGCCCATGCGGAAGCTCACGCTGTCGTCTTGGTGCTCGGCCGCGCTCTCGAGCATGGCGTCGCTCGCGTCCACCCCCACCACGTGAGCCACGCCCAGGCGCCGGGGCAGCTCGCGTGTCAGCTCGCCCGGACCGCAGCCCAGGTCGAACGCCAGCCCCCCGCGGCACGGCTTACAGAGCGCCACCAGGGCATCGAAGGGTTGGCGCCGCTCGGCGGCGAAGCGGCGGTACTGCGCAGGGGACCAGACGTCCATGGCCCACGATTATGACCCCTCCGGCCTGGCCGCGATACAGCGCTCCGTTCATGACATGGGGTGCCTGAGTGGGTGCATGTGCGCGCAAGCACTCGCCTTTTCACCGATTTCAACATCATGTGAAAGCACGCGTGATTACAAGAGAATTACCAGCAAGCGTCCAGCAGGGATGCTAGATCGAGAGCCATGAGCACCTCACCCGTCGGAATCTCAGCCCTTGGTGTCCACTTCCCCGGCGCCGCGTTGCCCCTCGCCGAGCTGGGCGCCCTGCGCGGCGTGGACCCCGCCAAGTACCTCTCCGGCCTGGGCTGCCACGAGATGGCGCTGTGCCCCGCGGGCACCGACGTGGTCACGCTGGCCGTCACCGCCGCGCGCCGCGCGCTCGCCAGCTGGCAGGGCTCGCTGAGCGACATCGGCCTCATCGTGGTGGGCACCGAGACGGCCAAGGACATGAGCCGCCCGCTCTCCGCCTGGGTGGCCGAGGAGCTGGGCCTCACCGGCGCCGTGCGGTCGTACGAAGTGAAGCACGCCTGCTACGGCGGCACGCTCGCGCTGCGCCAGGCGGTGGAGTGGCACGCGTCCGGGGCTGCGCGCGGCAAGTCCGCGTTGGTGATTGCCTCCGACGTGGCGCTGTACGCCCCCGAGGACGGCGGCGAGCCCACGCAGGGCGCCGGCGCCGTGGCCATGATCGTGGGCACCCCCGACATCGCCGAGGTGGAGCTGCACAGCTTCCCGTTCAGCCAGCCGGCCTTCGACTTCTGGCGCCCCGTGGGCCAGGCCTTCCCGAGCGTGGAAGGTCAGCTCTCGCTCGAGTGCTACAAGACCGCCGCCGCCAGCTGCTTCGCGGACTACGTGGCCTTCCAGCAGAGCGAGGGCGGCATGTCGGGCGAGAGCCCCAAGGCCATCTTGAGCGCGCTGCACGCCGCGTGCTTCCACGTGCCCTTCCCCAAGATGGTGAAGAAGGCCGTGGCCGCCATCGGCGAGCGCCTCGGCATCCCCGAGGGCGAGACCTCCGCGTTCTTCGAGGACAAGGTGGCGCCCACCATGCGCGTGAACGCCCGCGTGGGGAACTGCTACACGGCCAGCCTGTGGATCTCGGTGGCCAGCACGCTCGCCGGCCTCGAGCGCGGCACGCGCATCGGCGCGTTCTCGTATGGCAGCGGGTTTGGCGCCGAGCTGCTGACGCTGAGCGCGGGGCCCGCGGCGAAGGCCGGGGCGTGGATGCCGGCGGCCGAGCGGGACTTGGCGGAGCGGAAGATGCTCACCGCGAGCGAGTACGCGGCGCTGCGGGCCGGGCACGCCAAGCACTGAGCGACTCGCGTCCGACGTTGGAATGGGGCTTGCTGCAAGGCAAATTGGGCACCCCCGGCTGAAGCCGAGGGCAGCAAACTAGGCC
>CAZEAA010000235.1:5511-8578 GCA_964510015.1 uncultured Sandaracinaceae bacterium
CCCGCGAGGGGGACTGAGTGATGGCGAGGTTGGGGGCCGTTCTACCAAGGGTACCCGGACACACGGGTTGGGCTGGTGTGCGGTTACCTTCGGTAGAACGCGGCTTGCGCCCCCTTGCCATCGCCGCGTCTCTCTGACAAGTCTCTCCCCCTCATGAGCCGTACGATGACGCGCGACGAAATTTTCTCGGAGATCGTGGAGATTCTCTCCGACACCTTCGAGCTGGAGAAGGCCCAGATCAAGCCCGAGTCCACCCTGTACGACGATCTCGATCTCGACAGCATCGACGCGGTGGACATCTTCGTGCAGCTGCGCGACATGACTGGCCGGCGCCCGGACCCCGAGACGGCCAAGCAGATCCGCACGGTGGACGAGCTGATCACGTTCGTGGAGAACGAGATCGCGGCGGCCGCGCGCGGCGAGGCCGAGCCGGACGTGACGCTGCCGGGCGGCGGCGGCAGCAACAGCTGAGCCCGATGGGGGAGCTGACCCACCTGCTGGCGCGCATCCCGCACCGCGGGCCCATGTGCTTCATCGACGACGTGCTGGCCGTGAGCCCGAGCTCCGTCGAGACCACCATGACCCTGCGCGCGGACCACATCCTCTGCGTAGGCGGCGTGGTGTCGCCCATCGCGGCGATTGAGCTCTTTGCGCAGAGCGCCGCCGTGCTGATGAGCCACCGCACCAGCGGCAGCGACCCGAACCCCGTGGCCGGCGCGCTGCTGGGCACGCGCGGCGTGGACTTCCTGGTGCCTGAACTGCGCGTGGGCGACGTGCTGCGCGTGGTGGCCACCGAGAGCTGGGGGGCGGGGGCCTTGGCGCAGTTCGACTGTGAGCTGTTCCGGGCGGTGGATGGTGGTGGTGGCAGCGAGCTGTGTGCGCGGGGGACGATCAACGTGGTGGGCGAGGCGCTACCTCCTCGGTGAAGCGGTGTTGAGGGAGGGGCCTTTCGCGAGGGTGCAGCTCAGCTCGATGAGGAGGCTCTGTGGGAGCCTCTGATGGGGGCTCTGATGGGGGCTCTGATGGAAGCCTCTCTTGAAACTGGGGACTGGTCGAGCTTGCTGTCTAGGGGACTGATCGAGCTTGCTGCAAGGCTCAATTGGCACCCTCGGCTTCAGCCGGGGGTGCCAATTGTGCTTGTTCTAAGGGCTCCCAGCTCGCACGGGTTCAGCAGAGCCACGCTGTCCCGGCTGAGCCCCATCAATCCAACCCGCTCCCCCGGAACTCCCCTCGCACCGCCCTGTGGGATCGGGCAGGATGCGCCGCATGGTGGACACCAACACGCACCTCGCCATCGACGCCGAGTGGGTGGGCACGCCGCTCGCGCTGAGCGATGGGCACGCCCGGGCATCGCTGACCACGCACGCGCGCATGGCGGCGGACGCGCGGGGGCTGGTGCACGGGGGCTTTGTCTTTGGCCTCGCGGACTATGCGGCCATGCTGGCCGTGAACGACCCGTTCGTGGTGCTGGGGTCTTCGGAAGCGCGCTTCCTCCGGCCCGTGGTGGTGGGTGACGTGGTGGTGGCCAGCGCCACGCGCGAGAGCATCGCCGGCAAGAAACACATCGTGAAGGTCACGTGCACGCGCGCGGACGAGCCCGTGTTCGAGGGCACCTTCACCTGCTTCGTGCTCCCAGGGCACGTACTCGGAGGAGAGAAGTCATGAAGGGCACCAACGGCGGCAAGCTCATTGCGGAAGTGCTGCGCAAGCAGGGCGTGCAGTTCGTCTTCACGCTGTGTGGCGGGCACATCTCGCCCATTCTGGTGGAGAGCCAGCGCGCGGGCATTCGCGTGGTGGACATGCGCGACGAGAAGAACGCGGTGTTTGCCGCCGACGCCATGGCGCGCATGACGGGCGTGCCCGGAGTGGCCGCGGTGACCGCGGGGCCCGGCGTGACCAACACGCTGACCGCCATCCAGAACGCGTACATGGCGCAGTCGCCGCTGATTCTGCTGGGCGGCGCCACGGCCACCGCGCTGCGTGGGCGCGGGGCGCTCCAGGACATCGACCAGATCTCGCCCATCCAGTCCATGGTGAAGATGACGCGCCAGGTGAAGCGCGTGAAGGACCTGGTGCCCGCGCTGGAAGAGGGCTTCGAGGTGGCGCTGGACGGCGTGCCCGGGCCCGTGTTCATCGAGTGCCCGGTGGACCTCTTGTACTCGCAGGAGCTGGTGCGCGGCATGTACGGCGAGATGACCGGCGGCGGCAAGAGCGAGGCGCTGCCCATGAAGGCGCTGCACGCGGTGGCCATGGCGCACCTGTTCCGCACGTTCCACGGGGCCGACAAGGTGGTGCCGAAGGCGGCGCAGCGGCCCGCGGTGCCGAGCCCGTCGCGCAACGACGTGAAGCAGATTGCCGGCATGCTCGAGAACGCGCGGAAGCCCGTGGTGGTGATGGGCAGCCAGAGCGTGGTGGAGAGCATGGAGGCCAACCAGGTGGCCGACGCGCTGCGCACGCTGGGCGTGCCCGTGTTCCTGGGCGGCTGCGCGCGCGGGCTCTTGGGCCGCAGCGGCAGCGACATCCAGTTTCGGCACGCGCGCGGGAAGGCCCTGAAGGAGGCGGACTTCGTGCTGGTGTGCGGCTTCCCGTTCGACTTCCGCATGGGCTATGGGCTGGGCATCAACAGCAAGGCCCAGGTGGTGACCGTGAACCGCAACCCGGTGGAGCTGACCAAGAACCGGCGCCCCACCCTGGCCGTGCTGGCCGACGCCGGGCGCACGCTGCAGGAGCTGGCGCGCGTGGCGCGGCCCAGCAAGCTGGCCTGGGAGCCGTGGCTGGCCACGCTGCGCAAGAACGAGCAGAAGCGCGACGCCGAGATCGAGCAGCAAGCTGCGGTGCCCACCGAGTACATCAACCCGCTCATGCTGTGCCGCGCCATTGAGGACGTGATGTCGGACGACGCGGTGATCGTGGTGGACGGCGGCGACTTCGTGGCCACGGCCAGCTACATCGTGCGCCCGCGCAACCCGCTGTGCTGGCTGGACCCGGGCGTGTTCGGCACGCTGGGCGTGGGCGGTGGCTACGCGGCGGGGGCGGCCCTGGCGCGGCCCAGCGCCGAGACCTGGCT
>CAZEAA010000235.1:8588-9291 GCA_964510015.1 uncultured Sandaracinaceae bacterium
CGGCAGCAGCGCCTACAGCCTGGCCGAGTTCGACACCTACGTGCGCCACGGCCTGCCCGTCATCGCCGTGATTGGCACCGACGCCAGCTGGGCGCAGATCGCGCGCGACCAGGGCCACCTGCTGGGCAGCGACTGCGGCACCGTGCTGCGCCGCACCGACTACCACAAGGTGGCCGAGGGCTACGGCGGCGTGGGCCTGCTGGTGAAGGACCCGGCCGACGTGCCGCGCGTGCTGGCCGAGGCCAAGGAGCACGCCAAGAACGGGCGGCCGGTGTGCATCAACGCCTGGATCGGGGCGACCGACTTCCGCAAGGGCTCGCTGAGCATCTGACGCGCGGTGGAGCTGGGTGCGCGCAGCCGGGTGGGGTTGGTGATGCTCGTGGTCACCGCCGTGCCCGCGGCGTGGGGAGTGGAGACGGCGCTGCGGGGGCTGTTGTTTGGGACGGCGGAGTTCGAGGAGCTGCGGGGGGTGCTGCGGCCGGCGCTGACGGGGGTGGTGCGCGGGCTGGTGGTGGTGACGGTGCTGGCGTTGTGGCCCACCTGGGCGCTGATGCGCTGGCTGGTGCGGCGGCGGCTGCGGGCGCTGCCCGGGCGGCGGCCGGACTTGCGGGTGAGCGTGCGGCTGATGGCGTTCCTGGGGGCGAGCTCGGTGCTGCAGGCGCCGGGGGTGATCGCCACGTTTGCGGGGCTGTTTGGGGCGGAT
>CAZEAA010000235.1:9301-9578 GCA_964510015.1 uncultured Sandaracinaceae bacterium
GGGGGGGGGTGGGGGGGGGGGGGGGGGGGGGGGGGGGGGGGGGGGGGGGGGGGGCCACGCTGGGGCTGCTGGGCCTGGGTTGGGTGACCCTGCGAGATTGTGTGCGCGAGGGGCCGGCGGGGGCTGAAAAAAACCTTGACGGCCTCCCTCCGGCACCGTAGATAAGCGGCCCTCGCGGGAATAACTCAGTGGTAGAGTGCAACCTTGCCAAGGTTGAAGTCGTGGGTTCGAATCCCATTTCCCGCTCCCAGATTTGCTTGTGATTCCGGTCGGTTAG
>CAZEAA010000236.1:0-9570 GCA_964510015.1 uncultured Sandaracinaceae bacterium
GGCGTGCGCTCCGACACGGACATGTACACGCTGGGGTACAAGTTCAAGCCCTGGAAGAACACGCAGACCATCGCCGACGGAACGCTCATCCGTGAGTACATCGAGGAGACCGCGCGGGAGAACGGCATCGAGCAGCACATCCGCTTCGGGCACAAGGTCACGCACGCCTCGTGGTCGAGCGCCGACGCTCGCTGGACGGTGACCGCCGCGCGCACCGACGGCGACCCGGTCACGCTCACCTGCCACTTCCTGATGATGTGCTCGGGCTACTACAGCTACGACGGCGGCTACACGCCGGAGTTCGCGGGCCGCGAGAGCTTCGCGGGGCGGATCATCCACCCGCAGGCCTGGCCGGAGGACCTCGACTACACCGGCAAGCGCGTGGTGGTGATCGGCTCGGGCGCCACGGCGGTGACCCTGGTGCCTTCCATGGCCCCGGACGCCGCGCACGTGACCATGCTGCAGCGCTCGCCCACCTACGTGCTCAGCATGCCGCGCGAGGACCGCGTGTCCCCGCTGCTGCGTCGCTTCCTGCCCGACAAGGTGGTGCACCACGCCGCGCGGGCCACGTTCTTCGGGGCGCAGGCGGCGGTCTATCAGATCAGCAAGCGCAGCCCAAAGCTGTCGCGGCAGCTGCTCCTCGCGGGCGTGCGCCAGCAGCTGGGCGGCGCGGCCGACATGAAGCACTTCACGCCGCGCTACATGCCCTGGGACGAGCGCCTCTGCGCCGTGCCCAACGGGGACCTCTTCAAGAGCATCCGTGACGGGAAGATCAGCGTGGTCACCGACCAGATCGAGCGCTTCACCGAGGAGGGCATCCTGCTCGAGTCCGGGCAGACCCTCGAAGCCGACATCATCATCACGGCGACGGGGCTCGAGATGCGCCTCTTCGGCGGCATGAGCATCGAGGTGGACGGAGTGCCCAAGGCCATGAACGAAGCGCTCACCTACAAGGGCGTGATGTTCGCCGACGTGCCCAACCTGTCGCTGACGGTGGGCTACACCAACGCGTCGTGGACGCTGCGCGCCGACCTGGTGGCCGAGTACGTCTGCCGCCTGATCAACGCCATGGACGAGCGCGGCGCGAGCCAGGTGATGGCGCGCCATCCCGGGGCCCGCGTGGGCGTGCGGCCCATGCTGGAGATGGCCTCGGGCTACGTGGCGCGCGCGAAGGACAAGCTCCCGCGCCAGGGCAACGACTCGCCGTGGCGGCTGCCGCAGAGCTACCGCACGGACCTCCAGGCGCTGCGCTTCGACAAGCTCGACGACGCGCACCTGCGCTTCTCGAGCGCCGCGAAGAAGACCGCCACCGAGGCCCGCGAGGCGCCGCGCCCGCTGGCCAGTCGTCCGCTGAACGCCAGCTGAGGCGCTGTTCGTGGGCTCAGGGCGTTGTGGCCGGGCCGCTCGGTGACGCCGGTGGGTCGTCCACCACCTGCACGCTCAGCGTCTGCACGGAGCCGCGCCGGTGAACGCGCAGCGTCCACGTGCTGGCGTTGCGCAGCCCCGTGTACACGGCCAGCACCTCTTGGGGCGAGCTGGTGGGCCGGCCGTTGATGCCCAGCAGGATGTCGCCGTTGCGCAGCCCGATGGCGGCGAGCACGCCACGTCCGCGGATGCCGGTGAGCCGGTAGCCCATGGCGCCCTCGGCTTCGGCCGGTACGGCGCGGGCCGCGCGCGCGAACAGGCCCAGGTTCGAGAGGATCAGGGCGCGGGTGCTGCGCGTCATGGTGGCGGAGCCCGGACCCACACGGGTGATGCCCGCGAGGATGCGCGCGAGCACCTCGTCGTTGTCCCGTGCCTGACGAGCGCCGTTGGGCGGCGGGCTGGCGGCTCGGGTGCGGGTCGGTGAGTCGTCCGACGGCGGAGGGGCAGCCACCTCCGCCCGAACCGGAGAGGTCCAGACGGCGAGGACGAGGAGCAGCGCGAGCGCCGCGCGGTACCGAGGGTGCGAGGGCGAGAGCATCGTGCCCACCTTACACCCGGCACCGGGGCCGCGCCCGAACCTCGGCGCTCAGAAGGGACCCGCGCTGCGTTGTCGCTGGGCGGCGGCCATGTCGGCCTGATCGGCGGCGATGCACGCGCTCCCCAGCAGCGTCATGGTGAAGACCCCGAACAGCTCCCCGAAGAACCAGGTCACCGGCGCCATGTAGACCACGCTCATCGCCCCGAAGCGGCTCACGCCCGCGCCCGAGAAGCCGCAGCTACAGCAGCTCACCACGAGGGTGATGCCCACCACGATGCCGAGGCTGCCGAGCAGCGCACCCGGGTGCTTCTGGAGCCAGTCGACGCTCATCGAGAACGAGCTGCGGAAGTCGCGCTCGGTGGCCACGAGGTACGTCGCTGGATAGAGCAGCACGGCCAGCGCGAGGCCCGGCAGGATGCAGCAGAAGCTGCCCGCGGCGACGGCGACGGCGTACGCGAGCGTGATGCCCAGGTTGGGACCGAAGCCCGAGAGCGCGATGCGCAGCGCGTCGCCCACCCCGTTGACCGTCGTCGGACCGTCGACGATCACCATGCGCATGGGCCGAGCGAGACCGAGGCGCGCCGCGAACACCAGCAGCAGGAGTCCGCCGCCCAAGAGGCCGAGCACGTCGGCGAGCAAGGTGCCTTGGGTCGCTCCCTCGAAGTTCCCGCTGAACACCTGTGCGCCGGCGTCGAGCCGCAGGTATTGCGAGATCCAGTACGGGATGTAGGCGACGAACGCGCACGCGGACATCACCAGGAAGCCGGCGAGGATGCCCGACGGGATCAAGCGACCCGCGAGCGTCCGCCACACGTCCATGGCGGCGCCGAAGTCCGCGATCACCGCGCGTGGCGGGCCGGCAGGCGGCGAACCGAACACCGGCCCACCGAAGGGCGGCGCTCCGGGGTCACTGTTCGCGCCGAAACCCTGCCCCGAGCCCCCGCCCGGTGGCGCACCGAAATTCCCATTGGTCACGCAGCGAGCGTATCAGCTGACGCTGTCGTCACGCAGCTTCCGCATCTCCTTGAGCGGCGCGAACTTCTCGGGGTCCACGGGGTGCACGGTCACGTGACCCACCGCGAAGGCGCGCTCGAAGGCCGCGTCCACCAGCGCCACGCGGACGCGCGCGGTGCCCCAGCTTCGCCCGTTGATCTCCACGGCCCGGGTGGTGGAGCCCGTGTCTTCGTCGATGGTCGTGCGGTCCGACAAGAACACGAACGAGGTGTCCGCCGTCACCCGAGCCTGCGCGAAGGCGAGCTCGATGCGCTTGGTGAAGTGCGGGTGGCGCATGCGCGTGCCCTGCGCCACGGCGCCCACCGCGTCGAGCTGCGCGGCGATCAGCGCGGGCCCGAAGGCGCCCTCATCGTCCGTCAGGTCCGCGAGCTGGCTCTCGGGAGCGGTGCGCCGCGGGTCCTGCCCCTCCACGAACACCAGCTTCTCGCCGAGCGACACGCTCACGCCGAACATCTTGAACTTGCCCTCGGCCGGCAGCGACGCCTCGTACGAGGCCCGATAGCGGGCGAGCTCGTCCTTGCTCAGCAGCGGCTCGTTCGGGAGTGAACGCAGCGTGGCGCGCAGGCGGTCGTTGCCCTCGAAGCGGGTGTCCAGCTCCCAGCTTGCGGCCGTGGAGCGGTAGGTGGCCTCGAAGGCCACGTCCTGCTCCAGCGCGAGGGCCTGCCGGATGTCCACGTCGAGCGCGCACGGGAAGCTGCGCGCCGGGTCGTGGGCGCTCACGCGCTCGAGGATGGGCAGCGTGCGCACGTGCGCGTGGAAGCCCCCGTGCAGGCGTCCGGGCGGGCCCTCGAGCGCCTTCCCGAAGCGCATCGTGCCATGCAGCGCGGAGGCGCCGTCGTCACGGCGTTGCTCGTGGATGTCCACGATCACATCGTCCAGGGCCTGACGCTGGCTGGTCATGCCGCAGTAGAACGTGTTCTAGTTCGCCGGGCAAGCCGGCGCGTGATCGCGGAGGGCTGCCGCGCGCAGCTGCTCGCGCAGCCAGGTGTGAGCCGGGTCGCCGTCGAAGCGCGGATGCCACCAGATGGAGTGCGGGACGGGTGGCAGCTCGCGTGGCGCTTCGAGCACCACCACCCCTTCGAACGACACGGGCGCGGCCAGCAGGCGGCGCGGCGCCGTGGCCACGAGATCGGTGCTGCGGACCATGGCCGGCAGGGCCAGCAGGTAGGGCAATGACGCGCGGATGCCCTCGCGCCCACCAAACCCGTAGGCGCTGCTGGCCATCGCGCGCGGAACGAAGCCGACGGGCGTGTTGGCCAGGTGCTGGTGCTCGGCGTAGTCCTCGAGCGTCAGGCGCTTGCGGCGCGCCAGCTTGTGACCCTTTCGCACCAGGCACACGTAGTCGTCCACGACCAGCGTCTCGCTGCGGATGCGCTCTGGCGCTCGCAGCAGGAAGCCCAGCGCCAGGTCGACCTCCCCGCTCGAGATGCGCTCGGTGAGGTCCGGCAGCGAGATGGGCTCGGCCTGCAGGCGCACCCCCGGCGCGGCGCGTCCGAGCGCGTGCTGCAAGAGCGGGAGCGTGAGCGCGGTGTGCAGGTCGGTCATGGCCACGCGGAACACCCGCCGCGAGGTCTTCGGCTCGAAGCGCAGGCCCAGCTGCACGGCGCGCTCCACCGCCTGCAGGGCTTCGCTCAGCGGCGCCAGCATGGCGTCCGCGCGCGGGGTCAGCTTCATGGCGCGCCCGCTCTGCACCAGCAGCGGGTCGTCGAACAGGTCGCGCAGGCGGCCGAGCGTCTGGCTCATGGCGGGCTGCGTGACCCCGATGCGACGGGCGGCGCGCGTCACGCTGCGCTCGCTGAGCAGCGCGTCGAGAGCGACCAGGGCGTTGAGCTGGAGCCCGTGCAGCAGGTTCTGAGGCATGCGTCGAGTATAAGCACAGCTTATGAAGAGGCGACGAATGCGGATGAGCGGTGCAGGCCTGGGCCCTCTAAGGTCGTCTGCATGAGCACATCCACCTACGCGCGCGGCTGGTACCTGGTGGCTTGGAGCGCCGAGCTCGCGGTCGGCCAGGTGAAGCCCGTGAACGCCTTCGGGAAGGCCTTCGTGTTGTACCGCGGGGAAGACGGCGTGCCCGTCATGCTGGACGCGCACTGCCCGCACCTCGGCGCCCACCTGGGCTTCGGCGGCCGCGTGCAGGGGGACGGCATCGTGTGCCCGTTCCACGGCTGGCGCTTCGGCAGCAGCGGGCGCTGCGTGGAGGTGCCGTACGCCACGCGCATTCCCCCGCGCGCGGCGGTGGGCGCGTATCGCCTGTCCGAGCACAGCGGCATGATCCTGATGTTCAACGCGCCCCTCAGCGTGGAGCCGGAGTACGAGGTGCCCACCCTGCCCGTGGCGGGAGACCCGGCCTGGACCCCGCTCGAGGTGGCGGAGATCGAGGTGCGCACGCAGCCTCGCGAGGTCATCGAGAACATCGCCGACGTGGCGCATTTCCGCCCGGTGCACAACACCAAGATCGACGACTTCCAGGTGATCATCGACGGACCGCGCGCCACACAGCGGAGCCTCGGCAAGGGTCGCAACCTCCGGGGCGAGAAGATCGACGTGCTGAGCATCGCCACGTATCACGGGCCGGGTGTGCAGTTCACCGAGCTGGCCTGGGCCTACCCCATGTGGCTGATCAACGCGCACCTGCCGATCGACGAGGAGCGCCTGCTGCTGCGCTTCGGCGTGACGCTGCGCGCGGGCGAAGGGGTCACGCTGCCGCCGGAGATCCTCGAGGCGCACGTGGCTGCGGCGCGCAACGGCTACTTCGAGGACGTGGCCATCTGGGAGCACAAGCGCTACCGCGAGAAGCCCATCCTGGCGGACGGTGACGGCCCCATCGGCCAGGTGCGTGCGTGGTACGCTGCCTTCTTCCCGGAGGCCTCGGCGTGATGCTTGAAACCCACTCCAGCGCGAGCGACCGCTACCTGGTGGTGTCCACCGACGGGCACGCGGGGCTCTTGCCCGAGAAGTACCGGGACTACCTCGACCCGCAGTACCGCGAGCGCTTCGACGCGACGATCGGCGCCGAGATCGCGGCCCGCGTGGCCCGCGAGAAGGACTTCCTGATCGACGAGTTCAACGACAAGTGGCGGGCGGGCAACAACGCCAAGCTCGCGGCGGCGTGGGACTCGGACATGCGCACGGAGGTCATCGACGCAGACGGCGTGACGGCCGAGGTGCTCTTCCCGGATGGCATCACCGAGCGCAACGCGCCGCCCTTCGGCGCGGGTCTCGGGCTGCGCCCCTATGGGGTGGACCCCGAGCTGCAGTGGGCCGGAGCGCGCGCGCACAACCGCTGGATCGCGGAGTTCTGCGCGGCGTCGCCGCTGCGGCGCATCGGGCTCGCCATCGTGCCCATGCTGTACGACGTGGACGCCGCGGTGCGCGAGGTGGTGTGGGCGCACGAGCACGGCCTGCAAGGCATCTTGATCCCGGCGCTCACGGGGGACCACGCCCCGTACAACCACCCCAAGTACTACCCCGTGTGGCGCGCCTGCGAGGAGCGCGGGATGGTGGTGCACAACCACTCGGGGCCGGCGCCCGACTACGACTTCTCGCTGCCCGGCGCGATGGGCGTGTTCCTGGTGGAATTCGCATGGTGGGCCGCGCGCCCCATGTGGCACCTGATCTTCGGCGGCGTGTTCGAGCTGTTCCCGAAGCTCAAGTACTGCCTCACCGAGGTGAGCGAGTTCTGGGTGCCGCACACGCTCGAGCTGATGGACGTGCGCGCCTCGGTGAAGCACACGAGCGGCAAGCTCGGCGACTTCCGGTCCAACCTGAGCATGAAGCCCAGCGACTACTTCCGGCGCAACTGCTGGCTGAGCGCGTCGGCGCTGTTCGACGAAGGCAGCACCGCGGTGCGCCACGACATCGGCATGAACCGCATCATGTGGGGCACCGACTTCCCGCATCCCGAGGGCAGCTGGCCACACACGCGCGAGAAGATGAAGCAGTACCTGACCGGCATCCCCGAGCACGAGCTGACGCAGCTCCTCGGGACCAACGCGCTGGCCTGCTACGATCTCGACGTCAGCAAGCTCGCGCCCATCGCGGCGCGCATCGGTCCGGAGAAATCCCTCTTCGTGGAATGGAGCTGAGAGAATCCCATGGCACGACTCCGCTACGTTCAGTCTCCGACTCCGTCCGCCGCCGCGGCGCCAACACCTGCGGCCGGCACCACCCAGCACACGGTGCGCTCGCTGCGCGCGCTCTACACCACGCACCCCGAGATCGTGGCCGCGCTCCTGCCGCGCCCGCTGACGCCGGCCGAGCGCCCGCAGATCTTCGTGCAGTTCGCGCACGTGGCCATGCAGCTCGGACCCGAGCGCGTGGTCACCGTCGGCGCGGCCACCGTGGGCGTGAGCTGTTCGCACGAGGGGCAGTTCGGCTACTACGTGCTGGCCATGCCCATGGAGGGCGAGTTCGTGGTCATCGGCGGGCGCGAGAAGTTTGGCGAGCCCAAGAAGATCGCCCAGACGCGCTTCGAGCTGGGCGACGAGGTGGACGGACGTCGCCGCGTGAACGCGCAGGTCACGCGCCAGGGGGTCACGTTCTTGGAAATCGATGGCCTGGTGGGCGAGGCGGTGGACAGCCCCAAGCAGTTCACCGAGCACTTCTTCTGCTTCAAGGGCATGCCCACCTGCGAGCCCCACAAGAACCAGAACGGCGGCTTCGACGGAGACGTGTTCCTCACGCGGCTGGTCTGGCAGCGCGACTACAGCAGCGTGCGGCGCGTGCACGAGGCGAAGCTCACCCTGCGCGAGTCGCGCTTCGACCCGCTGGTGGACGTGCCGGTGCTGAGCCTCGACCGCATGGAGTTCGCCGAGGGGCGCACGCAGACCAGCGGCGAGGTGGTGCGCGCCGTGCCGGGAGAGTGGCTCGCGCCCTTCTGGGGGCAGCGCTACGACAACCCGCAGGAGGGCGTGGAGCTCACGCTGAGCAACGAGAAGGAGGCGGCTCATGTCGGGGTCTGAAGGCCAGTTCGAGGGCAGGGTCGCGGTCGTCACAGGCGGCGCCAGCGGCGTGGGCCGCTCCATCGTCACGCAGCTGGCCGAGCAGGGTGCGCGCGTGGTCATGGCCGACATCGACGCCGACTCGCTCGGCCGCGAGGGAGAGGCGCTGCGCGCGCGCGGCCTCGACGTGGTGGAGGCGGTGGTGGACGTGACCACGGCAGCCTCCGTGGAGGCGCTCGCCGCGCGCGTGTTCGAGAGCCACGGCAACGTGCACCTGCTGTTCAACAACGCGGGCGTGGGTGTGCGCGAGGCCGCTCGCCCACTGTGGACCATCCCTGAAGCGGACTGGCAGTGGGCCTACGCCGTCAACGTGATGGGCGTGGTGAACGGGCTGCGTGCCTTCGTGCCCACCATGCTGGAGAAGGGCGAGGCCGGGCACGTGATCAACACGTCGTCGGGCAACGGCGGCATCACGAGCCTGCCCACCACGCCGGTGTATGCGTCGTCCAAAGCCGCGCTCACCAGCCTCACCGAGGTGCTGCACCAGCAGCTGGTGAAGGCCGGCGGCAAGCTGCAGGCGCACCTGCTGTTCCCCGGGCCGCACCTGGTGGACACCAACATCCTCAACTCGGACCGCGCGCGCACGGACCGCTTCAAAGCCGCGGGCGAGGCGCCGCCGCCCTACACCGACATGCAGGAGCTGGCCAAGCGCGCGGGCGTGGGGTTCCAGCTGACCTCCCCGGACGAGGTAGCCAGCATGGCGCTCGAGGGCATCCTCGCGGGCCGCTTCTGGATCCTGTCCGAGCTCGGCACCAGCAACGAGCGCCTCACCCGCCGCACCGAGGAGATCCTGGCTCGCCGGAACCCCGCGCCCGCGTAGGATGCGGGTCAACGCGGAGGCATCGGTGACCGAGCAAGACACGAACCAAGACACCCGCTGGGACGCCGAGGAGCTGCTCGCCGTGCTCACGGCGCAGCGCGACGACTTCCATGCGAACCTGCCGGTCAGCGCGGAGACGCGCGTGGACCGCCTCAACCGCGTGATCGCGCTGCTGCTCGCCGACCAGGACGCCATCGTGCAGGCCATCCACGCGGACTTCGGCGGGCGCTCGCTCCACCAGACGCGCATGTCGGACCTCTACGCCACGCTCGAGACGCTGAAGTACGCGCGCGACCACGTGGCCGAGTTCATGAAGCCCGAGAAGCGCCGCGTGAACACTCCGCTCGCGCTCTTTGGCGCGCGTGCCCGCGTGGAGTACCAGCCCAAGGGCGTGGTGGGCATCCTCGGCACCTGGAACTTCCCGGTGAACACCGTGCTCTCGCCGCTGGCCAGCGTGCTCGCCGCCGGTAACCGCGCGCTGCTCAAGTTCTCGGAGCTGACCCCGCGCACGGCGGCGCTCATGGGCGAGAAGCTGGCCGCGCGCTTCGACCAGAAGGAGCTTGCCTGCATCGAGGGCGGCCCCGAGGTGGGCGCGGCCTTCGCGGAGCTGCCGCTCGACCACCTGGTGTTCACCGGCTCCGGTGCCACGGGGCGCTTGGTGATGCGCGCCGCGGCCACGCACCTCACCCCGGTCACGCTGGAGCTCGGCGGCAAGTCGCCCGTGATCGTGGCGCCCGACGCCGACGTGGCCGGGGCCGCGCAGCGCATCATGG
>CAZEAA010000237.1:0-9535 GCA_964510015.1 uncultured Sandaracinaceae bacterium
AACTCCATCAGGCGCAGCTCTTCGTAGCTCGGCGGGCACGGCATGTGGCAGAGCCCAGCGGTCACTCGGTGGCGGCGAGCGTCGCGTTGACGGTCATGGTCGTCTCGTACGAGACCACGCGCCCGAGGCTGGTGGGCAGCTCCACGACGGAGGGCAGCACGCGGGCGAGGCACGGCTCGAAGCCCTCTTGCGCCAGCGACTGCTGGACCAGCTCGAGCTCGGCGGGGTAGGCGTCGTAGCTGCCCATGTCGCGCAGGCGCGAGGAGAAGCGCACCTGGAAGCTGGCGGCCGCCTGCTGCTCGTGACGCACCTCCCAGTCTTGCAGGAAGCAGTCTTGCGCGGCGGCCCGGGCGGCGTCGCCCTGCAGGGCGGTCACGATGGGCGCGAACGAGCTGCTCTCGAGCGGGACGACCGCGATGGTGACCTGCACGCGGTTCGGGTCGGGCCGCGCAGGGGCCTCGGTGAAGAACGCCGCAGGCGCTTCCGGCAGGTCGAACGCGCCGAGGTTGAGGCCGTCGTAGCGCATGCGGCCGAGCGCGGCGATCACGCGCTCACGCAAGGGGTCACCGGGCAGCGTCTGGCGCAGGCAGCGGTCCGCCATGCGGGCAGCACGCTCTCGCGTGTCGGCCTGGTGCGTCATGTTGAGAAAGGTCAGGGCGGCGCGGCACAGGACCGCACCCGGGGGGGTGATCTCGGCGGCCTCGTAGGCTTCCACGGCTTCTTGATAGCTGGCGGCCGCTCCGGCGATGTCACCGGCCTCCGACTGCAGAGCGGCCCCGGCGGTGAGCAGCTCGGCCCGCACGCTGGTGCGCGCCCCGACGCAGGTGGCGTTCAGGCACACCTGGTCCGCGGCGCAGTCACTGGGACCTCCGCAGGTGGCGCCGGGGATGCGCGGCCGTGCGGCGCTGCCGTCGTCTTCCGAGGCGAACACGGGGTCGGGCTGGGCGTCCGCGGCGTGGCGGTCGCAGGCGAGCAGCGCGACCGCGAGCAACGTCACGAGGGAGGGGAGAGCCGAGCGAGGGGGTAGTGTAGGCAACGTATGTCCGACCGAGAGGCGAAGCGGGACGATACGAGCCCTGGCGAAGGGCGGTCAACCACGACCGACCGGAGGCGGATGCCCTGGCCTCGGGGGGCGTCCGCGGGGGCGGGTCATTTTGCCCGCGGATGCGCCGGTCTTTGCACCTCGGTGCCAGAATTCGGCTAGGATGACGCCGCATCGATGAATGACACTTGGAAGGCGGCCCGCGTTGGTCTGATGGTCGTGATCGGGACGTTCGTCGCCATCGCCGTGTACCGCTACGTGGACGAGCGCTCCGCCGAGAACGAGGGCTACACGGTCTACGCCCTGTTCGACGACGTGCAGGGCCTGATCCCCAAGTCGCGCGTGCTCATCGCGGGCATCTCGGTGGGCTACATCGACACCATCCGGCTCGAAGGCAACCGCGCGCGCGTGGACATCGTCATCGACGAGGGCATCGTGCTCCACGAGGACGCGCGGGTGGCCATGCGCAGCGCCTCGCTCTTGGGCGAGAAGCTGCTGGTCATCTTCCCGGGCAGCGTGACCGAGCCGCACATCCCGGATGGCGGGCAGATCCTGCTCGCGTCGGAGCCCACGTCGGTGGACGAGATCCTCACCACGGTGAACCAGATCGCCACCAACGTGCGCGACGTGAGCGCCCAGCTGGCGCGCTCGTTCGGCACGGACGAAGCCGGCGACCGGATGGAGAACGCGCTGCTCAACCTGAGCGAGGCCCTCGAGGCCGTGAACCGCACCGTCCAGGCCAACGAGGCCGTGGTGGGCAACACGCTCCGCAACGTGGAGGGCATCACCGAGGACGCGGGACCGCGCTTGGTCCGCATCCTCGACAACGTCGAGTCGGCCACGCGCAACCTGGAGCAGGTCATCGACGAGCGGCGCCCCGACGTCGACCGCGCGTTGGGCGAGGCCGACGACACCGTCGCCTCCATCCACCGGGCCTCCGAAGAGCTGGAGCGCGTGCTGGCCGACGTGCGCCAGGTGTCGGACCGCACCGCGCGCGGCGAGGGCACCATCGGCCGCCTGACGTCCGACGAGACGCTCATCGACGAGGTCGAGGGCATCGCCGAGGGCATCGGCGGCATCCTCGGCGGCATCGGTCGCCTGCAGACCATCCTCGAGATCCGCAGCGAGTTCAACATGCTCGCCAACACCTTCAAGACGTACTTCTCGCTGCGCCTCCAGCCGCGCGAGAGCCGCTACTTCTTGATCCAGGTGGTGGACGACCCGCGTGGCTCCGAGCGCACGCGTCGCGAGACCGTCTACCAGAACCCCGCTGGCGAGGACAACCCGCCGGTCTACACGCGCACCACCATCACGCGCTCGGACGCCCTGCGCTTCACCATCATGCTGGCCAAGCGGGTCTCCTTCGCCACGTTCCGCGTGGGCATCATGGAGTCCACGGGCGGCCTCGGCCTCGACATGCACCTGCTGGACGACCGCTTCGAGCTCAACATCGACGCGTTCGCCATCGGCGTGCAGACGCTGCCCCGCCTGCGCGCGCGCCTGAACTTCGAGCTGGTCAACCGCTTCTGGCTCGTGGCCGGCGTGGACGACGCGCTCAACGGCACGCGCGACGTGTTCCTGGGCCTGATGCTGCGCTTCAACGACGACGACCTGAAGGGCATCCTGCCGTTCGCTGGGGGCCTCGCTCCGTGACGTCCGAGCCACCCGTCATCCAGAAGGTCGTCGGGGTGGTGAAGGACGCGGCGGCCGCCCCCAAGCGCCTGACGGTGGGGTTCCTCGGGGGCTTCAAGTACCCCTTCCGCGGTGCGCGTTTCGTTTATCTCCAGCACCCGGGCCTGGTGCGCTACTGGATCTTCCCCATCCTGATCACGCTCGCGCTGATCACGGTGGTCTTCTTCCAGTTGGGCCAGCACCACGCGGGCTGGACGGAGGCCATCTGGTCCACCCCCACCGGCGACGGCTTCTGGGCCAGCGTGAAGCGCTTCTTCCACACCGTCTTCGACTGGGGCTTCACGTTCTTGCTGGGAGCGGCCGCGCTGCTCGTGGTGGCCGCGCTGGCCAGCATCATCGCGGCGCCGTTCAACGATCTGCTCAGCGAAGAGGTGGAGCACCGCGTCACGGGCGTGGAAGGGCCGCCGTTCACGCTGCGCGCCTTGCTGCGAGACACCATTCGCACGGTGCGCGTGGAGGTGACCAAGCTCGTCTTCTACGCCATCGTGATGCTGCCGCTGTTCGTGCTGCAGTTCCTGATTCCCGTGGTGGGGTCGCTGGCCTACGCGCTGTTCGGCTTCGTCTTCACGGCCACCTACTTCGCCGTGGACTACGTGGACTGGCCGGCCACTCGCCGGGGCTACGGCGTCCGGCGGCGCGCGGCCCTCGTTCGCCAGCGCTTCGTCCCGATGCTGGGCTTCGGCGCGGGGGTCTACCTCTTCTTGATGATCCCGCTGGTGAACCTGTTCTTCATGCCCGCAGCCGTCGCGGGGGGCACGTTGCTGTTCCTCGACCTCGAGCGCGAGGGCCTCGTTCCGCCGCCGTGAATGGATGGCGCGCGCGGTCGTCTGACCCCCGCCCAACTGCTCCTCCACAGCCGGCGGGCGTGCCTGAGCGGTGCGTGCACCCGCAGTGGGCTTTCGCTGCGGGTGCGCGTATCCTCTTATTAGTTGCGCAAGATCCCACACTTGCCGTTGAATCCCGACCCCGGAGGTCTCATGCCGTTCTCGAAGTCCACACTCATCCGCGCCGGCGTCGTGGTGATCGGTCTCTCCACGCTGCTCCCCACCGGCGACGTGGACGCCCAGCGTCGTCGCCGTAACAACAATCAGCAGGGACAAGCCGCTCAGCAGCAGCAGCAGCGCGCGCGCGTCCGCCAGAGCGACGCCATCCGACCCTCAATGAACGGATTGCAGTGGGGCTGGAGCCGCCAGCGCACGCTGCGCTTCCTGCGTGAGGCACTGGAGGCCGAGTACGAGCCGCTGATTCGCGACGCCCCCGGCGCCATCGAAGAAGACAACATGCGCGCCGAGATGGGCCGCGCCGTGCGTCGCATCATGGACAGCTACTTCGAGTTCAACGGGACCGTCAGCGGTCACGACTCGAACAACCTGCGGGGCGAGTTCACGCACAACAACCAAGAAGCCATGATGCAGCGTCGCACGGCGGAGTCGGACGACTACTACTTCTTCATCCAGAACCGCCTGTGGAAGCAGTACCGTCAGTTCCTCCCGGCCGCGGTGGCCGGCACCTCGTTCGAGGACTTCGGCGCGCAGATGGTGGAGCGCTTCGGCCCCGCCACCATCCAGGAGGGCCAGCTCTACGAGAACATCGGGCGCGAGACCCGCTGGTACGAGTGGCGCGACCAGACCACGCGCCTGCGCTTCGTTGACAACGGGCACACGTACGCGCTGGTCTACGAGGACCTCGCCACGGTGGCGAACCTCTCCACGCTGCGCCCGGTGGCGCCCCGCAACAACAACCAGGGGCATGCGCTGGTGGACTCCGTGACCGCCAACCCGGACGCCGAGGTGACCGACCCGCACGCCAACGTGGCGGACAACATCACCGGCACCACGCGCCGCAGCGGCACCGGTAACTGAGCCAGCTTCCGTCTCGCTCCCAGGCCCCGCGCTCCGCTACCACTGGTGGCGAAAGCCTGCGGGGCCTTTCGCGTCCCGGGCCCGCCCGTGGGCATCCCGGAGCCGCACCCCACGCTCGGACTCCACTTGGCCGATGCGACGGACCTCGGGGTGGAGCGCGCGGATCTCGTCCCGCAGGTGCGGGGGAGCCGTGAACGCGAGCTCGTAGTCTTCGCCTCCCGTGAGCGCCGTCTCCTCGGGGTGCAGGCCCAGGCGCATGCAGCCCACCACGAACCCGGGCGCGGTGGGGATGTCGCCCGTGGTGAGCTCGAGGCCCACGCCCGACGCCGACGCCAAGTGACCGAGGTCCTGTAACAGACCGTCCGAGAGGTCTATGGCGCTCGTGGCGAGGCCGCGCAGCGATGCCCCCAGCGCGAGGCGTGCGCGAGGCCGCCGCCAGTGGGCCATGCAGGGTCCCAGCGCCTCGTCGTCGTTCGAGACGCCCGCGCGGATGGCCGCGAGCCCCAGCGCAGCACGGCCGACGGGCCCGCCCACGTAGACGTCGTCGCCCACCGCGGCGCCCTGTCGCAGCAGCGGAGCGCCCGCCGTTGGCAGGCGGCCCAGCACCGTCGTGGTCAGCGACACGACGTCCCCGCGGCTGACGTTGCCACCCACCACGCGCAGCCCGCACTCGCTCGCGGCCTCGGCGTAGCCGTCGGCCAGCGCGAGCAGCCACTCCGCAGCGCTGCCCCGCGAGATGATCAAGGCCTGCAGCGCGGACTCGGGCTCGGCGCCCATCGCGGCGAGGTCGCTGGCCGCTGCCATCAAGGCGCGAAAGCCGAGGTCGTGCGCCGTGGCGAACGAGCGCTCGAAGTGTACCCCCTCCACCGAGGCATCCACGCTGACCACGAGCGGGCGCGGGTCCCCACGCAAGACGGCGGCGTCGTCGCCGATGTCCACCCATGGTGAGCCGGCCGGACCGCTGCGGGTGAAGCGCTCGGAGAGGGCGGCGATGAGGTCGAACTCGTCCATGCGCTAGCGCACGATGGGCAGCAGCACGGAGAACGTGGTCCCCACGCCGAGCTCGCTGGTCACCGAGATGCGGCCCCCGTGGGCCTCCGCGATGCGCTTGGCGATGTTGAGCCCGAGACCGGCGCCGCCGTGCTCGCGCGTGGAGCTCCCGTCCACCTGATAGAACGCGTCGAAGATGCGCGTGAGCTCGTTCTTCGCCATGCCGATGCCCGAGTCGCGCACGTCGAAGCGCAGCGCCGGCACCGAGTCGCCGCCCATCAGCACCGCGCCCATGCCGGACGCTTCATCTTCGATGACGTCCTGTGCCAGCGTAAGCTCCACGCGGCCCCCGTCGGGCGTGAACTTCACGGCGTTGTCAGCCAGGTTGAAGAGCACCTGGCGCAGGCGCACCAGGTCGCCATCGAGGTGTGGCAGGTTCGGCTCGGCGTTGGTCTCCACCCGGATGCCGCGCTTGGTGGCCACCGGCGCGATGTTGGACTGCACGTCGCCCAGCAGCAGCTTCGCGTCCACGGGCACGCGGTCCAGCCGGATGCTGCTCTGGTCCATCTTGCTCAGGTCGAGCAGGGTGGTGATCAGCGCGAGCAGCTGGTCGCCCTTCTCGAAGATGGTGTGGACGAACTCCTGCTGCTCGGCGTTCAGCTCGCCCACCATGCCGGACTCGAGCATCTCGGAGTACCCGATGATGCTGGTGAGCGGGGTGCGCAGCTCGTGGCTCACGGTGGCGAGGAAGTTGCTCTTCAGGCGGTCGAGCTCCTTCAGGCGCTCATAGGCCGCGGTGAGCCGGTCGTTCTTCTCGGCCAGCTCGCGGAAGTTCTCGCGCACGCTGGCCACGTGCATCTCGCTGGTGAGGTGCGCGCGGTGGCTGCTGAAGAGCAGCAGGTCCAGGATGCCGCGCAGGTGCTCGATGATGCGGTCGCTGGTCTCGGTGCGCACGCGCGGCAGCTGAGCCAGCCGGTCGCGGACTTCGTTCTGCTCCACGTTGGGGTCCACGGCCAAGAGGGCGGTGGGCACCTCACGGGTGTCGGCCGGCAGGTAGGGACCCAGCACGATGCGGCCCACGCTGCGACCCTGGTACAGGATGGGCACGATGCGATAGACGGCGCCGGTGAAGCACGGGTGGGTGACGATCTCGGGGCTCAGCGGGGCGTTGCGCACCCCCGCCACCACGGAGCGGCAGGCGTCGCGCCCACCCGGCAGCGTGTTCACGTAGCGGCAGATGGTCTGCTCTTCGTGCACGTCGGCGAGCAGCACGCCGGAGCTCGAGAAGATGCGCACGCTCAGCGCGAAGAGGTCGAAGAACGAGCGACAGACCTGCGTGAGCGCCTCACGGTCCACCACCTCTTCGAGCTTGGCGACGTCGCCGAGGGCAATGTCGATGGCGCCACGCGGCGTGTTCGGCTCGACGCTCATGAGCGCCCCGACTCGAGGCGCGCCCGCACCTCCGCCATGAAGTCCGCCTGCCGGAGCCCGAACTTGCCTTCGAGCGAGTGCAGCCGGTCGAGGTGCGCGAACGTGTGCTCGAGCAGACCGAGCAGCGTCTCGAGGACGCCCACACCGCGCAGCGCGACGGCCTTGTAGACGGGCTCCTTGCCGCGCTCGGCCATGCGGTCGAGCTCGCTGTCGGTGCGCACGTTCGGCATGTCGCGCTTGTTGAACTGGATCACCAGCGGGACCTGGTCCGGGTCGAGGCCGTTCTCGCGCAGGTTCTCCTGCATGTTGAGGAAGGCGTCGCGGTTGGCGGCCGTCTCGGCGAGCTGCGAGTCCGCGATGAAGGCCACGCCGTCCGCGCCCTGCAGGACCAGGCGGCGCGTGGCGTTGTGGATGACCTGCCCCGGTACCGTGAAGAGCTTGATGCGGATCGTGAGGCCGCCGGCCTGGAACGACAGCGGCAGCAGGTCGAAGAACAGCGTGCGGTCGTCACGCGTCTCGAGGGTCATCAAGCGCCCGCTGGCCTGCGAGTCCACCAGCGTGTGGATGGCCTGCAAGTTGGTGGTCTTCCCACTCAAGGCCGGCCCGTAATAGACCAGCTTGATCGTCAGCTCGCGCGCGTTGAAGTCCAGCTGCATGGAACGAAGACGGAGACTACCAGCTGCTGCCTGCGGAAACCAAGCGTGACGCGGCAAAGATGGCCGAGCCCATCAAGAAGGCGGTGAGCAGGATGGCCACGCCCGTCACCACGCGACGCGCGCTGGCAGAGACCGGCTGAGGAGCTTGTTGGGCCAGCATCACCAGGGCCCGCGCCATGATTCGCTGGAGCTGCTGCTCGGCGACCTCGGCCTGCTCGGGCTCGCGCTCTTTCACGCCCCGATACAGCGCGCCCGCGTCGGGGAGGCGCTGTTGCTGAGCGCATAGCTCGATGAACGCGGCGTGGCGGGCGTCGCTCCCCCAGTCGCCACGCACCGCTTCCCACGCGCTCGCGAGCGCCTCGGGCAACACGGGTTCGTGGGGAAGCATGGCGGCACTCTACCCGGTTCGAGCGCGAGAAAGCACTGGTCGAATGTTCCGTGGTAGCGCGGTCGATCCACCTTGATCCACTTCGATCCCCTCAGCGACGAGTGCCATCAGGAGCGTGTATTCAGGGATCCCAAGCCGCGTAGGAAGTTGACTTATTGAAATATGCGGCCGTAACTTCGGACCCCAGTGGTAAAAGGTGCCAAGCGGTGCCATCATCCCCGGCCGGGGTCCCTGCCCCGGATCAGAGAGACCCCACCCAGAAGGACAGGACGTTGTTTCGAGGCCGCTACGAACACGCGATAGATGCGAAAGGACGCACGTCCTTTCCCGCGGCGTTTCGTGAGGTCTTCAACACGAAGGGCGACGCGCGCTTGGTGCTCACCACCGGGCTCGACGCCTGCCTCGTCGCGTACCCCATGAGCGAGTGGCTCGCGTTCGAGGACCGCCTCGCGCAGCTGCCGCAGTTCGACCGCAGCGTGGCCATGCTGCGCCGCATCTACGTGTCGGGCGCCGTGGAGTGCGAGGTCGACAAGGTGGGTCGCCTGCTCATCCCCGCGGGTCTGCGCAAGCACGCCAACCTCGGCCGCGAGGCGCTGTGGGCGGGCATGGGCCGCTACATCGAGCTCTGGGATCTCACCACCTTCGAGGGCATGCGCGATGGTGCGCTGTCGACCGAGGACACCCGCGAGGCGATGGCCGCGCGGCTCGCGGAGCTGGGCCTGTGACCGAGTTCCACCACGTGCCCGTCCTCTACGAAGAGACCCTCGAGGCGCTCGCGCCGCGCGCGGGAGCGGTCTACGCCGACTGCACGCTGGGCGGGGCGGGCCACGCGGAGGGCATCCTCTCGCGCTCGGGGCCCGACGGACGCTTGATCGGTCTCGACCGCGACCCCGCCGCGCTGCACGCCGCCCGTGCGCGCCTCGCGCCCTTCGGCGACCGGGCCACCATCGTGTATGCCGCGTTCCAGGACCTGCCCAACGTGCTCGCGGAGGCAGGCATCTCCCACGTGCACGGGGTGCTGGCCGACGTGGGCGTCAGCAGCCCGCAGCTGGACGTGGCCGAGCGCGGCTTCTCGTTCGGCCAGGACGGCCCGCTGGACATGCGCATGGACACGTCGTCCGGCGAGACCGCCCAAGAGCTGATCGCGCGCCTCGACGCCGACACGCTAGCGAACGTCATCTACGAGCTCGGCGAGGAGCGCCGCTCGCGCCCCATCGCGCGCTCCATCAAGGCCGCGCAAGAAGAGGGGCGTCTGCGCACCACGGGCGACCTGCGCGCCGCCGTCGTGCGCGTGATGGGTCCGCGCAGCGGCAAGATCGACTCGGCCACGCGCACGTTCCAGGCGCTGCGCCTGGCGGTGAACGGCGAGCTCGACCAGCTGAAGGCGCTGGTGGCGGCGCTGCCGCACGTGCTGCACGACGACGGCGTCGCGGCCATCATCTCGTTCCACTCGCTCGAAGACCGCATCGTCAAG
>CAZEAA010000238.1:0-9141 GCA_964510015.1 uncultured Sandaracinaceae bacterium
GGGCCACGGGTCGCCGCGCCGTGCAGGTGCCCGAGCCGTTCTACGGGAGGATCCTGGGCCGCGTGGGCCTGAGCTACCTGCCGGGCGACGCCGTGGCGCACATCAAGTACCCCGTCGTGGTGAACGCGGAGCCGTTCAAGCAGGCCACGGGCTTCGAGCCCAAGTACGACAGCGCGCAGACCATGGAGGGCTTCCGCTGGAGCTAGCCGGCAAAGGCTGACCCCAGCGACAGCACCGGTTTGCAAGGCGAGCGCCAGCGCGAGCGGGCGCTCTACTCTCAGCGACCGCGGGCGCCCACGATGGTGGAGCGGCCCGCGAACAGCGCGCCCTCGCCCAGCTGCTCTTCGATGCGCAGCAGCTGGTTGTACTTGGCGATGCGCTCGGAGCGCGAGGCCGAGCCGGTCTTGATCTGACCGGCGCCGGTGGCCACCGCGAGGTCTGCGATGAAGGTGTCCTCGGTCTCGCCGCTGCGGTGCGAGATGATGCTGGAGTAGCCGTGCAGCGCGCCCAAGCGGATGGTGCTGAGCGTCTCGCTGATGGAGCCGATCTGGTTGACCTTGATCAGGATGGCGTTGGCCACGCCCTGGTCGATGCCGCGCTGCACGCGCTCGACGTTGGTCACGAAGAGGTCGTCGCCCACCAGCTGGGTGCGCTTGCCGAGGCGCTCGGTGAGGGCCTTCCAGCCGCTCCAGTCGTCCTCGTCCATGCCGTCCTCGATCGAGAGGATGGGGTACTTGTCGCAGTACTGCGCGTAGATGTCGACGAGCTTGCCCGCGTCCACCTGCTTGCCGTCGAACGTGTACACGCCCTTGTCGTGGAACTCGCTCGCCGCGCAGTCGAGCGCGATGGCCACCTGCTCGCCGAGCTTGTAGCCGGCCTTCTCGATGGCCTTGGCCACGAACGCGAGCGCCTCCTCGTTGGTCTTGAGGCGCGGCGCGAAGCCGCCCTCGTCGCCCACGCTGGTGGCCTCGCCCGCGTCGCTCAGCAGCTTCTTCAGCGTGTGGAACGTCTCGGCGCCCGCGCGCAGCGCCTCCCCGAAGCTGTCGAAGCCCACGGGGTAGATCATGAACTCCTGAATCTCGAGCCCGTTGTCCGCGTGCGCGCCACCGTTGATGATGTTCATCATGGGCGCCGGCAGCACGCGCGCCTGCGCGCCACCCAGGTAGCGCCAGAGCGGCAGGCCCAGCGCCTCGGACGCCGCGCGCGCGGTGGCCATGGAGATGCCGAGGATGGCGTTGGCGCCGAGCTTGCTCTTGGTGGGCGTGCCGTCCAGCTCGAGCAGCGCCTGGTCCACGGAGAACTGGTCGAGCGCGTCCATCCCGATGATCTCGGGACCGAGCTGCGTGATGACGTTGTCCACCGCCTTCTGCACGCCCTTGCCGAAGTAGCGGCCCTTGTCGCCGTCGCGCAGCTCGAGCGCCTCGTGCTCACCCGTGGACGCTCCGGAGGGCACGGCCGCGCGGCCCATCGAGCCGTCCGACAGGCCAACCTCGACCTCGAGCGTGGGGTTGCCCCGCGAGTCCAGGATCTCTCGGGCGTTTACAAAGGCGATCTCGGTCATGTCTCGGTCCTCGATGTGAACGTTTCGGCTTGGTTTCCTCCGCGCCGGGACGCACGAATACCACCGCGCCCCGGGCTGTCAACGTCCACCCTGGCCGTACCGCACGGCGCCTCGAGGTCAGTGCTCGTGCTCGCCGCCGAGCGGGTCGATGCCCGGCAGCAGCTGCTCGCCATAGCGGTCCTTGATGAAGGAGCCGCCCATGTCCACGTGGAAGTGGTTCCGGTGATCTGCGTTGTAGTTCGGCGTCAGGATCGTCTGGAACGCCCCCTCGTTCCACATGGCGCAGCCGATGGTGTGCAGCGTGGTGTCGGCCGGTCCGGTGGGGGCACCCGGGCAGGTGGCCCCGCTCGTGATGATCCAGTCGTCCAGCAGCGTGTACTCCGTGTCGGACGCCACCAGCCCGAACCCGTAGAGGTCGATGGCGCGCCCGAAGGAGTGCTTGCTCAGCACGCAGTCCGGATCGTCGAGCGGGATGCCCCCGATGCAGCGGTAGTTGTAGATGCCGATGTGGATCACCTCGTCGATGCCGAGGGGCTTCACGATCTCGGTGAGCTGGTGCAGCCGCGGCCCCAGCTCGCACGCCATGATCATGGCGGTGGGTGAGGTGTTGCTCACGTAGCGGAACGACACGCCGTTGATCAGCGGCTCCACACGCACCGGGTCCACGATGCCCTGGCGCGGCGTGGTGACTGCCCAGTCGAAACCCAGCACGTCCAGCATGGCGTGACAGGAGTCGTCCGTGGTGGGCGTCACGTCCACGGTCAGCTCGTCGCGCGCCACCTCGTTCCCGTCGGCATCGAGCCCCACGGCCACGAGCAAGCGCTCCCCCGGGGTGGTGAACACCGCATCGAAGCGATGCAGCGGACCATCGCTCGCGCCCGCGAAGACGGTGCCGACGAAGAACTCCACGCGCGTCACGCCCACGGTGGTCACGCTGAGCGGGATGATCGCGGCCCAGTCGTGTCCGTCCACCTCGTCCATGGGGTGTGGGCTGCTCACGGGCGCGATGGTCAGCGAGGGCTCGGTGGGGCCCGCATCCAGCGCGTCCCCGAGGTCGATGTCGTCCCCCCCGTCCGCGAGCCCGATGCCGCCGTCGCGCGGGGCATGCACGCCCACGCTGCCCACAGGGGCCGGCTCCTGGTTGCGTCCCGTGTTGCTCTCCGCGCACGCCACCAGCAGCCACGAGAGCGCGAGCGCCCACCAAGGCGAAGGCCGAAGAGCCCGCTGCGCAACTCGAACCACGGTCCCAGCTTGCACCCGGCCCGCCCGGAACGGCAAGCGCCTCTTCCCGTTTGGGCGTGGCCCCTGCGCGGCAACGCCGTGAAGGAGTTGGGGGAGCGGCCTCGGGCTGCTACCGTCCGCCCGTGCTTCCCTGGTTCAAGGCCTCGCATTTCTTCTTCCCCACGCCGGTCCCCCTCCCGTGGATGCCGGAGGGGATCCCCATGCACCCGTTCGCGCTGCTGGTCATGACCGGCACGCTGGCCTCCGTGGCGGCCGCCGACTGGTACGCGCGCAAAAACCGGCTGAGCACGGCGGTGGTCGGTGACCTCACCATCCACATGCTCTTCTTCGGCTTCATGGGGGCCGCGGTCTTCAACACGCTCTTTTACTTCCCCGAGCGCTTTGGGCTGGCCATGGAGACCATGAACCCCGCCCGCCTGTTCAGCGGCATCTCGTCCTACGGCGGCTTCCTCGGGGGCGTGATCGGGGCGTTCATCTGGCGCCGCCGCCGCCAGATCCCGCTGCTCGAGCTGGGTGACGCCACCGCGTTCGCCGCTCCCTTCGGCTGGCTCTTCGGCCGCACGGGCTGCGCCGTCACGCACGACCACCCGGGCGGCGTCACCAACTTCTTCCTGGGCATCCGCGGCTGGGACGGCACGCCCTACACGCGCCACGACCTCGGGCTCTACGAGGTGATCTGGAGCGCCGCCGTGATGGCGCTCTTGCTGGTGCTCGTGCAGCGCAAGCGCACGCCCGGGTTCTACGTGGCGCTGGTTCCCACGCTGTACGCGCCCTACCGCTTCCTGCTGGACTTCCTGCGCATCGACGCGGCCCTGGTGGGCGGCGACGCGCGCTACGCCGGCCTGACCCCCGCGCAGTACGCCGCCGTGGGCACCATGATCATGGCCCTCATGGTGCTGCGGCACTCGCTCACGGAGAAGCCCGCCGAGCTGCCTCCGTTCGCGCGCATCGTGTAACTCCTGTCCCACGTGGGGACAAGAGGCCAGGCCGCGGGGCTCAGCGCTGGAAGTAGATGGCGTTGGTGGCGCCGAAGGGCGAGCGACCCGGGTGCACGGGGTCGAGCGTGCTCGTCTCGACGCCCTCACCGTCCACGTCGCCGCGCGCGTGGAAGATGACGTAGCTCGCGCCGGCCGGGATGTTGACGGCCACGTCGTCGTCGTAGCGCAGCGCCACGCCGGTGTCGGGCACCGGGATGGTCCCTTCGAGCACGCCGTTCACGTACACCTCGAGGGTGGTCACGGTGATCCAGGTGGGCGCCTGGACGGTCACGCGGATGTTCTCGGTGGCCGACGCGCTCATGCGCTCCTGGCCGGGGCCCTCGCCCGTGGCGGTCTCGGCCGTGAGGAACACGCCGCCGCTGATCACCCCACGCCCGGTGGCCACCAGGTCACGCAGGTCGTTGTCGTCGAGCGCGCTGCGGAAGTCGGCCGGGTCGTCGGTGCCCGTGATGACGCAGGTGCGCGGGTAGCCCACGGCGCTGCCGTCCATCACCTGGTGGCTGTCCGACGAGCCCGTCACCGCGATGCGCTTTCCGCGGGACATGAAGCTGAACCAGTCGGCCACGGTGGAGTCCAGGTTCTCGGCGAACGACGACTCGTTGAACACCTCCACGATGCTGAACGCGTCCTCGTCCCAGAGCTCCGTGTTGGAGGCCACACCCGTCTCGCGGTCGTAGCCGGAGGCGGTGAAGTACGCGCCAGGCACCCCGAGGCCGCGCGGGTGGAAGATGATCAGCGCCGGGTTGCTCTCGATGGCGTCGATCTCGGCGAACATCTCGGGGGGCAGGCGCAGGCGCGCGAGACCTGCCGGGCCCTCGTCGGAGAGGTCACGCCACTGCGGTGCGCCGCCGTTCGGGCGCGAGGGGTCGGCCTGAAGAGGAAACACGCCGAAGTGCCCGTAGTCGAACGTGGTGTACTCCACGGCGCTCACGCCGTACGCCCACTGGTCCACCCCCAGCCGGTCGATGTTGGGCTCGAAGGCGGTCACGAACTCGTGGTCGGTACGCACGGGGATCTCGACACCGTCGCCCAGCGCGTAGCGGATCTTGTCGTCGCCCGGGTCGGCTGCGTCCGGCGACCGGTTGGTGTGGATGTGGAAGTCGCCGCACAGCGTATCGGTCGTGGACACACTGCGAACCAGCGAGGGCGCGAGCTCCACGGTGGCCCCACTCGCCACGACCACGGCCGCGTCGTCGAAGATCTCGTACTCGTAGCCACGCGAGACCACCACGCGGTACGTGCCCGCGGCCACGCGCATGGTGACGTCGCCATCCAGAGGGAACTCCACGTGCTCGCGGTTCCCGAGCGGCATGCTGGGCTCGCCGAACGCGGCGAACGGCACCTCCGCCGTGCCGGGACGCGTGACGGTACCCTCGTTGATGACCTGGACGCGCACGGGAGCCGGGCCAGGCGTGGCCCCCATCGACTCGACGGTGGTGGCCGCCACGTGGATGAAACCGGCCGCCGGCAGCGTGATGTCCCCCGCCGTCTCCACGCCGGCCGCCACGTTCACTACGGGCGCCACGCCGTCGCCGCGCCGATAGGCGTGAAGCTGCAGCGCCTGGTTGGTGGGCGCGTGCAGCGTGTAGCTGCCGGTCGCATCCGTGGTCACGCGCGTCAGGTAGTTCTCGCCCGCCCCATCGAGGGCGTGCACGCGCACTCCGGCCGCAGGGGTCCCGTTGGACTCGAGCACGCGACCCGTGATGGCGCGCGTGGTGATGCCTTCGCTGCGCGAGTACGCCTCGCGCAAGCCGTCGATGCCCACGCCGCCCACGTGCAAGCGCGCCACCTGGACGCGCACCGTGCTCTGTGGCTGGATGACCATGTCGCCGCCCGAGAGCACGTTCACCCCCGAGATCTCGAAGATGTGCTTGATGGTGCCGCCCGGAACGCTCAGCCCGTAGCTGGTGGCGTCATCATCCACGTACGCCACGAAGGCGTTGTTCGCGTCGGACGTCACGAAGCCCGAGTTGGGAAGGTACAGGGGCATGCGCTTGGTCTGCATGGCGAGGACGCCCCGCACGGTGCGCTCGAGCGTGGTGTCCGTGGGGTTGGTGATCTCGAAGAAGACGTCCACGTGCTCGGCCCCGGGCTGCAGCTCGTAGTCCACCACCACGGTCAGGTTCGAGTAGTCCGAGCGGAAGAGCGTGCGCCCGATGCTGTCGATGAACGGGATGGGGCGCATCACGCCCGTCATGCGGATGATGGCCGGGCCACCGTTGCGACCGGTCTCGTGCACCTCGATGGTCTCGGGCTTCACCGTGAAGCGCCCGAGCGTGAACATGAACTCGTTGAGGTTGGCCGGGCGCACGATGGCCGCGTCCTCCAGCTCGCCGATGCCCACGATGCCGCCGCCCCAAGGGTTGTACAGGTCGGAGTCGCCCAAGCCCTCGATGATCACCGCGATGTGCTCGTTGGTCAGTGCGAAGTCACCGGCGGCGGCGACCGACAGGCCCTCCGGGTCCGGAGGCAGGTCTTCTTGGGTCAGCACCCCCGCGTAGGCGCGGCCGGGCGGGACCGCCAGCGGGTCCACGGGGCCGCCGTCGCCACCTCCGCACGCCGGCAGCAGCGCAGCGACGACACAACACAACATGACCGACCGAGTCAGGATCCGAAGCATCCTGAAAACATAACAGCAACATCTCGGTCACGAAAGCGTGACGGACGAGGCGGCCGTGTAACCGCACTCGGGCGAACGCGTCCTAAGCTATCGGCATTCCATGACGGGACGACGCGAATTTCTGACATCTTTGGCCACGGGGGCAGCCCTCTCGGCCCTCGGCTGCGCAGCCCCGCGGGAGCAACCCATGACCGACGACCCGGAGACCAACATGCCCGAACCGACGCCCCGTGACGATCTCCGGCGCGCCCCGCACGCGCCCATGCCGGTGATCTTCGTGGGCCACGGGTCTCCCATGAACGTCATCGAGGACAACCGCTGGAGCCGCGGCTTCCGCGACCTCGGGGGTCTCGTGCCCCGGCCGCGCGCCATCCTGGCCATCTCGGCGCACTGGTACGTGGACGGCACGTTCCTCACCGACAACGCCCGGCCGCGCACCATCTACGACTTCTCGGGCTTCCCGCAGGCGCTCTACGAAGTGGAGTACGCCGCTCCCGGCAGCGCGGACCTCGCGGCCCGCGTGCGTACCCTGCTTGGCGACGAGAAGGCCTCGCTGCGCTCTGACTGGGGGCTGGATCATGGCACGTGGAGCGTGCTGCGCTGGATGTACCCCGAGGCCGACATCCCGGTGGTGCAGCTCAGCATGGACCGGCGGCTCACTCCACGCGGCCACTACGAGCTCGGGCGCTCCCTCGCCGCCCTGCGCCACGAGGGCGTGCTGATCCTGTCGAGCGGCAACGTGGTCCACAACCTGCGCGACGCGTTCCAGCGCATGCAGAGCGGCAGCACCGCCACGCCCGACTGGGCCGCGCGCTTCGACCACACCGTGACTCAGGCCCTCGAGCAGCGCGACACCGAGACCTTGCTGCGCTTGGTGCCCGGCACGGAAGACGGCGCGCTCGCGCACCCCTACCCCGACCACTTCTGGCCACTGCTCTACGCCTACGCCGCCACCGAGGGGAGCGACGCGGTGCGCTTCCCCATCGAGGGCTTCGACCTGGGCTCGCTCTCCATGCGCAACGTGGTCTTCGGCTGACTCAGGGCTCCGAGCGGAAGATCACGAGGCCGATGTCCTCGCCCAGCTGGGGCACGGGCAGCACCCCGAAGCCGTAGCGCAGGCTGTAGAGCGTGATGACGCCCGTGTACCCGCCAGGGCTCGTGGAAAGGGCAGCCGTGCGCGCCTCGCGAGTGGGCACCAGCTGGTCGAGGTCGGGAGGGGTGCCGCGGTGGTGGATGTAGTCGCCCTCGTAGACGTAGGCCCAGATGGCCACGCCGCGCTCGATGTCCGCCGCGTGATTGCCCCGCAGCTGACGGGTCACGCGCTGGGCCACGCTCCACAGCGGCATGGCGGCCGCTACCGCGCCCACCGTGTGTCCCTCGTGACGAGCGGGCGCGGCGAACAGCATGCTCACGCTGCGGGCGTCGCCCTCCTCGGCCACGAACTCGGCGAGGCTCCGGCCGCGCGTGCCGTTCGCGAGCGCCGCGGCGACCACGGGATAGCGCTCACCGAAGTCCTGCCCGCGCAGGCTGTCCGGCTCGGCGTCGCGCGCGATGACGGTGCCGTCCGTCCCGATGCCCACCAGGAACGTGATGGGCGACGGGACGAACTCCGGGATGGCCCGCGGCGGACGACGCGCCCCGTGCAGCGCTTGGCGTAGGCGACGCTCGCGCGTCTCGGGCTCGGTGAGCACGAACACCGAGGCGTACTGCTGCGCCGCGCGGTTCACGCCCGCCGAGGCGCGTGCGAGATCTTCCCGGACCCACGAGACCGCGTCGGGCAGGTGTTGCTCCCGGATGATGCGCCGCTCCTCGCCGGCGTCGTTCGGACCGCAGCCCGAGAGCACGGGCACAGCCGCGCCAACCACGGCAAAGAGAGCGAGGACCGCGCGAGCGGCATGAGCAGGGAGTCGTTCCATGTCGCTACCCTGCCCCTCCATGACGCCGTGCGTCAACGCTCAGCAGCGCCGCTGGCGGCGATCAGAGCCCCAGCTGCTTCGCGATGATCACCTTCATGATCTCGCTGGTGCCGCCGTAGATGCGCTGCACGCGCGCGTCCATGTAGGCCCGCGCGATGGGGTACTCCAGCATGTAGCCGTACCCGCCGAAGAGCTGCAGGCACTCGTCCACCACCTTGCCCAGCATCTCGGTGTGCCAGAGCTTCGCCATGGAGCACTCCTTCACCAGGTACTCGCCCTTCGCGTGCGCGGCCGCGAGGCGATCGACGAAGACCTGCCCCACCTCGACCTGCGTGGCGCACTCGGCCAGCTTGAACTGGGTGTTCTGGAACTTGCTCAGCGACTTCCCGAACGCCTTGCGCTCGTTGGTGTACGTGATGGTGTCCTTGAGGGCCTGCGCCGCACAGGCCTGGGCGGCCACGGCCACCGCCAGGCGCTCTTGCTGGAGCTTCTTCATGAGCATCATGAAGCCGGCTCCGGGCGCGCCCAGCAGGTTCTTGGCCGGGACGCGGCAGTCCTCGAACGCCAGCTCGCTGGTGTCTTGCGAGTCCATGCCCATCTTCTCGAGCTTCTTCCCCTTGGTGAAGCCGGGTGTCCCGGCCTCCACCACGAAGAGCGACAGGCTGCGATGCGGGTCGTCCCCCGGCGCGCCGGTACGGCAGGCCAGCACCACCAGGTCGCACAGCTGCCCGTTGGAGATGAAGGTCTTCGCCCCGTTGATCACGTAGTCGTCGCCATCGAGGCGCGCCGTCGTCTGAATGCCGG
>CAZEAA010000238.1:9151-9429 GCA_964510015.1 uncultured Sandaracinaceae bacterium
TCGGCAAAGGTCCGCACACCGGCCAGATCGCTGCCGGTGCCGGGCTCGGTCATGCCCACGGCCGTGATCAGCTCGCCGCTGGCGCAGCCCGGCAGCCAGCGCTTCTTCTGCTCGGCGTTCCCGAACTCGTGGATGTACGGCACCACGATGTCCGAGTGCAGGCTCATCGCGAAGCCGCTCTCGTAGGCGTTGGCGAGCTCTTCCATGATCACCACCGAGTGCAGGAAGTCGCCGCCCGCACCGCCGTACTCCTCCTCCATCCACGGGCACAGGAAGCC
>CAZEAA010000239.1:0-9401 GCA_964510015.1 uncultured Sandaracinaceae bacterium
CCGGTGGCGTACATCAAGGCGTCCAACACGGGGAGCGGAGACTACTTCGGCGCCTCGCTCGCGCTCAGCGGGAACACGCTCGTGGTGGGCGCGCATCTCGAAGATGGCGGCGTCGGTGGCATCAACGGCAACCAGAGCGACAACTCACGCGGAGGGGCTGGGGCGGCCTACGTGCGGCGCCTCGCTCCCTGAATCGAGCCGCGGACTCCCGCGCGTTCCGCTGCCACGCGAACACGCGGGCACCTCACCGGTCGCTCGCGCTGGCGCTGGCACCCGTAGTACCGTGACCGCATGACTTCTCGTCGCACCTGCGTCGGGGTCGCGCTGGTGGTGGCGTCGACCTGCGCTTGGGACCCCGGGGCGGAGCCACGCACGGTGGCCGCTCAGCACGCCCAGCACGCTCACGCCGCGCACCACTGTCACATCTCGGGGCAACACGTGTCGGGCGTGATCTCGGTGGACCTCGGTGGCGGCACGCACGCCGAGCTGCCCTTGGTGGACGTCCACGCCACCGTGGAGATGACGCCGTCGCTCGCCGACGTGATGGTGCGCGTGACGGCGCCCATGCACTTCGCGGGGCGCTTCGTCTCGCGCGACCTCGGCGCGCCAGCGGCTTACGTGCCGCGCACGTACCGCGCGCCCACTGGTGGGGTTCGGCTCGATGGCAACGTGCCGTTCGAGATCACGCTGTCGAGCGACCCGACCCACGCGCGCGCGCGGCTGCCCTCGCCGGCGGGGGACGGCGTGCTCACCCTCGCCTTGCCGTGCTCGGCGCTGCGGGCGGGCGCTCCGCGCACGGACATGAGCCCCGCGGAGCAGGAGCCCCGCCAGCGCTTCGTGGCCATCGCTCCCGGCGCCAACATCCTCACCGGGGCCGGCACGGGCCACGAGATCGCGCGCGTCGAGCGTGGCGACCGCTCGCGCGCGGCCGTGGTGTTCGCGGGGACTGTGGGCGAGACGCGCGACGGCTTCGTGCGTGTGTCGCTGAAGAACGGGCCGGCTCAGATCGATGGCTTCTTGGTGGAGGGCAGCGTCGCCGCCGTGGAGTCGCCGGTGGCCGCCCCCGCGGTGCTCGGCGCCCCGAGGCCCAGCGCGCAGCCGGCCAGCGACCTGGAGCGGGTGCGCCTGCCCGCCGGGACCGAGGTGTACGCGAGCGCGACCGCCACGCAGAGCTGGACCACGCTCACGGCGCCCCTCGACGTGTTCTTGCGCACCCGGGTGGCTGGCGAGCGGAGCGCGATCGTCCTCGCGGCGGGCGTGATCGGGAACCACCCGTGTCGCTTCGACGGAGTGCCCGGCCGCACCCCTTGTGGAGGCGCGCGCGAGCTGCCACGCCTCGGGCTGCAGGCGTGCACCGCTGCGGGCTGCACGGACATCGCCTACGTCACCCCGCCCTGAGGGCCCTCCGGGCCGAGTGCCCTTGGATCAGCGCAAGCGCTCGATGACCTGCGCGTGCGTCGCGGCGAAGTCCGCGAACAGGTCGGGGTGCACGCAGGCCGCCATGATCTCGAGCGACTCCACCAGGCGCGGGCCCGGCCGGTTGAAGAACGCGTTCCCATCGGTGACGTAGACGCGCGCGCTCGGACCGAGCGCCGGCAGCACCGTGCGCTCGATGACGTCCCGCTCTTCGAGGGTGCGCGGCAGCGAGAAGCCACACGGCTTCACCAGCACCACGTCCGGCTCGAGCGTGGCGAGGGCCTCGGTGGTCACCGTCGGCGCGGGCTCCCCCGCGTTCGCGCCGGCGGCCACGCCGCCGGCCAGGTCGATCAGCTCGGGCATCCAGGTGCCGCCCAGCATGATGGGGTCGATCCACTCGAGGGACACCACGCGGGGCCGCGACGCGGCAGTCTGCGCCCGCGCCGCGATGACACGGATGCGCTCTTCGAGAGCTGCGCGCACCGTTGCGCCCTCGCGCTCACGACCGATGCCGCGGGCCACGCGCTCGATGTCGTCGAGCACGTGCTGGAGCCGCGTGGGTGTCAGGCTGACGATCTCCACGCGCTCGCGGTGCGCGAGCCGGCTCACCGCCGCGCGCACGTCGTCGAGCGACACCGCGCAGACCTCACACAGGTCCTGCGTGATGATCACGTCGGGCAGCAGCTCGGAGAGTAGCGCGTCGTCCACCGCGTAGATGCTCAGCGCGTCGCGGATGACCAGACGCACCGCCGCGTCGATGTCACGACTCGAGGCGTGCGCGTCGATGCGCGAGCTGGTCACCACCGCGCGGTCGCGGATGGCCTCCGGGAAATCACACTCGTGCGAGATGCCCACCAGCTGACTCTCCGCACCGAGCGCGCAGACCATCTCGGTGGCCGAAGGGAGCAGCGAGAGGATGCGTGGCGCGGACATCGCGAGAGCGTAGCAGCGCGCTGGCTCGCGACCACGCCGGCCGCGAGCCGTGATTCTCGCTCGACCTCGCGTGCTGCCACCGGCACGATGAGCCTCATGCTGCAGACCTTCGCCGACGTCCTCACGCCCGCCGAGCACGAGTCCCTGCTGGCCATCGCGGACCGCACCACGTTCGTGTCGGGTCTCGAGACGGCGAGTAGACGCCTCGCTGACACGAAACAGAACGAGCAGATGATGCTGGCCGACCCGGCGAACGCGGAGGTGAGCAAGATCGTGGGAACGGCCATCTCGCGGCACAGCGCGTTCCGCACTGCGACCATGCCGCGTCAGGTGCACTCCCTGCGACTGTCGCGCTACCGCGCGGGCATGCGCTACGGCAAGCACGTGGATGCGCCGCTGATGCAAGACGGACCACTGGCGCTGCGCGCAGATCTCTCCTTCACGCTCTTTCTGAGTGACCCGAAGGATTATCAAGGCGGTGAACTGTGCCTCGAGACGGGCAGCGGGGATGCGCGCTTGAAGCTCCCCGCGAGGCACATGGTGGTCTATCCGACCGGGCAGCTGCACGAGGTGCGCGAGGTGACGGCGGGTCAGCGGGTCGTGGTCCTCGGCTGGATTCAGAGCTTCGTCCGCGAGCACGCTGCGCGCGAGACGCTGTGGGACCTGAGCGTCGCCATGGAGCTGGTGCACGCCGCCGAGGGCAAGAGCCGCGAGTACGACCTGCTGATGAAGAGCCACGCCAATCTGGTGCGCCGCTGGGCCGAGACCTGAGCGGCGCGGTCGACATCAGCTCGTAGCGTCACGCTCCAGCTTGAACGCCAGCGTGACGCGCAGCTCCGGGCAATCGCGACTCGGGGCGCGGGCCGAGTGCGACATGCGCGAGTCGAACAACACGGCGCGGTTGGGCGCGATGGCCACGCCCGCGGCCACGTGGCCTGCGGGGTTGAAGAACAGGGTCTCGCCCTCCCACGCCGGCTCCCACCGAGGCATCGGGTAGTACAGGAGCGTGAACGTTCCAGCGCGCACGTCGTCGTAGTGCGGTTGTCCGCCGAGACCGTACGTGTGCCCGTTGCCGTACTGGCGAACCACGCGAAGGGGAGACTCCGTCAGCCGCTCGCACACGGGCTTCGCGTGCCGCCAGAGCCGGTCCACCGCATCCACGTCATCGAGATCCATCTTCCAGAAGGGGCGGCTGGCCTGCGTGTCCGACGAGCGGTTTCCGAAGTACCAGCGGGGCGTCATGCACGCCGCCCACACGTCACGACGCAGTTCCTCTGGGGCCAAGGCTTCCAGAATCTGAAACAGCCCAGGACGGCTCGGCGTGGGCGGCGTCTCGCTCGACACTCAGTCCGGCACCGGCGGGGTGAAGCACACCACTCGGTGGGTGATGGCGACGCCCACCTCGACCCCCTCGGTTCCGTAGTTGAAGCGCCACGTGCTCGGGTCATCGTCCACGCGTGCGTTGGAGATCGGGTAGATGAAGCCCGTGGCGTCGGTCTCCCACTCTCCCGTCGAGAGGGCGATGGCACCCACGCCTGGGCAAGTGACGTCGCAGACGAGAGGGTTGAGGCTCGCCGTGAGGCAGGAGGTGTCGGTCAACAGAGTGACGGGCGAGACTCCGGGAGCACCGGGGGCTCCGGCGGGACCCGCGGGGCCTGCAGGGCCCGCGGGGCCAGCAGGGCCCGTGGCACCAGCAGGGCCCGTGGCACCCGTTGCGCCCATTGGCCCGGCTGGGCCGAGCGCGCCGTCTTCGTCTCCGCAGCCCACACCACACAGCGCGAGGAGGATGCCCAGTAGTCGGATTCGTTTCATGGCCCATGGGTACCACGAAGCCGATCGCGGTGGATATGTGGATGAGTGGATGTGGCCGCTGCCATCGAGGTGAACGTGCTGAGCCCGCGTGACGCCGACTACTACGGGCGCCTGCCGTGCTGACGCTCAGTCCAGCAGCGTGTCGTCCAAGTCCAGGCGGTCGACCACCGTCACGATCTCGATGGGCAAGTCGTCGGTGGTCTCGAGCGGAACGTTTCCGTGCGCGAACGCGTCGGCCAGGGCCATGCGCATACTCGCTGCGTCCTGGAAGCGCTCTGCGGGTTCCTTGGCCAACGCGCGCTCGAAGAAGGCATCGATCTCGGGCGGAACGCCGGTCACGCTCGCCGAGGGGGGCGCGGGCATGTCCCCGAGGATCTTCATCATCAGCGCTGGGAAGGTGTCGCCCTCGAAGGGCGGTCGACCCGTGAGCATCTCGTACGCCACCACCCCCACGGACCAGAGGTCCACGCGCGCGTCGATGGGTTTGCCGATGGCCTGCTCGGGCGCGAGGTAGTGCGCTGTCCCGAGGACGTCGCCGTCACACGTCATGGCCGCCGCGCCCTGGTCCTTCGCAATGCTGAAGTCGAGGATCTTGAGCAACTCGGCATTGTCCTCACGCGTGAGGAAGAGGTTGTCCGGCTTGATGTCACGGTGAACCACGCGCTCGGCGTGCGCCCGCGCGAGGCCGCTCAGCAGCTGGCTCGCGAGCGTGGCCACGCGCGCGAGCGTGAGTCGCTCCGCGGCCAGCAGCTTGCTCAGCTCCTGCCCTTCGAGCAGCTCCATCACGATGTACGGGGCGCCATCGGGCGAGCGACCCACGTCGAAGATGCGCACCACGTTCGGGTGATCGATTCGCCCCGCCGACTGCCCCTCACGCAGGAAGCGCTGCTCCGCGCCGCTCCCCTTCTCGAACCGCGAGTGCAGCACCTTCACGGCGACGCTGGTCCCGAGGTGGATGTGCTCCGCGCGGTAGACCGAGCCCATGGACCCGTCGCCGATGCGCTTTCCGAGCCTGTAGCGGTCGTCCAACACCGAGCCTGTCAGGTCGTCCCGCGAAAACTTCCACACGACGCCTCCGGGCAGACGCGTGGGCGGGATCGCCGAGGAGCTCACGGTCGCTTCCCCTGCGCGCTCACACAGGCTTCCAGCTCTTCGAGGGCATCCCGCGCGTAGAGCGCGAGCCGCTGCATGTGCGGCACGGCGTCGCGATCCGCCGTGAACCCGAAGTTGAGCGTGTCCACGTACGTCACCACGGTGATGTTCAGCGCGTAGCCGTGGAAGGGGATGGACAGCGGGTAGTAGGCGTCCAGGCGATGGCCCCGGAAGTAGAGGTGCTCGCGCGGGCCGGGCACGTTCGACACCACCAGGTTGAACGCGGGGCGCACGCGCTCCGCCGCGCCCGGGATCTGCGAGAAGATCACCGGCGCCACGATCATCGCGCTGTACTGCAGGATGGCGTTCTGCGAGAGGCCGGACAGCTGCTCCTTGGCGCGGCGCGT
The DNA here is from genome assembly GCA_964510015.1 of uncultured Sandaracinaceae bacterium. Taxonomy (GTDB): domain Bacteria; phylum Myxococcota_A; class Polyangia; order Polyangiales; family Houyiibacteriaceae; genus JADJJE01. The sequence goes on from CAZEAA010000239.1 coordinate 5,661, forward strand.
GGACGCCGTGATGGCCTCGAAGCGCTCGCGCGCGTCGGCGATGTCGGTGGCCAGCGTGGCCAGCACCGCGCCCACCGCGTTGCCGCCGCCGGGGTCTCCCTTGGGGCGCGTGTTCACGGGCAGCATGGCCGTCATCGGCTCGTCCGGCAGCGTCCCCTGCTCGCTCAGCAGGCGCCGCATCGCGCCCGCGCACAGGGCCAGCACCACGTCGTTCAGCGTACCGTCGAGCGCCTGCGCCACGTTCCGGAGCCGGGCGGTCTCGAGCTGCTGGGTGGCGAAGCGCCGGTTGCGACCGATGGCGCGGTTCACGACCGAGCGCGGGGCCTCCCGCGGCGCAATCAGGTCGCGGTCATGGCGCTGGCCGGCCTCGAAGACGCGCTTCAAGGCGTTGACCGCGGCGCGTGTGCCGCTGAGCTCTTCCTTGGCGCGCTCCAGCAGCACCGACAGGGTGGGCGCAGGCTCGTCGTGCTTGCTCTCGCGCGCGGGCATGCCGCGCTCGAAGAACATGGGCGTGTCCAGCTCCTCCGGGTCGCTCGAGAGGCAGCGCGAGAGCAGCCGCATGCCGGTGTACCCGTCCACCAGCGAGTGGTGCACCTTGAAGTAGAGCGCGAAGCGGCCCTCGCCGAGGCCCTCGATGAAGTGCACCTCCCACGGTGGCCGGTGGAAGTCGATCGAGTGGCTGTGCAGGCGCGACACCAGGATGCCGAGCTCGCGTTCCCCACCCGGGCGCGGCAGCGCGCTGCGCCGCACGTGGTACTCCGCGTCGAAGTGCGTGTCCTCCACCCAGGCTTGCAGCGGGCTCGCCAGCAGCTCCGGGTGGCGCAGCTTGAGGTTCCACGGGTGCTCGATGGTCGCCTCGCGCTTGATCTCGTCCATCAGCTCCACGAGGAAGTCCTCGCACGCGCCCTTCGAGGCCGGCGAGAACTGCATCAGCGCGCCCACGTGCATCATCGACTCGCGCGTCTCGGCGGCGAGGAACCCGAGATCCAAGGGGCTGAGGCGCTTCTGATAGGGCATGCGCGCATCGTCCTCGGTTCGGCGCGCGCGGGTCAAGCAACCTGAGGTGCGGCCGTCACCGGACCCCTCGAAGCCGACTCAGCTGGGGTTGGTCCGGACGCGCCGGCCCGCTGCCTCGAGCGCCAGCCGCAGGGGGTGCTGCTCGTCACGCAGGGAGAGCGTGGTGCGCCGGTACGCGTCCTCCAGGATCTCGCGCCGCGCCGCGAAATTCATGGGCGAGTGCGCGAACATGCTGGTGTCGTCGCGGTCCGGCTCCACCACGTGGAGCGCCACACCGGGGTGGGTGGCGCGGAAGCGCTCGATGCCTTGCAGCAGGCGCGCCTCGGCCACCATGCGCCAGCTCTGCGAGTAGACCCACAAGAGGCCGCGGTGACGCAGGCGCTGCACCCGGGGGCTGTCGGGGCCCACGCGGATGGGCACCTGCGGGTTGATCACCAGCACGTGCTGGCAGCCCAGGCGCGCGGCCACGTCCACGTGCCCCATCTCGCCAGCGTGGCTGCCGATGTAGTCGCGGCCTTCGTGTTCCACCGGCGCGAAGAGCACCGGCGCAGCGCAGGCCGCCACCACCGCGCGGGTGGTGAAGATGGTCTCGTGCGGGGTGTCTCCGAAGACGGCGCGCGCGCCGAGATCGAGGTCGTTCGCGATGATCCGCACGGGCCGCTCGAACGCGTCGAGCGTGGTGGGGATGCCGCGGCGGTCGACCACCTCGCCGAGGAAGCGCTCGAAGGCGTCCATGGTCAGCACACCCGCGGGGAGGGCGTCGAAGAAGCGGTCCACCTGGTTCCAGAGGTCCACGTCGAGCGGCCGGCGCGTGACGCTGCCGAACAAGCGCTGGGTGGCCATCACGGTGGCCCCGAACGCCCGGCGCAGCTCACGCTTCTCGATGCGCAGCAGGTGGTTGCGCTTCATGGGGAAGAGGTCATCCGCGGGGTTCAGCAGCGCGCGGTAGAGGCGCTGCGCCGTGAAGCCGCCGGCCAACCCCACGGCCAGCACGGACCCGGTGCCCGCGCCCACGTAGGCGTCGAGCTCGGTGGCGCGGAAGTCTTCGAGCTGATCTTCGAGCGCCGCCAGGACGCCCACGCTGTACATCGCGCCGGTGATGCCTCCGCCGAGGAGGGACAGACCGAGCTTGGGGAGTTCGTGTGCGGGCATGCGTCAGTGAGGGTCTTCGAGGCTGTGGTGCAGGGCGCGGGCGGCGAGCAGGGCGCTCAGCGTCGCGGCCAGCACGACGAGCGGGTGCAGATGGTAGCTCGCCTCGCCCAAGGTGTTGAGGCCTTCGACGCGGACGAGCCGCTCGGGCAGCAAGAGCGGCACGGCGTTGTGCGCCGCGTGGGCCACGAGGGCCGGCACGATGGAGCGCGCGCGCACGGTGAGGAGCGCCAGGCCCGCGCCCAGCAGCGCGGCGTAGAAGATGGCCACGGGCTCCACGTGCGTGATGCCGAAGAGCAACGCCGAGATCAGCAGCGAGAACCACGGGTGCCCATAGCGGCGGGTGAGGCTGGGGAACACCACGCCACGGAAGAAGACCTCTTCGGCGAGCGGCGCGAGGGCCACGAACGCGAGTACGGCGCCCACGCCCTGCTGCCACGTCGTGGGGGTGAGCAGGCGCTGCTGCGCGATGGCCAGCTCGGGGGGCAGGGGGAACCACACGCGCAGCACGTTCACCAGCTCGGCGCCGGCCACGTGCACGCTCACGCCGAGGATCGCGGACCAGGCCAGCGCCGGCATCGGCACGGCCACCAACCCCACGCGGTCGTGCAGCCGCAGGGGGCTGGTGCCGCGCAGCGCGAGCACGAGCGTGACCGTGCCGAGCCCAAAGGTCAGCGCGAGGCCGTGCACCAGCGGGTCGGCGTGCGCCGCGTCGAGGCCCGCGCCCAGGAGCCCGCTCGCGCGCCACGCGAGGACCGCCCCCGCCGCGTAGAACAAGGCGTGCGTGAGCGCGAAGCCGAGCGCGGTCAGGCCCACCGCCGCGGGCACGCTCAGCGCGGGCAGGTCCACGTCATCGGACGCGGGGTCGGGGTCGGCCTTGGGGGACTCGCTCACCCGCGCGGGATACCAGCAAGCGCCGCCGCGGGAAAGCGAACGGCGCCACCCTTTGGGAGCAGCGCCGTTCGTGCTTGCGGTGTTGGGTTCGTCCCGGTTCGTGTTGGTTCACCGGGTCGAGGGCGCCCGGCTCAGGCCTGCGCGGCAGCCGGGGGGCTGCTCTTCCTCTCGCGCGGCGCTCCGTCACGGGCCTCGAACACCAGCCCGCCGTCGCGTGCGTCCACCACGACCACCTGCCCGGGCTTGAAGCGCCCGCCCAAGATGGCCTCGGCCATCCCGTTCTCGAGGTGCTTCTGGATGGCCCGCTTGAGCGGACGCGCTCCGTAGGCCGGGTCGAAGCCCACGTTCCCGAGGAACGTGCGCGCGTTGTCGCTGAGCTCCAGCGTGAGGTCGCGCTCCTTCAAGCGTGTGGCGAAGCGCTGCAGCTGGATGTCCACGATGTGGCCGATCTCCTGCTTGTCCAAGCGGTGGAAGATGACCGTCTCGTCCAGGCGGTTCAGGAACTCCGGCCGGAACGCGGCGCGCAGCTCACGGTTCACCGCCTCGCGCATCGCGGTCTCGTCGGCGTCGCCCGAGCTCTCGAGGATGTGGTGGCTGCCGATGTTGCTGGTCAGGATGATGACCACGTTCTTGAAGTCCACCGTGCGGCCCTGGCCGTCGGTCAGGCGGCCGTCGTCGAGC
>CAZEAA010000240.1:0-9388 GCA_964510015.1 uncultured Sandaracinaceae bacterium
GTACTCGTCGAGCGCGTTCTCGGCGCACTGCGAGTCCTGGAAGTCTTCGTAGTCGCCTTCCCAGCAGATGAGCAGCGCCGCACCGCCGACCAGCTGGAGGCCGTCCACGTAGTCGCTCTCGCACAGGCGCCCCTCGAAGGAGCGCAGGGAGAACACGCCCTCGCTCAGGTCGCCGCGACGGCACAAGTACATCGCGAGCGTCGAGGTGTCGGTGCTCATCGCGTCGATCTGACCTACCAGCTCGTCCTGGATGTGGCGCTGGATGTCGGAGGCCTCCTGTTCGGGGTCCTCCTCGGCGTCGCAGGCCGCGATGGGAGAGAGCGCGAAGAGCGCGAGGAGGGGCAGCAGTCGGTGGTCCATGAGGGGAGCCTGGCGGCGGCGTCAGGCTCCCTCAACGGCCGCAAATCAATGTTTGGGCCTCGGTGTTACCGCGGCCCTTGGGCCTCGCGCCGCGCTCAACGCCTCGGCACGGGCACCCGCGCTGGCACGCGCGCGGGGACGGACACGCGCTCGGGCGTGGGCGGTTCCGCGAGGTCCTGCGTGACGACGGGGATGTCCACCGACTCCACCGTCACCGGGGGCTGCTCGACAGTCGGCGGCGTGTAGGGCTCGATGCCGCCCTGGACGACCTCCATCGGGATCGTCCCCATCACGTCGCAGGGCTCCCCCATCGTGGCGGTCGGGTACATGCTCGCCCCCGCCGCGGCGCTGACCGTGAGCGTGGCCGCCACCGCGAGGCGTTGCAGGCGCCGCCGCCCGCTCCCGCTGGGGCAGTCGGAGGTCATCACCGTCCCGTCCGCGCGTCGGTAGAAGCGCACGCACAGCTTCCCCTCCCGCTCGCGCAGGAGCGCCTCGGCCTGCTGGGGTTCCATCGCCGAGAGGTTGTAGACGCTCTTGTCGCACTTGCCGCAGTGGCGGACTCGGTCGTCGCCCTGCATCCCGTCCCATGACTCACGGCACGGGCTCGCCACGCGCAGATCGCTCAGCAGCGGCAGCGACCGGTGGACGCGCGCGTGATCCAGCCGCGGCCCCAGCGCCTCGAGCTCGCGGCGGATGCGGGCGGAGCGCGCCACGTGGGCATCGTGCGCCGCTAGCTGCGCGTCCAAGGCCTCGAGTTCACGCTGCAGCTCGCGCTCGCGCGCGGCCAGGACGGGGAGGGCGTCGCGGTAGGACATGGCCCAGAGACCCACGCCCGGTGGCGTTCCTTGGCTGGCTGCGGACCCGGCCATCGCCCTCGCTTCACTCGACGCAGCCGCACGGGAAGTAGGTGCGGATGAAGGGGCGGAACGAGAGCTCGCCGGAGCTCGTGGAGAAGCCGCTCCCTGCAAAGGGCTCGGTCCACGAGTAGGGCGCGGCGTAGCAATAGTCGGGCGCGCGAGCGAGCACGAGCACGTCGGTGCTGCGCTCGATGGGGATGCCCGTCACGGGGTGGCGCTCCACGCTCCACGGCGCCTGCGCCATCCGCGCGCCGAACGGCTGGGCGTCACGCGCGAGCCATGCCCGCCCAGCTTGTTCGAGGACGGCGCGCTCGATGGCCGGCTCGGAGCTCCCCGCTGGCACGCAGAGCGCTGGGTTGTCGCGCTCGATGACTCCGGCGGGAGTGCGCAGGGTGAACGTCCCCCGCGCCACCACGGGGCCCACCACCGGGTCTCCCGCCGCGCCGTCGGGCGGATTGACCATGGGGATGACGCTCATGGTGATGCGGTGCGTGCTGCCGGGCCGAAAGAGGCCCGCCGACCAACCGCGCGCCACCAGCTCGCGCAAGACCTCCGAGCCAGGGACCACCCCGGCGGCGGGCGTGGGGTTGATGAACTGCCCGCGCCACGTCGTGTACAGGTTTCGCTCCGACCACTCGCCGAACGGCAGGAAGGTGGTGTCGATGGCGCGTCCGTCGACCTCGAAGCGAGCGCGGTATTGGATCCCGGCGGCCACCTGCAGACGGTCGCTGCTGACCCCCGAGCGCCCCATCATCGTGTTGACCGCCGAGCGGTCCATGTAGACGCGGAAGAACATCGCCGCCCCGAGATCGAAGGTGTCGGCCAGCGAGCTCGGCTGGATGGCGTGCACGGTGAAGTCCTGCCGCGTGAAGACCACCTCGCCCACGTGGGCGCGGTGCATCTCGTTCAGGATGCCCTGGTCTTGGGCCGGCAGACTCGACGTGGCTCGAGGGGGCTGGGAGGCTTGTGGGGGTGACGCGGCGGCGGCCTCGCGCGCGTTGGCGCGCTCGCGATCACGCGCGCTGGGCCCTGTGCGCTGGCCGAGTGTGGGGAGCGCAGGAGAGGCGACTACGATACTGAGGACCAGGGCACCGAGGAGGCGATGACGTCGATTCATGGAGCTGATTCCGAGGAAGGTTCCGCCCGAGGCGGGAGACGCTTCGCAGCCACTGGCTGGGTCTCCCGAGGTCAGTGGCTGCGCGACACGAATCGATCACTCCCTGCGTGCGATTCGCGCGGACCGACGTAAGCTCCCGGCGCAGGTCCATGCGCACGCACGCTCGCTTCTTCCTCGTGGACCAGCTCCTCGTCCCCGTCGTGTTCAACTTCGTGTTGAACGGGTGGCTGGCGTCGCAGCTCTTCGCGCACCTCCCGTCGGTGCCGCTCTGGGGGCTCGAGAGCATCGGCCTAGACACGCTGGCCACCAGCTTCTTGCTGCCGTTCCTCACGTTCGTCATCACCGCGCGGCTGCTGGGCGTGCTCGTGCGGAAGGGCCTGGTGCAGCCCCTCCGCACGCTGCCGGGTAGCCCGCTGCCGAGCCGGGTCGTCGACGCCCTCGCGCGGCGGCGCGCCTCGCTGGCGGGAGCCGGCTTCGGGCTGGTGTGTACCGCCACGCTGGGGACGCTGACGCTCGGCGTGCTCCACCTGCTGCGCGTGGAGTCCCTGCCGCTGCCGGACTTCCTGTGGTTCAAGGCGGCCTATGCCGCGCTGCTCACCGCGCTCGTGTCGGTCGTCATCGCCTGGGCGTGCCTGCTGCGCATCTCGCGCGAGGCTGGCGACCCCGCAGCCCCCTCCGACGACACCACCTGATGGCGCTGCACTCACAACCCCGCCAACACGACCAGCGCGGGGAGCGCCGCCGCTGCGACGAGGACCGCAGACCGTTCAGTCATGCCGGAGCTTACCCACTCCTGGGTGGAAGCGTACCCCGTGGATCAGAGCTCTCGCGCAGACGTCCCAAGCCGGGATGACGCACGCGGATTGTGAGAAGCTCGCGGGATGTCAGGCCCGATGCTGTTCTCACGTCACGGCACGATCGTCATGGTGACCCGCGGGATCACGAAGAACGTGTTGTCGTAGCCGCTCACGCTCGACGCGACGCCGGTGTCGATGTCGACGCTCCCATACCAACCCCACAACGAGCCGAAGGTGATGGTGTCGACGGTGAGCTGCTGCCCGGTGTTGTCGAGCTGCCGCATCGACCACGCACCGAGGCCGGAAGGGTCGTCCGCGGTGATGACCATGCTGTGCGTGCCCGCGCCCAACACCAAGGGTGGCGAGAAGGTGAACGAGGCAGAACCGGTGTCGACCGTCGTCGGGAGGATCGCGGTCCCGAGGGAGAACGTGTCGGTGACCTGGAGGTCGACGGCTCCGGTCTTGTGCCACAGGACTACTGCGAGATCCGCGCCCATGTCTTGGCCCGCGTCTTGGCGCTCCGGCAGGCCGGTCACGACGAGCGAGGCGACGGTCACCGCACTGTCCAGGGAGAACTCGATCCCACGCGCGACGGTGAGGCCGCCGGTCATGGTGACGTTCGTCCCGCCGATGGAGGAGAAGTCTGCGATGGTCCCAGCGTCGGTCCCCGCGTCGGTCCCCGCGTCGGTCCCGGCATCCGTGCCGACATCTACGCTGGAGTCGATGCCGGCGTCGGTGGGCCGGTCGACCGTGATCACTCGCGTGCAGGCGATCACGTCTCCCTGGTCGATCAGCTGCGCCTCTCGCCGCAGGAGGACGTAGGCCCCGGGGGAGGGCTCGCTGGAGAACTGCCACAGGTCTTCGTAGTGATGTCCCTGAGCGGAGGAGAACTCGATGGTCCTGTCGGGGTTCGGCCCCGTCGAGCTGGCGACCGGGGCCGCGTAGCTCGATGGGCCCCGCGCCAGTTCGCCGTCCGAGATCTCGCGGATGGCCAACACGCTCCCGTCCGCGTTCAGAAGTTCGACCGTGAGGGGGAGGTCAATCGAGACAACACCCGACAGCACGAGGGGTTCGCCCAGCTGCTCCACTTGCGAGAACGTCTCCGCCTGCCCCGCCTGCGTCCTCCTGCCGCGGTATCGGATCGAGGCGACCGCGTTGGGCCCCGTCTGGGGCTGAGGGTGACAGTTCGGTACGAAGGTGAGCTCTTGGGTGCTGGAGCCTCCTGCGCATCCCGGGACGACCAGGGACGTGAGGAGGACGGCCGCGCACCACGCGCGCGTCACGGGTTGCCTGATCACTTCAGTGGCTCCTGGGTCTACGGGGGGGAGGGGGCGCGGGTCCGAACTCCATCCATCGAGTTGGCGCGCAAGACACAGAATACTGGCAACGCCGACCCCGGCCACTAGCGGGCACCGTGGCGGCGGTGGGGGCCTGCGCGCGCCGCGCCGGTCGCCGTCCAGCGGCTCGAGCAGCACCACGAACGACGGTCTCGGCCCTCAGCGCGCGACCACGAGCCCGTCCAGCTGCATGACCAGCGCGTCGACCAGCGCCTCGCGCGTGATGAACGTGGGGCGCTCGCTCAGCCACTTGAGCACCACGTAGATCGCGCCGTTGATCGCGACGTACAGCGCCGCAGGCCCGCCGCGCACGCTGTACCGCTCCGCGTTCGCCGCCAAGTAGGCGCGGAACACGTCGCCGATGCGCGTCTCCACGATGGCGGCCACACCGGTGCCCGAGAGGACCGGAGTGGCCGCCAGGATCTCGGCGAGCAACACCCGATACGGCTCGAGCTGGACGAGCACGGCGAGGCACACCTGCCGGAGCAGGACGGTCGGCGGGATGTCCGTCGCGCTCAGGCTCACCTCGCGAATCTGCTGTTCCATGGCGAGCACGCCCCGCTCCACGATGCCCGAGACGATCATCTCCTTGTTGGTGAAGTACTGGTACAGGGAGCCAGGGCTGACCCCGGCCACCTCCGCGACGCGGTTGGTGGTGAAGCCGGCCACCCCCTCGCTCTCCAGTACGCGAATGCCGGCATCCAGGATCAGGTGAACGGTGTCGATCGCGCGCTGCTGGAGTGGGATCTTGAGCAGGGACGCCCTGGGCAGCGGGTCGGTGGAGTGGGCCACTTCGGCACGCTATCTCAAATGCGAGTTGTATGCGAGCTAAGCTCACATACATCCTGGTGGCATGCACGACGCCGCGACGATTCACCTGCCCACCGACATGACGCTGGACGACTGGAAGACCGTGGCCGGGTGCGTGGTGCGGGTGCTGCTCGACTCCAACCGGACCGAGGATATCGTCACGGCCGAAGAACTCTCCGCCCAGGCGCAGCTCGCCCACCTTCACCGCTGCGGTGTGATGAACACCGGCGAGGGCCCGGACATCATGCGTGAGCGTCCGAACCTCGGCGACGTGGACATGGAGACGCTGCGACGTCTCCCGGCCTCCACCCTGGGTGGCGCCTTTGCTCGCTTCTTCGAAGACAACGGGCTGACCACCAAGCTGTACGGCATCCCCGCCCTCTACACCGCCGACCCCGAGCACGCGTACCTGCTGCGCCGCTACCGCCACTCTCATGACTTGTGGCACGTGCTCACCGGGTTCTCCATCCAGGGTCACGACGAGATCCTCATCCATGCGTTCTCCCTCGCGCAGACCGGGATGCCGGCGTCGGTGGCGCTCATGGTGCTGGGGTCCTTGAAGCACATGCTGCTCGAGGGGCGCTTCGGGCTGCTGCGAAGTGGTCTGATGGCGGCCTACCAGCGCGGCCGCGAGGCCAGCCCCTTGCTCCCCGTGTACTGGGAGCGGCACTTCGAGGAGAGCCTTTCGTCCGTGCGCGAGCGCTACGGCATCCGGCCGTGGACGGACGCGGATCGTGAAGCGTCGCGCCCCCTGCGTTGGACGGGTCCCGTCGTGGCGCAGCGGGAAGCTCTGTTGATGTCGATTTGAGGTCCCCGACGGGCGCCCAGTCGTGCAGGCCGCCCAAGGGCCGCGCTCACCCACGACATACGGCGGCGCGGTCGGGTAGAGTACGAGCCCGCCCTCAGGAGTGCCGTCCGCGAACGGCCTCCTCCCTCCGCGGCGTGAGCACTCGGCGATGAGCGCCGCTCGCTCGACGTCGCGCACGCCTCAGAGAGATGTCCCAAGATGATGAAGTCTCGAGTTCTTGCGATTGGTGTCGTGTTGCTGACCGCGTGCGGTGGCGGGACGAGTGAGCCCGCGTCCACCGGCACGTCGACCTCCGGCGCCGAGGCCGCGACCACGCAGACCTCCGGCACGCTGACCATCGCCGGCGAGGGGCTGCCCCGCAACTACGACGGCCAGGTTGCGGCGGACTACGCCGACCTGATCCAGCTGGATGTGGAGCAGGGGCGCCTCGTCGCCTACTTCGGCTCGGGCCCGACCGCCTTTGGGCTCACCCTGAACCTCGGGACGCCCTTCACCGTCGGCGAGCTCGCGGTCTCCACCGGCTCGGTCGTGATCGAGCTCGGTGAGTCCTTCGAACAGCGCGTGGACGTCCAGGATGGTCGCCTCGTCGTCCAGGCCGTCGACGCCGACACGCGGACGGTGCGCCTGCACCTCGAGGGCCACACCTTCGTCGAGGCTGGCGGTCTGCCCGAGGCGATCGCGCTGGACGCCACGGTGGTCGCCCCCGCGCGGCCGTGACCGACCCTCACGTCCGCTTGGCGCGCGTCGCTACAGGCGGTCGTGCGGGATGGCGCACACGTCGTCGATGTGCGCCTCCCCCAACAGCAACATCAGCAGCCGGTCGAGGCCCAACGCGTTTCCTCCCGAGGGCGGCAGCCCCTCGCGGAGGGCGTCGAGGAAGCGCGCATCCAGCGGGTAGACCGGGAGCCCGAGGGCACGCCGCGTCTCCTGATCGCGGAGCAGGCGCCGCTCCTGCTCGTTGGCATCGACCAGCTCGCCGAAGCCGTTGCACAGCTCCACGGCGTCCACGATGACCTCGAAGCGCTCGGCGTGCGCGGGGTCGCCATCGCAGAGCCGCGCCAGCGAAGCCATGCTAGCCGGCCAGTGCGTGAGGAACACGGGCTTGTCCCGCCCGAGGTGGGGCTCCACCTGCGTGGCGTACACCTCGAAGAAGCGCGTCTCGTCGGCCAGCAGCGTGTAGGCGTCCACGCCGGCATGACGCTGGAACGCGTCGGCGATGCGCAGGCGCGGCCAGGGTGGGGTGAGGTCGATCGGGCCCTTGCGCCCCTGCACCACCAGCGGCTCGCTCGCGTCGCGACGCAGCACGCGCGCCACGTGGGCCACCAGCTGCTCGGTGTCGGCCATCACGTCTTCGGCGCCGGCGCAGCCGCGGTACCACTCGAGCATGCTGAACTCGGGCTGGTGCAGCGCGCCGGCTTCGTCGCGCCGGAAGCAGCGGCACGTCTGGTAGATGCGTTGCAGCCCGCCCGCGAGGAGCCGCTTCATCTGGTACTCGGGGCTGGTGATGAGCCAGCGAGGTGCGCGTGAGCCGTCCACGCCGAACGCGTCCAGGTGGGTGTCGAGGCCGGGGCTGGGCACCGCCAAGGGTGTCTCGACCTCCACGAAGTCCTGGCCGTCGAAGTAGCTGCGCACGGCCCGCATCATCTGCGCGCGCGCCTGCAGGTTGCGCAGCCGACGACCGCCTTGCTCCGTGAGCCAGCGCCAGTCTCCCGCGCGATTGGGGAAGGGCGCCGTGGGCGCGTTCAGCACCGTCAGCAGGCCGTCACGCACGCGGCTCCCGTCCCAGATGCCCTCGACCTCGATCCAGGCTCCCAACGGCGGCGTGGCGTCCGTGTCGGCGCCGTCCACCCAGAGGCCGCCGGTCGCGTCTTGCACCAGGAGCGCACCGTCCAAGACGGAAGCGACGCGCCCCGTGAACGTCACCGTGGTCGTCGCCGGGTAGCGGCGGACGGACTCGATGGCGTCCCGAGGCGGTTGCGTAGCGCTCACTGGGCCTGCTCGCAGGCCGGGTGAATCAGGACTTCACGCGCTCGACGTACTCGCCGGTGCGCGTGTCGATCTTGAGCACGTCACCCTCGACCACGAAGAGCGGCACGTTCACCACCAACCCCGTCTCCACCGTGGCCGGCTTCGTGGTGTTGCTGCTCGTGTCGCCCTTGAAGCCGGGCTCGGTCTCCGTGACCTTGAGGTTCACGAAGGTGGGCGGGGTGACGCCGATGGGCTTGCCGCGGAAGAACATGACGTCCACCGAGGTGCCGTCCAGCAGGTAGCCCGCGGACTCGCCGAGCTGCTCGTTCGAGAGGTGGATCTGCTCGTACGACTCGGTGTCCATGAACACGCGATCGTCGCCCTCGGGATAGAGGTACTGATACGTGCGCTCCTCCGTGTCGGCCTTCTCGATGCGCTCGCCGGACTTGTAGGTGTGGTCCACCACGCGCCCGGTGATCATGTTCTTCAGGCGGGTCCGGAAGAACGCCTGCCCCTTGCCGGGCTTGACGAACTGACAGTCCGCCACGAGCCAGGGCTGGTCGTCCTTGATGAGCTTGAAGCCCTTACGAAGTTCGCTGGTATCCAAAGAAAACTACTCCTGCACGAGCTGGTCGGCGACGATGAACTCACTGGGACTCGGGACGTCCCGAGTCTCTTCGGCCGTCACGCGAACGCGGAACTGCGAGTACGGCGTGGTGGCAATCAAGCGGCCATTCCGTTCCTCTTCATTGAAGTTGAGCGAGCCCGCCAGCGTGGGCGCGACGCCCTCGCGGATGAACCACACCACGTAGGTGGTCAGGCCTTCACCGAGGCGAGCCGGCGGGGGGAGGTGGTTGACCTGCACTTCCACCATGTAGTTACCGCCCTCTCCCTCTTCCACCTCGACGCTGCCGTCGGTGCCGATGGAGCGTGCGGTGCCGACGAGGGCATAGACCGTGGGGCCACCGCACGCCGCGAGGAGCATGCTGGCAAGGAGGGTGAGGACGCTGAGGGGACGGGAGAGCTTACGCATGGAACCTCCGGGCGGCGCTTTACGCGCCGGGTCATGGGTCGTCAAGGGATGCGGCGCAGTATGTCATCGTTTGCGGCGGCGTGTTGGACTTCTGCCCGGGTCGGGGGTTGCCTGCCCGTCGCAACGGGGCTACTCCCGGGCTGTGCGCGAGACCGACGAGGAGATCCGTGAGATCAAGAAAGAGATCATCGAGTCTCGTGGTCTCACCATCAAGACGAACAACCTCGTCAACTCGCTGGGCGCGGACATCAAGTCCATCGCCAAGCGCCAGGCGGGGTACGAGCGGCGCTTCAATTGGAAC
>CAZEAA010000241.1:0-9374 GCA_964510015.1 uncultured Sandaracinaceae bacterium
GTGGACAAGTTTCCCACGTCGACCCTGCGCGACGATGCGCTCTTCCAAGAGGCCCTCCTCGCCAAGCGGGCGGGTGACGACGGCGAGACCTGTGACGCCGCGCGCAAGCTGACCCGCGATTTCCCCGAGAGCCGATACGCGGGCTGCGCCGATCGCCTCTGCGCGAGCGTGGCACCCTCGTCGAAAGCCCCCCGCTGTCGCGCGTACGTCGAAGAGCAGATCACGGGAAAAAAGCCCGCAGACGCGGCCCCGGAAGCTCCGGCCGAATGAAACCCTCTCCTTCGTCGTTCGTCCGGGCGGCTCCGGCGTTTCGTGCTCGTGTCGGCGGCGGCGGGCTCGCGCTCGTGCTCGCCGCGCTCTCCTCGTGGACCGCGTGCGGAGGGCCGCCTCCCACCGTGCCGTCCCCGCCCGCTGCCGTGTCCTCCGTCGCTCCTGCCACTTCGGTGATCCCCGTGCCCCCCTCCCAAGCTTTGCCCTCCGCTCGCCGCGACGACACCCACGACACGCTCTTCGGTACGGTCGTCAACGATCCTTACCGTTGGCTCGAAGACGGCGCGTCCGCCGACACGTTGGCGTTCACGCACGCTCAGAACGACCGAACCCGGGCGTTGCTCGACGCCTTCCCGGGGCGGGCGAAGCTGCACGCGCGCCTGCTCGAGCTCGGCACGGTTGGGCACATCGGCACGCCCGTCGTCCGCGAAGACGGCCACACGCGACGCTATTTCCAGAGCTCCCGCGAGCGTGGCCAGGATCAGTACGTCGTGCTCGTCCGCGACGGTCTCACGGGCACGCCTCGCACGCTGATCGACCCGAACACGCTCTCCCGAGACGGGACCTCTTCGCTCGACTGGTGGTTCGCCTCGCCCCGTGGGCGGCTCGTCGCGTATGGCATCTCGCAGGGCGGCGACGAAGAGAGCACGCTCCTCGTCAAGGACGTCACCACGGGGAACGATCTCCCCGATCGATTGCCCTACACTCGGCACGCCAGCGTCGCTTTCGCGCCCGACGAGAAGGGGTTTTACTACACGCGCTACCCGGAGAAGGGGTCGGTCCCGGCGGGCGACGAGAAGTACTTTCGTAAGGTGTATTTCCACGTCCTCGGCGAAGACCAGGCCAAGGATGAGCTCGTCTGGGAGCCGACCGGCGACAAGACCGACTCCCCCAGCTTCGACCTCTCGCCCGATGGTCGCTGGCTCGCGCTGCGGGTGCACCAGAGCTGGTCGAAGAACGAGGTGTGGCTGCTCGATCGGAAGACCAAGGCCAAGCCCGTCGTCGTCGCCCAGGGAAAAGAGGCGCTCTACAACCCTGAAATTCTCGACGACACGCTCTTCATCCACACGAACGAGGGGGCGCCCAAGTACCGGTTGTTCGCGGTCAAGAACACCGAGGCAGGCGACCGGAGCAAGTGGCGCGAGGTGCTGCCCGAAGGGGCGGACGTCCTCGATGGCGTGACCGTGATCGGCCACGAGCTCATCGCGAGCTTCACGAAGGACGTCTCCTCGCGGGTGCGGCGCTTCGACCAGAACGGCAAGCTGCTTGGCGAGATTGCCCTCCCCGGTATCGGTAGCGTCACGGCAGTGACGGGCGCGCGCAAAGCCGGCGACGAGGTCTTCATCGGCTTCTCTTCGTTCGGCACCCCGCCGACGATTTTTCGCGCCGAGAAAGACAAGCCGCTTGTCGGGTTTGCCAAGGTCGACGCGCCCGTCGACCCCGCCTCGATCGAAGTCTCGCAACGGCACGCGACCTCGAAGGACGGCACCAAGGTGCCGTATTTCGTCATCCGCAAGGCCGGGACGAGCGGCCCCGCGCCCACGCTGATTCACGCCTACGGTGGCTTCAACATCGCGCTTTTGCCTGATTTTCACCGTGAGTGGATCGTCTTCCTCGAGAGCGGCGGCGTCATCGTCGAGGCGAACCTGCGAGGCGGTGCAGAGCTCGGCGAGGCGTGGCACCAGGGCGGCATGCGCGACAAGAAGCAGAACGTGTTCGACGATCTGTACGCCGTCGCGGATGACGTCGTGACCGCCGGCATCGCCGACGCGAAGCGACGCGCGGTGTGGGGAGGGAGCAACGGCGGGCTCCTCACGGCCGTCGCGGTGACGCAGCGTCCCGAGCTGTGGCGGGCGGTCGTCAGCTCGGTGCCGCTCTGCGACATGATCCGCTTTCCGCAGTTCTTGATCGCGAAGCTGTGGACGGGGGAATACGGCGATCCCGCAAAGGAGGCCGAGTTCCCCTGGTTGATGGCCTACTCGCCCTATCACCACACGAAACCCGGCACCGCCTACCCCGCGACGTTTTTCCTCACCGCCGAGGGAGATTCCCGCGTCGATCCGATGCACGCGCGCAAGATGGCGGCGCAGCTGCAGTACGCGACCGCGGGCACCGAGCCGATCTTGCTCCGCGTGGAGACGAAGGCCGGGCACGGCGCGGGCAAGCCCGTCTCGAAGCGCGTCGAGGAGCACACGGATGTGTACAGCTTCTTGTTCGATCGACTCGGGATGAAGCCCTGAGCTTCGATCGTCAAGAAACTTGTTCAGCGAGGGCGTCGGCGGCCTGGTTGATCTTCCACTGCAGGTAGAGCGGACCGAACAGGAACAAGCAGACCCACCCGCCGATGCTCATCGCGACGGGCCGATCCGCCTGCGTGCGCCAGGCGTGGAGGGCGATGAGCATGCGGTAGCGGCACAACAGATCGAGCCCGAAGCCAGCCAACGAGAACCAGCCGCTCACCGCGACGAGGCGGTCGTCGAAGCTCATGAGCGTGAACACCCACGGCGAGACCGCGACGAACCAGGCGAGCTGCGCGGTGATGACGGGGTGGCCGGCGAGCCGATCGAGCACGCGTTGGCGCCGGACGTACCAGACCGAGTTGTAGATGCCCAGCGTCAGGCAGCTCAGGCCGAAGAAGGGGACGAGGCCCAGACGCGCGCCACGAAACGCGAGCGCAGCGGCGGCCAGATCGGCATCGTCCGGCGGCGGCGGGAGGATGGGCGCGGCGTGGGCGTGGGCGGGCGAGGGCGTGGGCGCGAACGAGAACGAGAACGAGGACGAGGACGAGGACATGACGTCTTCTCGTCCCTTCCCGCCGTGAGTTTCCGCCGCGAGCCGACGTCGCGCGTTCGTCGGCTTTGCCGTGAGGCCCTCGATCGTCAAGTTGGTTGTTCGATGGGAGGCGTTGACGGGGAGGGCAAGCCCGGTCGATGCTCGCCACCCCATGACGTCTCCCGCCGCGCCCTCGCTCGCCTCGTTGCTCGAGACCCTCGCGACCTCCCGCGAACATGGAACGTTCGTTCCGGCCTTGCAGGCGGCGTTCGAGCTCACGGCCTTCCCCGCGCAGCAGCCGCTCGCGGAGGAGCTCACCCCGGACCAGCGGTGCGTGGCGGAGGCGCTCGCGATGCGCTCGGGGTTGCCACTGTCGGGCTCGAGGGTGCCGTTTTACGTGCAATTCCGTCGGAGCTGGCTGGGGCTCGACCCGCCGCGGACGCTGGACCGAACCCACAAAGTCGTGCACGAGGGGCGCGAGCACGTGTGGCCGCTGTGGAAAGCCTGGCAGGTGCTCGGTGACGATCCGATGGGCAAGCAGGGGATCTCTGCGCTGGGGTTGTCGACCGTGGAACTGCTGGATGCGTACGTGGATGTGTTCCTCTGGAGCGTGTACGCAGCGGGCAAGGTCGATCCGTCGGTGATCTACGATCACCTCGACACGCTCGGCGCCGACGGCGGAGACTGGGCAAAGCAGCGGCTCGACGCGATGGCCGCGTGGCCCGCGCCCGTGGTCGAGATGCGCGACGGAATCCGCTGGGTCAAGAGCGAAGCCGAGGCGTTCGGCTTCTCGACGTTCGAGCCCTCCTCCCAGTGCGGTCACGGCCAGTTGGCGCTGTTGCTCGCGATCGCCCGGGCAGGGCGGACGATCGAGCCATCCTGGGAGAAGTTGGTGCCGTTCACCCCGAATTCTCTGCTGGTCGAGGTGGCGGCGGCGCTCCCGGACGACCGCCGAGAGGCTGTGCTGCTCGCGGCGGCCGACGCCGCGGTGACGACGGACGCGCTCCGCACCTGTTTTGTGTTGTGGCCCCGCTTTCCGTCGACGGGGCTCTTCCAGCTCGCCGAACGACTGCTCGCGGATCGCACCATCGCGTCGGGGTTCCCGCGGGGAACGTTGGTGAAATGGCGAGCGCGATGGGAAGGCTTGTTGACGACCACGCCTCCACCGAACGCGCCTCCCGTGGGTGGGGGGGCGCGAGCGGCGAAAGCGCCGCGGAAGAAGAAGTAAGCGGCGCGGGGCCCCGGGCGGCGCTCTCGATCAGATGCCAGCGCTCTCGGCCGTGTAGGCCGCGCGTGCTGCCGCGTGGTCGTCGAAGTAGTGCCCGTACGTCGTGTGCGGGCGGTTCGTGTCCATGGCGTAGCCCTGCCCGAGGCGGGTCGCGCTTGCTCCGGCGAAGTTTGGCTCACCGGAGTCTTCGACGTACGTGATGCTCTGCGGTCGTCCGTTCGCGTCGTCCCACTGGCTTTAGCGGCGGCCTAGGACGGAGCCACCCAGCGGCGGGATAGAGATCCACTGGCCGCCGGCGGGAGAGCCGCTCCGCCGGCGGGATACTGATCCACTCCGTCGGGGCGTGGGCACGCTCGTTGGATGAGCCATCGATGCACGGAGTGCCGTCGGACGTTCGTGCCGGCGGCGTCGGCGAAGACGACGCCGCTGGGGAGCGAGGCGCCGGCGGCGAAGGCGACGCAGCGGGTGTGCGGGGCGGCGTGCCGGGCAGCACGAGACCGGAAGCTCGCACGCGCTCGTCGCCGCCGTGACGTCGAGGCGTACCGGGCCGACGAGCAGGCGCGGCAGCAGGCGTGCCGCGGGCGGCGAGCTGAGGCTGCCGGTCACGTGGGGGCTGCCGGTCACGCGGGGGCCTCGGCGCCGAAGTCCGCGATATCGCAGGACGAAGTGGCTGTGATCGTGGCGCGGGTGATGGAGGCGTCACGCGCCACCCTGGTGCGCGAAGTACGCCTGATTCTAGTGCGCTCCGGGCCCCGAGCTGGCAAGGCCGTGGCGGGCGTCACGCATGAGGCTCGGGCTGTAAGCGCTTGTGATGGTTGACGAATCCGGCGCGAATTTGGCGGATGTCACGCGCCAGGGGCGATTTCGGGGCGGGCCGATGCTTGAGTGGGCGCATGTCGGAGTCCCCCGGGTCGGTGTGCGAGGTGATGGTTGGAGAGCTTGGTGAGCGGCTGCTGTCGGTGCGGCTGCTGGACCGCCAGGCGCTGGTCGGCATGCGCCGCTCACTCGAGAGCTACGGCCAGCTGACGGCGCTGGTGGTGTTCCCGGAGGGGGGTCGCCTGGAGGTCATCGACGGCTTCAAGCGCGCGCACGCGGCGCGCATGCTGGGGTGGCCCACGCTGCTGGCGAGCGTGGTCGCGGTGGGGTCGGTGGACGCCAAGCTGCGGCTGCGCGAGCTGCACGAGGGGCGTGGGCTGACGGAGCTGGAAGAGGCGTGGCTGGTGCGGGCGCTGCACCGCGAGGACCACCTCACGCAGCCCGACATCGCGCGCCTGCTGTCGCGCCACAAGAGCTGGGTGTGGCGGCGGCTGATGCTGGTGGAGTCGCTCGAGCCCAGCGTGCAGAACGACGTGCGCCTCGGGCTGCTCGCGCCCCGCGCGGCGGTGGCCGTGAGCCGGTTGCCACGTGGCAACCAAGAGGGGGCGAGCAACGTGGTGATGCGGCGGGGGCTGACGGTGCGTCAGACGGATCTCATGGTGGAGGCGTTGCTGGCCGAGGCCGACGACGCCGCACGCACTGCGCTGCTCGCCGTGCGGCTGGACGGCCCGGTGGCGCACGACATCCCGGGGCCGCGCGCGTGCGCGACGCGCAGCGAAGCCGACCGGCTGAGCGCGGACGTGATGCGATTGCGGGAGGTGGCCACTCGGCTCGAAGCGCGGCTGATGGCGCGCCCACTCGACACGTTTCCGGAGGCAGCGAGCGAGCTCTTGGTGGACGCGTTGGTGGGGGTGGCGCCCGTGCTGCGCCGCCTCGAAGCGGTCATCGCGCGCTTGGGCGCTGAGGCGCTCGCGTCATGATCCGAACCTGGCGGACACGCGAAGAGCTGCTCCACGCGGTGGTCATGATGGCCAAGCAGGGGCAGTCGCAACGCGCCATCGCGCGTGCGCTCGGCGTGAGCCGCAACACCGTGCGCGTGCTGCTCGACGAGCACGCGCACGAGCGAGTGGTCGAGCACAGCAGCGTCAGCCCACCCCCCACGCGCGCGCCGCGACCGAGCAAGCTCGATGCGTTCAAGCCTCGCTTTGGCGAGCTGCTCGTGCGCTTCCCAAACATCACGGCACAACGGGTGTTCGAGATTCTCAAGGACGAGGGCTTCATGGGAGGGTCCACCGCGGTGAAGAACCATATGCGCGTGGTGCGGCCCCCCGCGCGACCGACGCCGAGCCTGGTCACGCCCACCTACGATCCCGGGCAAATGGCCGAGAGCGACTGGTCGCCCTACGACATCCGCTTCACGACGGGGAAGCGGGCCATCATCCAAGCGTTCTCGTACACGCTGGTCGTGAGCACGCGCAAGCACGTGGAGCTCTACACGTCGAACGACCTCTTCGCGCTGATGGACGGCCACGAGAAGGCCTTCGCGCGCTTCGAGGGATGCGCGCACCAGTGCAAGTACGACAGCCAGAAGCCGGTCGTGCTCCGCTGGGAGGGGGACCAGCCGATCTACAACCCGCGCTTCCTCGCCTTCGCGAGCCACTACGAGTTTCGCCCCGTGGCCGTGCGGCGGCGGAAGCCCAACGACAAGCCGCGCGTGGAGCGCGGCTTCTGGGAGGTCGAGCGCTCGTTCCTGAACGGCCGCGAATTCCGTGACATCGACGACATGCGCATGCAGCTCGCCGACTGGCTCGTCCGCATCGTCGACCACCGCAAGCGTCACGGCTCGACCGCGATCGAGCGCTTCGAGAAGGAGCGCGCGGCGCTCGTGCCGCTGCCGCGGCACCCGTACGACACGGCGCGCGTGATCTATCGCGTCTGCAGCATCGACGGCTTCGTCGTGTGGGAGGGCAACGCGTACGCCGTGCCCTACGAGCACGTCACGGACATCCTGCCGGTGCGCGTGACGCAGCGAGAGCTCTTCGTCTACGCGGCCGACCTGCGCTGCGTGGCGCGTCACGAGCTCGCGCCGCGTGGCGCGTACGCCAAGGTCGACCCGAACGGCATCCACCCCGCCCCGAGTCGCCAGAGCCCCATCGACCTCGACCAGCTGAAGGTGGCCTTCGAGAAGATGGGCGCGCAGAGCGCCGAGTTCTTTCGGCTGATGAGCGCGGGGCCGATGCGCTCGTGGGGGTCGCATGCGCGACGGATCCTCCCGCTGCGCGAGCGCTACACCACCGACGAGCTGGACAAGGCGCTCGGTCACGCCGCCGAGTACGGCGCGCTCGAGTACGGCGCGGTGGAGCGCATCCTCGCGGCGCACGCCACGCCCCGCACGCTGGACGAGTACGTCGCGGAAGACACCGCACGCAAGCTCGCCGAGGCCGTCGGTGGCGCCCGCACCCAGCCGCGTGACCTCACCGAGTACGACCGTCTACCCAGCACCTCGTCGGCGCCCACGGACTCCCCGGAGACGACCTCATGCCCAAGCAAGACACCCCCTCTCGAAGCACCAAGCCCCGCGCCGATCACAGCGAGCCCGTCGTCCTCGAGCGACTCCAGCGACACCTCGAATTCCTCGGACTGACCCGCACCCTCGCCCAGCTCGACGAGAGCCTCGCCTGGGCCACGCGCGAACGCCCAGGCCCGACCGCGCTGCTCGAACACATCCTCGGCATCGAGACGGCGTACAAGCGCGAGCAGCGCATCGAGCGGCGCATCAAGACCAGCGGGCTCGTCGAGCGGAAGACCCTCGAGGCCTTCGAGTGGGACTTCCAGCCCAGCATCGACAAGGGCCTGATGCTCGAGCTCGGCGGCCTCGACTTCGTGCGGCGCCGCGACGACGTCGTCATCACCGGCAAGTCCGGCACCGGCAAGAGCCACCTCCTCAAGGCACTCGTCGTGCGCGCCTGCGAGCAGGGCCTCGTCGTCCGCTACGCGCGCTGCGTCGATCTCCTCGACGACCTCCACGCCGGCCTCGCGGACGGCACCTATCCGAAGCGCCTCAAGGGGTGGGCACGCCCAGACCTCCTCGTCATCGACGACGTCGGCCTCGGCCAGGTCAAGAAGCGCGGCGACGAGCCCACCGCAGCCCACACCCTCTACAACCTCATCGACCGCAGGCACACCCGCGCCTCCACCGCTGTCACCTCCAACATCGCCCTCAGCGAGTGGGGGGCCTTCCTCGGCGACGCCACCCTGACCGCCGCCATCCTCGACCGCCTCGCCATGCACGCGGTCCGCATCGACGTCGACGGCCCCAGCTACCGTCAGCACGTCGCCAAGGGTCGTACCTCGAAGCGCTCGAAGCCAGCCTGACCCTCTTGAGACAGTGCGCCGACGCGGCGGTGGTGTGGATCAGTATCCCGCCGCCGCCGTCGTCGTTTCAGCCAGCCGAGTGGATCTCTGACCTCGCCCCGATTGGATCAGATCTATCCCGCCGCTGAAGCACTGGTACCGGATGGTGGTGCCGTTCTCGCGTGCGAAGCGGCGCATGGCGCGGTGGCAATTCGGGCACGGGGGCAGCCGTCCAGACGCGGTGACACTGCCGCCGAGCGGCGTCCCCGGGTTTCGCGCGGCCGCGTTTTCGAGGTCGCGGATCAGCTTTCGTTCGCTGTGGCAGCGGGCCTCGCTCCGCAGATCCGGCGGGCAGTGGGGATCGTTCTCGTCGCTCCAGCCCGAGGGATAGCCGTCGCCGTACGGCCCGCTGGGGACGCCGTCGATGCTCGAGGTGACCGTGAGCATGTGCCCCGCCCACCCCATGGCGTCGAACCAGCCGACGGGGTTTGGCCCGTAGGCGTACTCGTTCAGGCCGCCGTCGAGGCCGATGGGATCGGGGTTGAGGAACCGGCCGGTCTCGGGATCGTAGTACCGGTACCGGTTGTACAGCAGCCCAGTCTCTTCGTCTTCCAGCTGGGCCGGCGCGCGCGCGTCCGTCGTGACGCCGGTTTGGTCGATGACCTTTCCGAACGCGCTGCGGCGGAGGGCCCCTGCCGCCTCGCCGTCGCCGTCGACCAGATCGACGGAGGCACCGTTCGGGTCGCCGACATAGTAAACCCACTTGTCGTTGTCGTCGCGGTGGGCGATGGGCGCCACGTCGCCGCGATCGTCGGTGAGGAACGTGCGGACGTGGCGAGTCCCGTCGGGCGCCCATAGTCATCATGAACCATCTTGAGCAAGTGTTCGCAGAGTTTACATAAACCGACTTCTGCGCAATACGCTGTCGGTCAGC
>CAZEAA010000242.1:0-9333 GCA_964510015.1 uncultured Sandaracinaceae bacterium
TCTGCGACGCGGCCGGCGTGGACGAAGACTGCGACCCCAGCACGGTGGGCGAGCGCGACGTGGACGGGGACGGCGTGAGCTCCGCATTGTGCTGCAACGGGGCCACCTGCGGCGAGGACTGCGACGACGCGCGCCGCGGCACCAACCCGAGCGTGCCCGAGGTGTGCGACGGGCTCGACAACGACTGCGACGGAACCGTGGACGAGGGCCTGCTGGTGGAGCTGTTCGGCGACGCCGACCACGACGGGGTGGGCATCATGGAGTCCACGGCGCTGGCCTGCCCGGGCGCGCCGGGCTTCGCGAGCGGCAGCGGTGACTGCGATGACACGCGCGCCTCGGTGCGGCCCACGGCCCCGGAGATCTGCGACCTGCTGGACAACGACTGCGACGGCGCCACCGACGAGCACACGCTGGCGGTGCCCTGGTACGTGGACGCCGACGGCGACGGCTGGGGCGTGGTCAGCGCCGACGCGCTCCCCGTGGACTCGTGTGTGCCGCCGGCCAACCGGGCCATTCGCCTGGGGGACTGCAACGACGGCGACGCCAACGTGGCGCCCACCGCGCGCGAGCGCTGCAACGGCGTGGACGACGACTGCAGCGGGCGTGCGGACTTTCAGATCGCGGCCCACGACTTCGAAGACGACGACAGCGACGGCGTGCCGGACGCGGCCTGCGCTGCGGCCACCGCGGACTGCAACGACCGCGACCCGACCGTCGCGCCGGGTGGGCTCGAGCTCTGCGATGCCTGGGACAACGACTGCGACACCATGGTGGACGAAGGCGCTGCCGATCGAGCGTGGTATGCGGACATGGATGGGGACGGCTTCGGCGACCCCGCCGCCACCGTGAGCTCGTGCGCCGTCGTCCCGGGGCGCGTGCTGGACGATGGCGACTGCGACGACCGGAACGGCTCCACCAACCCCGGGCGCTCCGACGCCTGCGGAGGCCAGCCCCGAGTGGATGACGACTGCGACGAGGACGTGGACGAAGGCGGCAATGCGCTGTCGTTCTTCACGGACAGCGACGGGGACGGCTACGGCACGGGCACGGCCATCGTGGCGTGCCAGAGCGACGCGCAGACGGCGACGCGTGCGGGCGACTGCGACGACTCGGACACCCGCGTGAACCCGGCGGCCCTCGACGACTGCGCCGCCATCGCGGCCGTGGACGACGACTGCGACGGGCGCGTGGACGAGACCCTCGCGCCCCGCGTGTTCTACACGGACGGCGACAACGACGGCTACGGCGCCGGCGCGCCCATGGAGGGCTGCACCCAGCCGGTGGGCACCAGCGTGCTGAGCGGTGACTGCAACGACAACAGCGCCGCGCGGAACCCCGGTGTGCCCGACGACTGCGGCACCGCCATCGGTGTGGACGACGACTGCGACGTCTCCATCGACGAGGACCTCGCGCCGCGCACCTACTACCGGGACAACGACGACGACGGATACGGCGCCGGCCCTGCGCTCATGGCCTGCGCCATCCCGAGTGGCCACGTGAGCGCCGCGGGCGACTGCGACGACAGCAGCAGCGCGCGCAACCCCTCCGTGCCGGACGACTGCACGCGCGTGGCGCTGGTGGACGACGACTGCGACGGACTGGTGGACGAGGGCGCCATGCTCACGGCGTGGTACCGCGACACCGACGGAGACGGCTACGGCGCGGGCGCGGCCACGCTGGCCTGTGCGGCACCGGCTGGGCACACGGCCACGGCGGGCGACTGCGACGAGGCCCGCGTGGCGGTGAATCCGGGCGGCAGCGACACCTGCACCGGCCTCGCCGGCATCAACGACGACTGCGACGCCATGGTGGACGAGGCCGTGATGCCCGCCGCCTGGTACAGCGACGGCGACAGCGATGGCTACGGGACCGGCACCGCCGTGCTGGCCTGCGTGGCTCCCGCGGGACACACGGCGCTCGCGAACGACTGCGCCGACGCCAACCCGCAGCGGAACCCCGGGCGGGCCGACGACTGCACCACCACGCTCGGCACGGACGACGACTGCGACGTGTCGGTGGACGAGGACGCCATCCTCTCGGTCTGGTACCGCGACCAGGACGCCGACGGCTTCGGAAACGTGGCCATCGCCATGAACGCGTGCAGCGCTCCCGCCGGCTTCGTGAACAACGCGACGGACTGCAACGACGCCGCCTTCACCGCCAAGCCGGGCGCCGCCGAGGTGTGCAACGACGTGCTCGACAACGACTGCGACGGGGACACGGACTGCGACGACTCCTCGTGCGCGCTCGGTTGTCCCGTGCTCACCGTCATGTCGGGGGGGACCCAGAGCGCGGCGCTGCACATGCCGTTCGCGGCGCCCATCGAGGTCCTGGTGCAAGACGGCATGGGCATGCCCATCGCGGGCCGCACGGTGTCCATGTTGACCGAAGGAGTGAGCGTGGGCGGCAACTACTCCGCCACGGCCGGCTACGTGGGGGTCACCGACGCGATGGGTCGCGTGTCGTACACGCCGCGGGCAGGTCTTGCCGTGGGCGTGGAGACAGTGCAGTTCACCTCCGCAGGGGTGGCGTCCGTGACGTCCGCGCTGACCGGCACCGAGCCCGCGGTGGGGACCATCTTCACCGTGGTCAATGGCAGCGGGGCGACCGCGTTCGGCAACGTGCCGGGCCCCGCGCGAGACGCTCGCGGCTCGTTCTCGAGCTCGGACAACTCGTTGGCCATCTTGCCCGACGGTGAGTTCGCCTACACCGCGGGAGACCGCATCCTGCGCGTGAGCGCCAGCGGACGCACCACGGTGTTGGCGGGCGGGGGCGCGACCGCGCTCACTCTCGCGAGCGACGGCGCCGCTGCCACGTCGGTCAACCTGGCGGTCTCGGGTGGTCTCGTCATCGGCGGCAACCCCGCGGTCGACCGGGTGTACTTCGAGGCTGGCTGCCGCATCTGGGCGGTCCTGCTGTCAACGGGCACGCTCGACCACGTGGCCGGGACGGGCACGTGCGGCCAGACGGGCGACGAGATGCCCGCCACGCTGGCGACGATCCACAACGTGGTCGACCTCGCGGTGAGCGACACCGGGGTGGTGTACTTCACCTGCGCGAGCGGGACTGGCTCGCCCGTTCGTTACGTCGACACCGGCGGCGTGATGCGTTGGCTGGTCGGGGGCGGTGACATGTCGGGCCCGAACACCATGGGGAGCCAGACGAAGTTCATCGCGACCATCCCCGGTTCGACCGACGTCTACGTGATGTCGGACGTGAACTCCATCTTCGACCAATGCCTGGTGAGGGTCAGTGCGAGCGGCAGCTTCACGTTGGCAGCCGGAGGAGGCGGCGACGCGACGGGCGAAGGGGTAGCAGCCCTGACCGCCGACCTCCAGACAGGACCCATCGCGGCCCTCCCAGACGGCTCGGTCATCCTCGCGGAGCGCACCCGCGACCGGCTTCGTCGCATCGCCGGAGGACTCATCACCACCATCGCCGGGGCTGATGGCATGGGCTCCTTCCTGGGAGACGGGGTCCCCGCCAGCGGCGCACTGATGAACACGCCCGAAGGTGTCGAGGCGTTGCGCGGGTCACACATCCTCTTCGTCGACGGCTCGAACGAGCGTGTGCGGGCCATCTGGTGAACCGCAACGCCAAGGTAGACGACGGACCTTCCACTCACCCGGGACCCGTGGGTTGCTTTCGAGGGTCTACATCTTCCAGCGGGTGGGTTCCGCGTGGGTGCCCGCTGGCTTCATCAAGGCCGCGGGCGTCGACCTGGGCATGTCGGTGTCCATGGGCGGCACGGGCACCTGGCTCGCCGTGCGGGCGTCCACCCGCAACTACTTTCTGACGCAGAGCCCGCCGTGACGCTCGGCTGTTCGGCGCGGGCGCCAACGGACACCGCGCGAAAAGTGACCGCGCTCACGGGCGGAGCCTCACCACGAGCGTGCCGCGAACCAGCTCGTCCCCGGCGGTAGGACGCGCTGGTCGGCAGTCGGCCACCCGTGTTACCCCAGAAGGCACCATGAGCGCAGCCCACCGACGGTCCACCATCAATCGGCGCACGTTTCTCGCGGCTGCAGCGCTCTCCGCGCCTGCCGCGGTACTCTCCTCCGGCCGCTCGGCACGGGCGCAGACCGCGGAGCTGCGCATCGCCACGGCGTGGCCCGAGGCGTCGGGGGCAGGCCGTGCGCTCACGGCGTGGGGCACGTTGCTCGCGCGTCGCACCAACAACATGGTCCGGCTCCGCTTCCTCTTCGCGTCGGCCATGGGCACGGATCAAGACGTGGTCCGCCGGCTGCGGCTGAGGCAGGTCGAGGGCGCGATGCTCACGCCTGTGGGGGCGAGGTCGTTCAACACGCCGCTGGCCGTCCTCGAAGCACCGGGTGTCTGCCCCACGTACGCCACGCTCGACACGGTCCGCCAAGCGATGATGGCTTCTTTCGGCGGCGCTCGCGGCCAGCTTGCGTCTCGGCGCCGCACGCGTGGACAACGCGCCGGCCCAAGAGGCGTGGAACACGGTCTTCCGCACGGCCCGCACGGCGATGGTGGGCTTCGCCTACACCGCCGAGGTCCTGGCTGAGGCCGAGCGGCTCGCTGCCGTCCCCACCTGACGACACCCCGGCGCCGTGAGCCTCGGCGGGCGGGCGGCTGCCCTGACCCGTCCTTCGTCGGGGCCTCGCCCCGTCAGTCGAGCGGTGTGTTCGTCTGATGACGCAGCTCGATGATCTCGAAGTCGAACAGCCGCGACAGGCCGTCGTCGCCGGGCACGCGCACGCGCATGCTCGACGTGGTGGTGCTGTCGAAGTTGCGGCGGCCCTCGGGGGCCACGGGGATGGAGATCTGCTCGCGTGACGAGAGGGTGTAGGTCTCCACCTCGCCGTCCATGCCGATGTGCCGCGGTCGCGCGCCCGACACGTCCATGTTCACCTCGAGGGCGCCGAGGCCCATGGCGATCTCGCGCAGCCGCACGCGCCCGGTGACGCTGGCCGAGTCCATGTGGAGGTGCAGGCCCAGCGAGCGCCGGAGCGCGGCGTTGTCGAGCGAGAGCAGCCAGGTCTCGCCCACCGAGCGGCGCGTGCTGACGTCGTAGCGTTCGTCCTCGTTCAGCCCGAGGTACACCGGCGTCATGGTACGGAACGCCTCGTAGGTGCCGCCCACGGCGGTGGCGATGCGCTCGCCGGCCACTGTGACGATGGCCTCGCCCGAGGGACGCGGCTGCACCCGCACCAGCACGTTCTGCAGCACGTCGCGTGCGTCGGCGGCGGTGGTGCCGATGCGTAGCGAGGTCACCTGGTACTCGCAGGCCGTGATTCCGTCCGTGGGGTCCACCGCGGCGATCTGCTGGATGGCGTCGAGGCGAAAGTAGGCTGCGCTGGGCGTGGCGCCCATGGCTCGTCCGCCCGCGCGCTGCACGGAGGTCACCCGCCGGGTGTAGGTGGCCTCGATGTGGGCGCGACGGCCCAGCTGCGGGGGCAGGGCTGCGTACAGGCGGTAGCGCCCGTCCGCGGGTACGTCCGGTCCGATGCCACCCGTGGCGGCGTCCGGGGACTCGCGGAAGAAGTAGCCATACACCATCGAGATGACGCCGATCAGCGCGACGACGGCGGTGGCCACGCCCAAGGCCTTGAGCCAGATGGGTGGCCCGCTCGCGGCTGGGGTCTCGCTGCGACGTGTGCAGAGAGTGCACTCACCTCTCGGGTTGAGCACCGTTCCGTGGGTGGGGCAGCGGGGGATCTGGGAGACGCTCACGCCGGGAAGGTATCAGGTCGCCGCACGCGTACCTACCGCCGCGACACCGGGCACCGCCTGGCTGTTGACTCGCCCTCCTTTCCCGCGCACCACTTTCAGCGACCGAGCCATGCCGCGAGACATTCGACGCATCGAGACCCTGGTTCCCAAGCGCTCCGCCGATTACGGCGGCAAGGCGTGCCATCTGGCCAAGCTGGCGCGCGCGGGCTTCCCGGTGCCGGCGGCGTTCGCCATCCCCGCGAGCGTGGCCGAGGCGCTGTTCGCCGAGCGGCTCGGGGTCGAGGATCGCCCCGCGGCGTTGCTGGCGCGCGAGGTGGTCCCCGAGCAGCGCTTGGTCGCGATCCGGGGTCGCATCCGCGCCATCGACTTCGGCGCCTCGCTCGAGCGCGAGCTACGCGACGCCATCCAGGCCCTGCGCAACGAGGGCAGCGCCAGCTTCGCGGTGCGCTCGTCGTCCACGCGCGAAGACGGAGCCGACGCGTCGGCGGCGGGGCTGCATCAGACGCACCTGCACTGCCAGAGCGACGACGAGGTCTTGCTGGCCGTGCGCGACTGCTGGGCGAGCTTGTTCACCGAGCGCGCGCTCACGTACCTGCGTCGGCACGGGGCCAGCGAGGCCGGCATGGGCGTGGTCGTGCAGGCCATGGTGGACGCCGACGTGGCGGGCGTGGCGTTCACGGCCAACCCGCTCACGGGGGACGGCGGCGAGATCGTCATCACCGCGGCGTACGGGCTCGGCACCTCGGTGGCCGACGGACGCGTGTCGCCGGACACCATCCGCATCGACAAGGCCACGCGCGGGCCGCGCGACCGCGTCATCGGGGAGAAGCACACGCGCACCGTGCTGCGGCGCCTGGGCGACGCCGCTCCGCCCGAGCCCGGCTCCGAGGCGGACCTGAGCACGCGCACCGTGGAAGAAGAAGTGCCGCCCGAGCTGCGCGCGGAGCTGTGCCTCGACGCCGCCCAGCTGGAGACGCTCACGTCGTTGGCGTTGCGCGTGGAGCAGAGCTTCGGGCAGCCGCAGGACCTCGAGTGGGCGTTCGCGGGCTCGCAGCTCTTCATGCTGCAGGCGCGCCCCATCACCACGCCGGTGGACATCGAGAGCTGGCGCAAGCGCTCGGACGTCGCGCGCGTGGATCGCGCCCGCATCGTGTGGTCCAACGTGAACGTGGGCGAGGCGCTGCCGGGCGTGGCCACGCCGCTCACCTGGAGCATCCTGAGCAGCTTCAGCGAGCTCGGGTTCCGGCGCGCGTTCGGGTCCCTGGGCTGCAGCGTCCCGCGCGACGCCGAGCTGGTGGGCGAGTTCCGCGGGCGCATCTACCTGAACCTCACCGAGTTCATGGGCATCCTCACGCAGGTGCCAGGGCTGCGCCCGAAGACGCTGCTCGCACTCGGTGGCGGCGGCATGGGCGACCGGCTCGAGACCGACATCGTGCCGCGCTCGCGGGCCGCCTTCTTCGCGCGCCTGCCGGTCACCGCGGCGCGCTACGCCCGTGAGAACTACAACATCACCGAGCGGGTGCGCGCGTTCGAGCACTTCTACGAGTCCGAGCGGCGGCGCATCGAGTCGGTGGACCCGGCGCTGCTCTCGCCCGCGTCCATGGCCGCGCTGCTGCGCGACGTAGAGCACCTCTTGGACGAAGCCGGCGCCGTGATGCTCACCGTGTACGGCAACCTCTTGGCCAGCGTGGTGCTGCTGCAGGGCGTGCTCGCGCTGGTGGTGAGCGAGCAGGCCGACGCGGTGCAGCGCGACCTCCTGGGGGGCCTCGCCGACGTGGACAGCGCGGCGCCGGGCGTGACCCTCTATCACATCGCCGAGAGCATCGCGCGCGAGCCCGCGGTGCGGGACGTGATCCTGAGCACGCCAGCCGCCGAGCTGCGCGTGACGTCGCTGCCGGACGGACCCACCCGGCGCAGCTTGCAGCGCTTCCTCGAGGCGTACGGGCACCGCGGCACGCGCGAGGCCGAGGTGGCCGTGGCGCGCTGGGCCGAGGACCCCACGCTGCTCTTCGCCACGCTCCAGATTCACCTGCGCCAAGCGGCGAGCGGCGCAGCCCGCCATCAGAGCCCGGTGCAGATGGCCGAGCGTCAGCGCGTGGCGCGCGAGAACGCGCTCGCGCTGGTGTCGGAGCGCCTGCCGCTGCCCGCGCGCACGGCGGTGCGTCACCTGCTGGCCCTGGTGCAGCGCTTCATGCGCCTGCGCGAGCGCCTGCGCAGTCACGTGACGGCCGTGCTGGGGCTCTTCCGGCGCGTGGCCCTCGACACCTCGCGGCGCATCGAGAACGCGGAGCCCGCCGCGGGCAGTGACGCGGCCTTCTACCTGACGCTCGACGAGATCGACGCCTTCCTGCGCGAAGGAGGCGAGAGCCTTGCCGTGCGTGTGCAGCGTCGTCGCCGGCGGGTGGAGCGCGACCGCGCGCTGCCGGATCCGCCCGACACGTTCGTGGGCTACCCGCCGCCCGTCACCATCGAGGCGCCGGACACCGACACGCTGGTGGGGCTGTCGGCCTGCGCGGGCGACGTCACGGGGCGCGTGCGCGTGCTCGAGACCCCCGCCGACGCCGCGCACTTCCAGGCGGGCGAGATCCTGGTCAGCGCGTGCGCCGACGTGGGCTGGTCGCCCTTGTTCCTCGTCGCCTCGGCGGTGGTCACGGACCTCGGCGGTCCGCTCTCGCACGCGGCCATCGTGCTGCGCGAGTACGGCGTTCCGTCGGTGGTGAACGTGAAGAGCGGCACGCGGCACCTGCGCACCGGCGACAAGGTGCGTGTGGACGGCGGCGCGGGCCGGGTCCACCTCCTCGAGCGGGCGCCGCGCGGCTGAGATGGCCAACGCTGAGATGGGCGCGAGATGAGCGAGGTCAGCGAGTGGGTGAACGGCGTCGGGGTCGTGCATCGGGATGCTGCGTTGCTGATCCTCGCGAAGCCGAGCGGGCTGCCCACCACGTCGCCGGACGACTCGGACTGCCTGGTGAAGCGGGCCCAGGCGCTCGACCCCGATGCGCCGCGGCTGCACGCCACCTCACGCCTCGACGCGGAGGTCAGCGGGCTGGTCACCTTCGCGCGCACGCCTGCCGCAGCCGAAGCCCTGCGGCAGGCGAGGGCCGAGGGCCGCTACGGACGCCGCTACATCGCGCTCACCCTGACGCCACCACGCAAGGACGAGGGCGCCTGGGACAGCGCCATCTCGATCGACCCGCGTGACCGGCGCAAGCGCGTGGCCGGGCAGGGCGCCCAGGAGAAGGCCGCGCGCTCGCGCTTCACCGTGGTGGAGCGCATGAGTCTCGGCGCGCTCTTCCACTTGTTCCCGGAGACCGGGCGCACGCACCAGCTGCGCGTGCACGCCGCCGCGGCGGGAGCGCCGCTGTTCGGCGACAAGGTCTACGGCGGGCCAACGCGCGCCACGGCGGCCGACGGACGGGTGATCACCGCCCGGCGCACCATGCTGCACTGCGCCGCGCTGCGTCTGCCCGACGTGGCGCGCGGGCAGGGCGAGCTGGATCTCGTGCTCGCTCCTCCGGCCGACTGGCTCGCGGCTTACACGGGTCTCGGCGGCGCGGGCCTGCTTGGCTTCGGCTATCGATGAATCCAGCCTGTTTCAAGGCACTTGGGCACCCCCGGCTGAAGCCGAGGGCAGCA
>CAZEAA010000243.1:0-9327 GCA_964510015.1 uncultured Sandaracinaceae bacterium
CTTGGGACCGGTGCTATGGGCACCCCCGGCTGGAAGCCGGGGGCAGCAGACCAGGCCTCGGCGACCTGAAAGTCCCCCCTTCGGGCGGACTGAGTCGTGGAGAAGTTGGGGGCCGGCCTACCAAGGGTATTCGGACCCCGGGTCTTGTTACGTTCCGTAGACTGCGCTCAGCCGCGCAGGCGCTCCACGGTGCGGAGGAAGTTGCCCCCCAGGATCTTCTGGATGCGCTCGGCGGACCAGCCGCGGCGCAGCATGGCCTCGGCCAGGCGCGGCAGCTCCACGATGCTGGGCAGGTCGGTCGGCGGCGAGATGGCGCCGTCGTAGTCGGTGCCGATGGCGGGCACGTCTTCGCCCGCGATGTTCACGATGCGCTCGAGGTGGTCGACCACGGTCTCCACCGTGGCGCCGCGCTTCGCGAGGAAGCCGCTCTGGAACATGACGCCCACGCAGCCGCCCGTGTCGGCCACGGCGCGCAGCTGCTCGTCGGTGATGTTGCGCCAGTGCTCGTACACGCCTGCGATGCCGGTGTGCGTGACCATCAGCGGCTGCGTCTTGTCGTGCACGGCCACCGCGTCGAAGAAGCCGCGCCGGCTGATGTGCGCGAGGTCCACGAAGATCTTCTTCGCGTTCAGCACCTCGATGTACTCGCGGCCCTTGTTGGTGAGCCCGTCGTTGCCCCCCAGGCGCGCCGCGGGCGAGCTGGTGGTCCCGAGGCTCGAGTTGGACAAGTGCACCAGCGTGATGCGCAGCACGTGCTGCGGGTCCAGCTTGTCGAAGTCCCTGAGGTCGTAGTCGAGGCAGTTGCCGCCCTGCACGCCGAGGAACACGCCGTGCAGCCCGGCCGCGCGCGCCTCGCGGTACTGCGCCGTGGTCCGCACGATGCGGAACACGTCCGGGTACTTCGCGAACTCGTGCTCGAAGCGCCGGAGGTTCTTGAAGAACAGGTCGCGGCGCACCTTGGCGGGCAGGAACGGGTTGGTGGTGATCAGCCACACCCCGCCCGTAAGTCCGGCTTCCATGGCGCGCGGGAAGTCGCAGTGGCTGTAGAAGTGCCGCCCGAAGAGGCCCTCGCCGTGCTTCTTGCCGAGGTCGTAGCCGAAGATGCGCGTCCAGATGAAGGTGTCGAGGTGCAGGTCGATGACGTCGCTCTTCGCGTAGATCTCGACGGCCTCCTTGCTGATGGCGAGGCGGTTGGCCCAGGCGGTGAGATCGCGGCGGGGATCGGTGAAGGCGAGCGTCGACATGCGCGGAGGGTAGACCAACGGCGCGACAACGCGAAGCGTGCATGGAGCGCTGGCCCGGCTCGTGGGCCTCATTGGCTCGCTCCGACGAGCCACAGGAGGCAGCTGTTGTGTAGCCACCCTCCTCCCAACTACAGTCCTGCGGGTGCGGGGCTACGTCGCGAACACGGATGAAGACTGGTACACGACTCTGCGGGATCTGCAGCCGCTCGAAGAGGTGAACTTCTGGCAGCCCATGGGTGGCCGCGGGTTTCGAGTGCTCGAGCCTGGCGAGCCCGTGTACTTCCGTCTCAAGAGTCCGCACTGCAAAGTGGCCGGGTTCGGCACATTTGCGCGGCACGATGTGCTGCCGTGGTGGCTGGCGTGGGAGGCCTTCGGTTCGGGAAATGGCACCAAGACGCGTCGCGAGATGGAGCAGCGGATCCAGCGCTACCGACAAGCGCATGGTGCCGACCCGAACGTATCCATGAACGTGGGTTGCTTGATCCTGGTGCAGCCGGTGTTCTTCACGCCTGACCAATGGGTGGATGGCCCCGTAGATTGGAAGGGGCCCATTGTCTCAGGTAAGGGATACGACCTGCGAGTTGGAGAAGGTCGGCGCATCTGGCAAGAGTGTCAGCGCGCTGCCGCACGCGTTCCAGGGTGGGCAGCGCCGCTGGAGGAACGCCACAACAGCCTGCTGGTCGCGGAGTCGATTCCTCGCTTTGGCGAGCCGCGCCCCGTCGCCCCGCGACTAGGACAAGGGGCCTTCCGTATCGCGGTCACGGCCGCGTACAACAATGCGTGCGCCGTCACGCGCGAGCACAGCCTGCCCGTCATCGAGGCCGCTCACGTGCGTCCCTACGCGGCAGGCGGACCGCACGCAGTTCCCAACGGAATTGCGCTCCGCTCGGACATCCATCGACTGTTCGATCGAGGGTACGTCACCTTCGACAGTGACCTCCGCTTCGTAGTCTCGCGTCGGCTCCGCGAGGAGTACCAGAACGGAAAGGCTTACTACGAACTCGAGGGCCGTCGAATGTTCGAGCCCCGGCAAGACAAGGAGCGCGTCGACCACGCAGCGCTCGAGTGGCACCGGGAGCACGCGTACACGGGTTGAGGCCCGCGTTGCCCGTGACGACCTGCGCAGTGCGCTGTCACACCGCGACTTCTTCGCGGCGTTCGGGTGCAGGGGTTACCCGCCAAGTTGCCACGAACAGCCCGACCGCCATGCAAGTGCTGATCGCGACTCCGAGCAGCGCCTCCTGCAAGAGGGCCGAGTCCAAGTCCCCGGACTGCGTCGGGTCCGTGATGCCAACGATGGCCGCGCCCGGGCCGCGGAAGGCAAACCAGGCGTAGAGGAACGCAACGGCGAGCGGCACGCCATGCGCAGAGCGTCGGTGCCCCTTCATGGCAAGAACGCCCGCGCAAGCCGCTAAGAAGAGGAACATGGGAGCGTGGCAGCTCAGCGGTCGCGACATGGCCAACATGGGAATGTGGAGCACCGCAGAGACCAGCAGGCCCGACCCCGTCGCCACGAGAGCGCAGACGAGGGTTACCGTGAAGGGCAGAGAGCGCGCCTTGGTGTCGAGGGTTCTGCAGTCATCCTCTCTCCTGGCGCCGATGCGTACACCACGACTGTCTCCCCGCATCCATCTCGCCTACTCGTCCGGCCCCAGTAGCCTGAGGCGCCCCGTGCTGCCGTCCAGCTCCACGCGGTCGCCCGTGCGGAACATGCTCGTCCCGTGCTGTGTGCCCACGATGCACGGCACTCCGTACTCGCGAGCCACGACGGCACCGTGCGAGACCGCGCTGCCCACGTCGGTGGCGAGGCCGCCGAGCAGGCCGAAGTAGGGCGTCCAGCCCACGTCGGTGATCGGTGCGATCAGGATCTCGCCAGCCTCCAACTCGCTCGCTTCCTCTAGCGTGAGCACCACGCGCGCCTTGCCGCGGGCGACGCCCACGCTGACGGGCTTGCCGATCACCTCGCCGTCGCGCGCGTCGAAGACGGGGCGGACGGGCTCGGGGCGGCCCATGAAGGTCTCCTCGAAGACGAGGCCCATCTGGTAGGCGTAGGTGGTGCGCCGAGCGAGCGTGAGGGGTGCGAGCGTGGTGTCTCCCGCCAGGCACGCCTGCAGCTCTTGGTGCGTGAGGAAGAAGACGGCCTCGGCGTCGGGCAGGAGCCCTTCCGTGTGCATGGCGCTGCCGAGCGCGCGGTAGGCGTGCTTCAGGTGCTGGCCGGCTTTCACCAAGAGCGACTTGGTGGTCTCACGCAGGCGCACGGCGTCGTGGGCGCGCGCCACCAGCGCCTTCATGCCGCGGGACAGGGGCTCGCTCGTGCCGTGGGCCCGCTTGGGTGGCTGCACGCCCGAGGCGCGACCGCGCAGCGCGCTCTTCATGGAGCGCACCAGCGGCAGCGGGTCGTCGGCCCAGTCGCGCTGCTGTAGCTCCAGCTCGCGCACGGTGCGGTGGCCGTGGCGCACGAGGTAGGCCTCGAAGAGCGCGCCGGCCTTGCCCGCTTCCGGGCTGCGCAGCCACGCGAGGGCCGCCTCGGGCTCGGCGCCTTCGAAGTGTTCCGATGCGCCAGGCTGGGCAGCCAGTGCGTCCACGATGCGGTCGATGCCGGCCGCGATGTCGGCGCTCTCCACGTTGGTGGCGCCGCTCAGCAGCTCGGCCACGCGCGCGATGTCCTGCGCGCTGGGCGGCTCGCTCTTGGCGGTGGCGCGCAACAGGATCGGAGCCATGGCCCCAGCCGGGGACGAGCCCGCCAGGTGGTGCGTGAAGACGTCCCACCACACGGGCAGGGCGGCGTCGATGCGCTGCCAGATGGCGCGCGCCGACGGAGCGCTGCGCACGGCCGCGGCCATGGCGCCGAGCTCGTCCACCTGCTTGCGCATAGGGTCCACGCGCTTGCTCGCGCCGAGCATGAACGACCCATAGCGCAGCAGGTTGCGGTACTGCACCAGCGGGCCCGCGGGCTTGGGCAGCGCGGCCTCGGCGTCGGGCACGCGCTGGCCGCAGATGGCGAGACAGGCTTGCTCTGGCGTGGAGCCCGCCACCTGCGTGCTGATGTGCAGCACCTCGCTCAGGTTCAGGAACATGTGCCCGCTGAACACGGCCACGTAGCGGTGCTCGGGGGTCACGCGGTCGAGCGCGCCGCACTGCACGTACATGCGCTGCATGGACAGGTCGATGCCGCGCGCGGTGATCGACCGCGTGAGCGGCGTGATGGCGCCGGGCATCATCTCGCCGATGTTGCACTTGGTGTAATAGTCGGTGGGCGCTTGGATGAGGTCGAGCGCGCGCGGGTCGGCCGCCAGGTGTGTGATGGGGCGCGCCTGCAGGAACACCACCTGGCCGTCCTGGTCCACGGCCCACTCGAGGTCGAGCGGCGCGCCCACGGCCCACGCCGCGTCGCGCGCGTGCTTGGCCAGCTGCTTCAACACATCGTCCTGCAACACGGGCTCGGCGCCCGCTTGGTCGCGCTCCACGATGGCGTTCGCGAGGTCGAGCTCCACGTGGTCCGGCGTGACTTCACCGCTCACCAGCGCCTCGCCGAGTCCGCGCACGGCGTCGATCACCAGGCGGTCGCGGCGGCCGCTGACGGGGTCCACGGTGAAGAGCACGCCCGCGGCGAAGGCGTCCACCATGCGCTGGATCACCACCGTCATCGCCACGTCGGCGGTCTCGCCACGCGCCTCGCGGTAGGCGGCCGAGCGCGCGTTGCGAGCGCTCGTGAGGCACTGGTCGATGGCGGCGCGCAGCGCTTCGGCGCCCACCACGTTCAGCACGGTCTCGTACTGCCCTGCGAACGAGGCATCTTCGGAGTCTTCGCCCAGCGCCGACGAGCGCACCGCCACGGCGCCACCGCCGAGCGCCGCGTAGTGCCGCAGCACCTCGAGGAACGCGGTGTCCGTGAGCCCCGCGCTCGTGTTGGCGCCCACCAGCGCGAAGGCGGGCGAGCTGGGCAGGCCGAGGTCCAAGAGCCGCCGCAGGCCCTCGGCCTTACCGCCCACCGGGTGCCCCGCGCTGTCCGCGATGGCCAAGCAGTAGGGCGCGCTCACGCTTCGTCCTCGAAGATCACGGGCTGCAGGAAGCGGTTCACCTCCAGCCAGCCGAGACAGCTCGCGCCGCCGTCGTCCGGGGTGAAGCGCACCAGCGCTCGCTGATAGCGCGAGGGCTGCGGCGGCGAGAAGGCGTGCGTGGCGTCGATCTCGCATGCGGTCACGCTGCTGATCGTGCCGCGGATCTCCGCGCCGCCTTCGTACGTGGCGTCCACCCGTCCCGAGAACGGGTGCTGCGCGTCGTCGCTGAACTGCAGATCGATGTGTGCGCTGTCGAGGTCGGCGGTTCCTTCCGTCCGGCTGAGGTAGCCCACGGCGATGGGCTCTTCGTCGGGCTCGGCGTCCCCGAACGACACCAGCACGGCCTGCATGCGGAAGTGCTCGCCGTTCAGGATCAAGAAGCGCCACGCCATGTTCCACAGGCGCGGGCCCCAGCTGTGATCGCGCTCGCCGCGACCGTCCACGTCGAACCGCTGGTCACCGACGGTGAAGTGCCCGGTCACGCGCGTGGGCTGCTCGAAGCGCAGCGCGCTCAGCTCGTCGTGCGAGTGACCGTCCACGCCGCGGTCGCCCACGCTGTGGCAGGCGCCGATGCCGAACACGTCGAGGTCCACGGAGACCGGCAGCACGCGCCCCGTGTCGGGCCCGGCGATGACGCGGCCGAACGCGGTCGCGCGCACGCGGTTGTGCAGCAGCTCGCTCACCACCTCACGCTCGAACGAGAGGCCCGCGCCACGGTAGGACCAGCGCTCCCAGCTGAAGCCCGCGATCGGTAGGCGGGTTTCTTCCACCGCGACCCAGCGCGCCCCGTCGAACAGGAACAACCAGAACCACACGCGCTCTTGACCGGGCATCGCGCCGATGCGCAGGTGCCCCGCGAGCGACCCGTCGGGCGCATACCAGTCGTAGAAGACCGACTCGTTCCACGTGGGGTCCGCGGCGTCGAAGGGGTGCGCGTGCTCGTCGGCGGGGCGGATGCCGAACTGGGTCAGCTCGGCTGTGCTGGGCGTGGCGGTCATGGGTCTCGCTGGGGGTCGAGTGGAGAGCGTACACCGTACACAGCGGCAGGCGGGGAGGGGGGATTCATCGCCGTGCTTTCGTCCTCAGCCTTCTTCCCAGGAAGTCGCACCACGCTCCGGACCCCTCGCGAGCCAGTGGGCGGGTCAACGTGACTCGCGGCTCCAGCCGCTGAGTCGGACTGACCCGCGGACCTCGGGAGCACCTGCAAAACATGCCTCGTTTAGGCACTGTTGAGGTTGGCCTGAGCATTGCAAAGGCGCCCGCCAACCCGTCCGCCAACCCCCTCTCGGACTCCACCGTCGCAGGACACGGCCATCGCGCCGCTGCCACTCCTGCGTCCGCCGCACGACGTCACGATGCTCCAGAAATTCATCCGCCGCCCGGGCCCGAACATCGCGCTCGTCCACGAAAGAGAGTTGCCCAATGACTAGCCGCATCGTTGCACGGCGGTGGATCGTCGCGAGCATGACCCTGCTGGCGATGGGCTGCGTCCCCGCGCTGCCCCAGGGTCCAGCGCGCGCGCCGAACACCGAGGTGCCTGACGCCTTCGGGGGCGCCCTCGACACCAGCAACTCGGCGCTGGTCGACTGGCACGAGTTCTTCGAGGACCCGCAGTTGGTGGCGCTCATCGAGGTCGCGCTCGAGAACAACCAAGAGCTGAACATCATGGTTCAGGAGATGCTGGTCACGGAGAGCGAGATCATGGCGCGCCGCGGCGAGTACCTCCCGCGTCTCGGCATCGGTGGCGGCGCTGGCATCGAGCGCGTGGGCTCCCACAGCAGCCAGGGCGCGAGCGACGAGCACGTGGGGCTCCGCAGGGACCTGCAAGACTACCGGATTGGACTCTTCGCCTCCTGGGAGGTCGACGTCTGGCGCAGCCTGCGCAACCTGCGCGACGCGGCCGTCCACCGCTACCTCGCGAGCGTCGAGGGACGAAACTTCATGATCACGCGGCTCGTCGCCGAGATCGCCAACCTCTACTACGAGCTGCTGGCGCTGGACGCGCAGCAAGAGGTCATCGTCAACAGCATCGCGCTGCAAGAGAGCGCGCTCGAGCTGGTGCGGTTCCAGCTCCAGTCCGCGCGCGTGACGATGTTGGCGGTGACCCGCTTCGAGGCGCAGCTGCGGGGCTTCCAGGCCGTCCAGTTCGAGATCGCCCAGCAGATCGTGGAGCGCGAGAACCGGCTCAACTTCCTGCTGGGGCGCTTTCCCCAGCCCATCCCCCGCAACTCGGCCGACTTCCTCACGCGCGAGCCCGTGGCGGTCTCCGCCGGACTCCCGGCGCAGCTGTTGGAGAACCGTCCCGACGTGCGGCAAGCCGAGCTGCAGCTCGAGGCTGCGTCGCTGGACGTGCGGGCTGCACGCGCGCGCTTCTACCCGGCGCTGCGTCTCGAGGCCGGGGTGGGGCTGAACTCCACCAACATCCGCAACCTCATCTCGCCGGGCTCCATCATCTACGGTCTGTTCGCCAACATCCTCGCGCCGCTCTTCAACCGGAACGACATCACGGCGCAGTACTTCGCGTCGAACGCCATCCAGATGCAGGCGGTGCTCGTCTACGAGCAGGCGATCCTCGGCGCGTACGTGGAGGTCATGACCTCGCTCAGCCGCATCAACAACCTGCGCAGCATGTTCGAGCTCAAGGAGCAGCAGGTGACGCGCCTGACCGAGTCGATCGATATCTCGAACAGCTTGTTCAACTCGGCGCGCGCCGACTACCTCGAGGTGCTGACCACCCGCCGCGACGCCCTCGAGGCGCAGATCGAGCTGATCGAGATTCGCAGGCTGCAGCTCAGCGCCAGCGTCGAGGTCTACCGCGCGCTGGGAGGCGGCTGGAGGCCCACCGCAGAAGCCGAAGCCGCCTCGGCTCGAGAGACCACCGGAGAGACCCCATCAGGTTCCACAGAAGAGCCCGCGGATACCACCGCCGCAGGAGAAGAATGATGTCTAGGCAAACACGGCCGGCGCCGCGAGCACTGTTTCTGTCCCTCCTCTCGATCGCTTGCGTCGCATGCGGGTC
This sequence comes from uncultured Sandaracinaceae bacterium, assembly GCA_964510015.1. GTDB lineage: Bacteria > Myxococcota_A > Polyangia > Polyangiales > Houyiibacteriaceae > JADJJE01. The sequence continues at coordinate 8,325 of CAZEAA010000243.1, forward strand.
GGGCCACGCCGAGGAAGGCCATCACGAAGAAGCGCATCACCCCATCGTGCTGACCAGCCCCGCGGTGATGGACTTCCCCACCAGCGAGGAATACGTCGCCCAGATCCACGCGCGGCGTCACGTCGAAGTCCGCGCCTTGGATGAAGGGTATCTGCGGGCCATCCCCGTTCAAGAGGGTCAGGCGGTGACCGCGGGCCAGGTGATGTTCCGGCTCCTCCCGGTGGTCTACCGGGCGCGCTTGGACGGCCACCGAGCCGAGCTCAACCTCGCGGAGATTCGCCTCCGCAACGCTCGGCAGTTGTTCGAGCAGCACGTCGTCTCCGACCAGGAGCTGGCCATGGCGGAGGCCGAGCGAGACCGCGCGCAGGCCGAGAACGACCTGGCCGACGCCGAGTTTCGCTTCACCAACATCATCGCGCCCTTCGACGGCATCATGGACCGTCAGTACGTCCAGGAGGGGAGCCTGGTCGAGGCGGGCGACATGCTCACCACGGTCTCCGACAACAGCGTGATGTGGGTGTACTTCAACGTGCCCGAGGCCGACTACCTCCGCTTCAGGGCCATCCCGGAGGCCACCGATCCCGCGGCTCCACAGTCGCTCCGCATCCCCGAGGTGAGGATCGAGCTCCGCCTCGCGAACGGGGACCTGTTCGACCAGACGGCCGCCGAGACCCTCACCATCGAGTCCACGTTCGACAACGCGACGGGCAACATCCAGTTCAGGGCCGACTTCGCGAACCCGACCGGCCTCCTGCGGCACGGACAGACCGGCACGTTGGTGATCAACGAGACGCTGCATGACGTGCTGGTCATCCCCCAGCGCGCCGTGTTCGACATCCTCGACAAGCAGTACGTCTTCGTCGTGGGCTCGGACGGCGTCGTCCACCAGCGCGAGATCGCCGTCTCCGACGAGTCGGACGACGTCTTCGTCATCCGCCAAGGCATCTCGGCCACGGACCGCATCGTCCTCGAAGGGGTTCGCCAAGTGCATGACGGTGAGCGC
>CAZEAA010000244.1:0-9314 GCA_964510015.1 uncultured Sandaracinaceae bacterium
CCACCATGCTGGTGGACCTCGCCGACGTGTATGACGAGTTCGCGTTCGGCACCCCCGACCCGCACGCCATCCGCGCGTTCTTGGCGCACGCCGGCACGAACTGGTCCACCCCCCCGCGCTACGTGGTGCTGGCTGGCGCGGGCACCTACGACTACCGCGACATCCGCGGGCTGGGCGGCAACCTGGTTCCGGCGCTCATGGTGAACACGCCCCACGGGCTCTTCGCGAGCGACGGCGCCCTCGCGGACTTCGCTGGCGACGCGCGCCCGGATCTGCTCCTCGGGCGTCTGCCCGTGACCAGCAACGAGGCACTCCAGGCCTTCGTGACGCGGCTGGCGGCCTACGAGGCCGGCCTCGAGCAGCAGTCCGACCGCGCGTTCTTCATGGCGGGCGCCGTCACCAACGAGCCGTTCAACGAGTCCACCGACGCGCTCGCCACCATCGTGGGGGCGCTCTCGGAGGCCGGGCTGGTCGAGCAGCTCTACCGCTCCGACCTCACCCTCGAGCTGGCGCGCACGCGGCTCTTCGAAGCGCTCGCGGAAGGGGTGTTCTGGGTCAACTACATCGGCCACGGCTCGCTGGACTCGTTCTCGGGCGACGGCGTGCTCACGGTGGCCGACGTCCCGGCGTTGGTCGCGGCCGAGCCGGCCATCTTCACGAACATGACGTGCACGTCGTCGCGCTTCGAGGTGCCCGGCCGCGAGAGCTTCGGCGAGGCGCTCAGCAACTCGAGCGCCGCGATCGGCGTGTGGGGCGCCACTGGCCTCAGCGTCAACACCTACGCGGACTTCATGGTGCAGGCCTTCGCGCGCGGGGTCTACGGCGACGCCCCCACGCTGGGTGACGCCATCGACGGCGCGTACACGGAGCTCGCCGCGGAGCCCGAGTGGGACACGGGCGACATGCTCGCCATCTACCACCTCCTCGGTGACCCCGCGACGCGCCTCAAAGATCGTCACGAGGCGCCCATCATCATCCCGCCCACGGACGCGGGGACCGACCGTCCCCTCCCGACCGACGGCGGCGTGGGAGCCGACCTCGGAGCCGGCGCCGACGCGGGCACGGGCACACCGCAGGGCGGCGGGGGCTGCAGCGCAGCGCAGGGTCAGACCTCCCTCGCGCCGTTCCTGCTTGCCTTCAGCCTGGTTGGCCTGCTCGCGCGCCGTCGCCGCCGCTGAGCGAACGCCACGGCGCGCGGTCTCGGGACGGCGCGCCAAGCGGCTCACGCGACCGGCGTGCGCCGTCGAAGTGGCTCACGCCACGGGCGTGCGCATCGTGACCAGCTCTTCGGCCGCCGTCGGATGGATGCCGATGGTCGCGTCGAGCTGGGCCTTGGTGGCACCGCAGCGCAGCGCCACCGCGAAGCCCTGAACGATCTCGCCCGCGTCGGGGCAGACCACGTGGCAGCCCAGCACCCGGTCGGTGGAGCGCTGCACCACCAGCTTCATGAGCGCGCGGTCCGGGCTGCCCGAGAGCACGCCCTTCATGGGACGGAAGGTGGAGCGGAAGATCACCACGTCGTCCGGGTGCCGCGCGCGCGCGGCTTCCTCGGTGAGGCCGACGGTGGCGACGGGCGGCTGCGTGAACACCGCGGTGGGCACGAAGTCGTAGTCGGGCCGCGTGGGCTGCCCGCCGAAGAGCGTCTTGGCCACGGCCATGCCTTCTTCGAGCGCGACCGGGGTGAGCTGGTGACGGTCGATCACGTCGCCCACCGCGAGCACCGACGGCACGCGGGTGCGGAAGTCCTCGTCCACCGGGATCTCGCCCCGCTCACCCGGCACGATGCCCAGCGCTTCGAGGCCCAGGTCGTCCGTGTTGGGGCGTCGGCCGGTGGCGAAGAGCACCAGGTCCGTCGCGAGCACGGTGCTCTCGGCTCCCCCGTCGCGACTCACGAGCGTGGCCTCGAGGCCCGTGGCGCCGCGCGTGATGCCCACCACGTCGGTGCGCAGCCGCACGTCGATGCCGCGCGCGCGCAGCTGCAGCGCCACGTGGGCACGCACGTCGTGGTCGAACGACGTGAGCACGTGCTCGCCGCGGTGGACCAGCGTGACGTTCACGCCGAGCCCCTCGAAGATGGACGCGAACTCGAGGCCGATGTAGCCCCCGCCCACCACCAGCATGCGCTTCGGCAGCTCGGGCAGGGCGAAGAGCGCCTCCGACGTGATGCCCAGCTCGGCGCCTGGGATGGGCGGCTTGGTCGGCCTCCCGCCCGTGGCGATCAGGATGTGCCTAGCCGTGAAGCGTTGGCCTTCCACCTCCACCGTGTGCGCGTCCACCAGCCGGCCGCGTCCGTGGTGGATGGTGGCGCCGGGGCCACGCAGGAGGTTCTCGTAGATGCCGTTGAGGCGGGTGATCTCCGCGTCCTTGTTGCGCACGAGCGTGGGCCAGTCGAACGTGGGCGTGGGCACCGTGAACCCGAAGCCGGCCGCCTCGCGGAACGCCGCGCCGAACTCGCTCGCGTACACGAAGAGCTTCTTCGGGACGCAGCCCACGTTCACGCAGGTGCCGCCCATGTAGCGCTCTTCGCAGATGCCCACGCGCGCGCCGAAGGCCGCGGACATGCGTCCTGCGCGGACACCGCCGGAGCCGGCTCCCACCACGTAGAGATCGAAGTCGTACTCAGCCATGAACTGCCCTGTCGCGCGGGAGGCTCCGTCGTTTCAGCACGACTCAGAAGGCGCAGTAGTCGATCAGCCACTCTTCGGAGTCGTGGTCCAGGACGCGCTGGTGCAGCAGGCTCAGCGCGCCGGCCGACGGGACGGCCACGTAGACCTCGCGCTTGCCGTCGGCCACCAGCATCAAGAAGCGCCGGTCGAAGTCGGTGCGCGCCAGCAGGCCGTTGAGCGCGCCCACCAAGCCACGCACGCTGACCGTCTCCACCAGCTCGAAGGAGCGCAGGTCGATGTCGCCCTCGCCGAGCTCTTCGTCGTAGTCGTCGGTGACCGCGCTCAGGTGCTCCCCGCAGCGCAGCACCAGCGGGCCGCCTTCGCCGCCGCCGATGCGCTCGAGGTGGATGGCGTCCACTTCGGGCACCAGCTGGTTGAGCTTCTCCACCACGCCGTGGGCGTCGATGAGGTCTTCGTTGTCATGCACCAAGAAGCGGTCGGCCAGCACCCGCCGCCGGGCGATCTCGGGGTCACCCGAGGCGTCGTAGTACCGAATCAGCAGGTCGATGCGGCTGGCCTCCAGGTCGGTGGCGCCCTCGCGCAGCACGTCCGACAGTACCATCATCAGCGGCGCGCTCAGCTCCTCCACCAGGCCGGCATGGCGCAGCAGCTCGACGTACTCTTCGTCGACCCCGTCAGGGGCGACCGAGTGCGTCTCCTGGTCGGAACTGGAGGTCTCCGCCGGGGTGGACATGTCCGCTGGTTTTACACCGGGTCACCACCAGAGCACCACAAAAAGCCACTCAGCCCGGACGGCGGGGGCGAGACCGGGGCGATTCACCCGTCGCAGAGGGGCCGCTGCTGGTCGCTGACGTCGGGCAACAGGCGGATGGGCAGCGCGACGTCCACGTAGTCCCCCTCGGCCGGAGCGGGGAACACCAGGCCGCGCACCACCCCGAGCACGCAGGCGCGCAGGGTGGGGTCGCCCAGCTCGTCGGTCACCGCGCAGGCCTCGGTGACGCGGCCTTGGGGGCCGATGCGGGTCATCACGCGCATGCGACCGCCGCGGGCGGCATCCCCGCGGGCGTACTCGAAGCAACGCATGGCCCCCTCGCCCATGCCGGCCACGCGGGCGCGGATGACGTCGGGTGCCAGGGTGCCGAGGCGCTGGCCGGCCGCGGGCTCGGGCAGGGTGCCGGCCTGGCAGAGGCCATGCACGCTGGGGTCCTGGCCCGGCGCGGCGGGCAGCCGGACGCCGGCGTCGAGCGCCAGCCCCAGCATGGCGGGCGGGGACCCGCTGGGCAGGCTGCCGAGGGCGGCGCGCACGCTGCCGAGCGGAGTGTTCGCCTCGGCCGTGAGGACCACCGCGGCGGCGCCGTCGAGGACCACGGGCAGGTGCTCGCCCAGGCGGCTGATGGGGAACGGGCCCGCGTGCGTCGCGGGGACCGTGCCCTCCGTGCGGCGCAGGTAGGCGCCCTCGCGGCCGAGCACGATGACCGCCACGTGGCCGGCAGCGGGGGGCGGCGTGGCGCTCAGCGCGACCAGCGTGAGGTGGCCGGTGGCCTGCCCGTGCTGCGCCCAGCGGGTGAGCACCACGGCGGTGCCACGCGGGTCGTCGAGGCGCCCTTCGAGGTCGCGCGGGGCCTCCGGGATGGGGTGCACCGCGCTCGCGAGGTCTGCCTCGAGGCGGAAGGGGGCGAGCGAGCCGCCGCTGAGCAAGCAGCCGGCGCGGCTCTCGCTCTGGCCGAGGCCATCGAGGTTGCGCACCGCGGCCACCAGGTCGGCGAAGGTGGCGCCCACGCCGAGCGCGCGCGGGTCTGCGGTGGGGCTGCTCCCGGACGGCCCCGGGTCTGCCGGTGACTCGCCTCCGGGCGCGTCGGCTCCCGTGGTTCCGTCGGCGTCGCCCGGGGCGGGCGTGCTCTCCTCCGTGGCCGTGGCGGGGCTGCCTCCGCACGCCGCCACGAGCGCGGCCGTGCACAGGGCCATCAGCAGCCCGAGCGGCCCGGCGGACGGCCGCCGACTCATGCGGGGACCGCCTCGGTGGGCGACAGCTGGATGGCCGCTTCGCGCAGCAGGGCGTCCCACAGGCGGTCGCGCCCGTCGCCGGTCTCCGAGCTGTAGCCGAACACGCGCGCCGGGGCCGCTGCCTGTACGGCCTTGAGCGCGAGCTTGCGCTGGCTGGCGGGCAGCTTGTCCAGCTTGGTGGCCACCAGCAGGGCGCGCACGCCCACGTGGTCCAGGAACTCGAGCAGCTGCAGGTCTTCGTCTTCCACGCCGCGGCGCACGTCCACGATGACCACTACGGCGCGCAGCCCTGGGCGCTGGCTGAGGAAGTCTTCGATGAGCACCCCCCAGCCGCGCTTCTCACCCTTGCTGCGCTTGGCGAAGCCGTAGCCCGGCAGGTCCACCAGGTCGAACTCGGCGCCGCCGCCCAGGCTGATGCGGAAGATGTTGATGGCGCGCGTGCAACCCGGGGTGCCACTGGTGCGCACCAGCTTCTTGCGCTCGACGAGGCTGTTGATCAGGCTCGACTTGCCCACGTTGGAGCGGCCCGCGAAGGCGATCTCCGCGAAGGCGGGGGCCGGGAGCTGCGCGTAGTTCGTAGCCCCCGCGACGAATTGGGCGTCGAGGATCTGCACCCCGACGTTGTAGCGACATCGGGGCCCGGGTGCCATGCGGCGTCACTGTGCGTCAGGGCGGCGCCGTGCGCGTGAGGTTCTCGATGCGGGTGGGCACCGTGATGGTGGCGGGGCCCGCGGGCGCGATCAGGCCGAACGGGTTGTCGCCCCAGCAGAGCACGTCCCGCGCAGCGGTGAAGCCGCAGACGGATCCCGCCAACGAGCTGCCTCGCGCCAGCTCCACGATGTTCCCACCGCCGGCCACCGACTCGAAGCGGTCGAGGGTGGTGGCCGCGTTGGGTGTGCCGAGGCGGCGTCCTCCGTTGCGGCCCCGGCAAAGCACGCTCCCCGCCGTGCGCACGCACAGGAGGTCGTTGCCGCCGTACAGCTCGAGCGGCGCGCTCGCGCCCAGTACGCGCACCGGCGCCGTGAAGCTGCTGCCCGCGGGGGACACGATCTCCCCGAAGGTGTTGCCGCCCCAGCAGTAGATCGAGCCGCCTGCCGCGCTGCGACGCACGCACGCGAACGCCCGCCCCATCTCGAGCTCCTGGATGTCGGTCCACATCGGGGTGCCGGGCACCTGCGTGGCCACGGGGTTCACCGATCCGGGCAAGTCACCCCAGCACATGACGTCCGACGAGGTGAGCGCGCACGACGCGGAGGTGCTGCTGGCGATGCCGACGGCCCCGATGAGCGGGACGCCGGGGCCCACTTCGACGGGGACCGCCACGGCGCTGGTGGTGGACACCATGGTGTTTCCCAGCTGGCCACTCGCGTCGCTACCCCAGCAGTAGACCTGGGTGTCTTGGCTCACTGCGCAGCTGTGGAACTCGCCCACGCTGATGGCCACCGCCGCCGAGGGCAGCGACACGGGCGTGGGATTCGCCGAGTCGCCGCCCACGTTGCCGAGCTGGCTCTGGTTGTTGCGACCCCAGCACGCCACCCCGCCCATCGCGTCGATTCCGCAGCTGTGGTTCGGGCCGCTGGCCACCTCGACGAAGCCGATGCTCATGAAGCCGGCGGGCGGGTTCGCCGGCGGCGTCACGGGCGGCACCACCCCGTTGTACCCGAGCCGGAAGTAGTCGTTGTTGCCCCAGCAGACCAGCGCCTGGTTCTCGCGGCGCATGCACGCGAAGTCCGAACCCACGGCGAGCTCGAGCCCGCGGTCGCAGAAGCCGGAGGTGCAGCTGGCGCCCGCGCCGCAGGTCACGCCGCAGCCCCCGCAGCTGAGCACGTTGTTGCCGATGCCCGTCTCGCAGCCGGCCCCCGCGTTGCAGTCCGCCGTGCCCACGGCACAGGCGAAGCCGCACGCTCCGTCGAGGCACGTCCCCGTGCCGTTCATGCCGTCCGGGCAGTTGATGTTGCAGCCGCCGCAGTGGTTGCGGTTGGTGCGCGTGTTGGTCTCGCACGCGGGGCTCGCCAGCCCATCGCAGCTGGCCGTGCCTGCGGGACACGCGAGCGTGCAGCTACCCGCCACGCAGATGCCCGTCTCGCCGCCGGCGCCTTGCGGGCACACCATGCCGCCGCTGCCCGCGCACCCTCCGCAGTGGCGCGGGTCGGTGTCGGTGTTGGTCTCGCAGCCGTCGGCATACACCCCGTTGCAGTCGTTGTACGGGTTCATGCACGCGTCGAGGCACGACGAGCCGCCGCACGACGGGGGTGACGCGTTGGCGCGCTGCACGCAGCGCACGTTGCACCCGCCGCAGTTGTTCACGTCGCCGCCGAACACCTCCCGCTCGCAGCCGTCCGACGGGTTCATGTTGCAGTCGCCCCAGCCGGGTTCGCAGCTGCGGTAGCAGGTGCCCTGCGTGCACGTGGTGTCGAAGACGTGCTCGAGGAAGTTCGGCTCGCAGTTGCGGAAGCACGCGCCGCAGTGCTCGGCGGAGATCTCCGTGTTGGCCTCGCAGCCGTCCGCGCTGTTGCCGTTGCAGTCCTGCAGGTTCGCCCCGCACGAGCTCACGGTGCAGACGCCCCCGAAGCACGTGGTGCGGCCACCCGGCACGCCTCCGCATGCGACGCCGCCCATCCCCGCGCAGCCTCCGCAGTGCTGGTCCGAGCTGCTCGTGTCCACCTCGCACCCGTTGAGCGGGTTGCCGTCGCAGTTCGCGCGGCCGTTCGCGCACTCCGTGATCTGGCAGATGCCCGTGACGCACATGGCGCCGGTCACGAAGGCGGTCATGCAGCTCGTGTTGCAGCCACCGCAGTGCGTGATGCCGTCCGCGAGCTCGCAGCCGTCGCCAGGGATGCCGTTGCAGTCGTAGGTGCCGGATGGGCACGCCGTGATGCGGCACGCGCCCGCCTGACACACCTGGCCGAGCGCGTTGGACGACGGGCAGGTGCTCTGCGCGGGGGCTTCGTCGGTGGCCGCGTCGCAGTCGTCGTCGGTCCCGTTGCAGCCCTCCACCGCGCCGGGGTTGCGCAGCGAGTTCGCGTCGTTGCAGTCGCCGGCCTGCGAGATGAAGCCCGGCTGCGGCTGGCACGCCACCAGCGTTCCAGACACGGAGCTGCCGTAACCGTCCTCGTCGAGGTCGCGGAACCACTGCCGCGTGTCGGCGTTCTCGTCCACGCGGGTGTCGCAGTCGTTGTCGCGCCCGTCGCAGGCCTCGGCGGCGCCGCCGCCCGTGGTCGGGTCTTCGTCGTCGCAGTCCGCGCCGAAGATGGGACAAGCCAGGTCGATCACGCCGTCGTCGTCGTCGTCCTCGAAGTCGTTCACCGCGATCTGGAAGTCCAGCTCGCCGTTGCAGTCGTTGTCGATGCCGTCGCACAGCTCGGCGGCCGCCGGGTTGATGGCGGCCACGGCGTCGTTGCAGTCCGTGCCGCGCAGCGACCGACCGGCCTGCAAGAAGCACGAGGAGATGGGCGCCACGGTGCTGTCGCCGAAGCCGTCTTCGTCTTCGTCCGCGTACCAGTTCGCCACGTCCATGGTCTCGTCGGTGCCGCTGTCGCAGTCGTTGTTCACGCTGTCGCACAGCTCGGGAGCGCCCGGGAAAATGGACGGATCTGCGTCGTCGCAGTCGCCGCCCTGCGTGGAGAAGCCGGCCACGCCGCCGCACGAGCTCATGGCGGTGCTGCCTCCGATGCCGTCGAAGTCGGCGTCCACGAAGCCCGTCAGCGCCGCGCCCTCGTCCACCGTGGTGTCGCAGTCGTTGTCCAGGCGGTCGCACGCCTCGGTGGAGCCCGGCTTGATCTCGGCCCGCACGTCGTTGCAGTCGGTGCCGCAGTTCATGCCGCCCGCGTCGGTCTCGTTGCAGCAGCGCGCGTCCGGGAAGGTGTCCCCGTCGCGGTCCACGAAGCCGAAGGTGCTCGGGTCGCAGTCCTCGTCGCGGTGATCGGCGTCGCACACCTCCACGTTGGCCGGGAAGCGGTTGATGTCGGCGTCGTCGCAGTCGTCGCCGAGCGCCGTGCCCGAGTCGTCCACGCAGGCGGCGTCGCGGTGCCCGTCCCCATCCACGTCCGGGGCGTCGCTGCGGCAGTCCTGCACGTCTTCGGAGCAGCGGTCCACAGTGCATGCGATCCCGTCGTCGCACTGGACCGCCGTCCCGCTCACGCACGCGGAGTCCTCGCAGGTCTCGGTGCCGTTGCAGTAGAGGCCGTCATCGCACTGGGCGTTGCTCGAGCAGGCCGTGGCCTGGTCGCCGCCACCCGCCATGTCGTCCCCGAGGTCGGGGGTGGGCGAGCCACCGTCCCCGCACCCCCAGCACGCGACCCCACCGCACAGCATCGTGGCCCACACCCAAGTCCGAACGTTCACGGTCACTCCTGCAGTAGCCACCCGGCAATTCCGGGGGGGCATCGCACAGTATAATGGTATAGTTCCAATCTCACCACATGAGCGCGCACGATTCCGATTCCGACGATCCGCTGATCGGCACCCTGGTCAGCGACCGCTACCGGGTGCTCCGCAAGCTCGGCGAGGGCGGCATGGGGCGCGTCTACGAGGCACAGCACGAGGGCATCGGCAAGAAGGTCGCGCTCAAGTGCCTGAACGCCGAGTACGCCACGCACCCTGTGGTGGTGGAGCGCTTCAAGCGCGAGGCCCGCGCTGCGACCGCGGTCGGCAACGAGCACATCGTCGACGTCACCGACCTCG
>CAZEAA010000245.1:0-9246 GCA_964510015.1 uncultured Sandaracinaceae bacterium
ACGACCACGTGGACCTGCGGGGCTCCTCGGGCTACCACCCGTCCATGACCCTCTCCCTGTCGAAGCGGCTGGACGTCATCGAGCCGTCTGCCACGGTCGCCATCTCCACGCGCGCCAACGAGCTCAAGGCGGCGGGGGTGGACATCCTCTCGTTCAGCGTGGGGGAGCCCGACTTCGACACGCCGGCGCACATCAAGGACGCGGCGAAGCTGGCCATCGACAAGGGCGCCACGCGCTACACGGCGGCACGCGGCACGGTCGAGCTCCGCAAGGCCATCTGTGCCAGCTCCAAGCACCGCCGCGGGGTGGAGCACCAGCCCAACGAGGTGGTGGTCTCCGTCGGCGCCAAGCACACGCTCTTCAACCTGGCGCTGGCGCTCTACGAACCCGGCGACGAGGTGATCGTGCCCACGCCCTACTGGGTGAGCTACCCGGAACACGCGAAGCTGGGCGGCGCCGTGCCGGTGATCGTGGAGACCACCGCGGCCGAGGGCTTCCGCCTCACGCCCGAGAAGCTGCGCGCGGCGGTCACGCCCAAGACCAAGGCGCTGGTGCTGTGCTCGCCCAGCAACCCCACGGGCGCGGCCTACACGGCCGAGCAGCTGCGCGCGCTCGCCGACGTGATCGCCGAGGGGGACTACTGGGTCATCGTGGACGAGATCTACGCGCAGCTCGTGTACGGCGGCTTCCAGCAGAAGTCGATCCTCGAGATCGCGCCCGAGCTCAAGCACCGCACCATCATCGTGGACGGCGTGAGCAAGACGTTCGCCATGACCGGCTGGCGCATCGGCTGGATGCTCGCGCCGGCGCACGTGTGCACCGCCTGCGACACGATCCAGGGCCAGGCCACCACCAACCCCACCACCGCGTCGCAGCACGCGGCGCTCGCGGCGCTGGAGGGCCCGTGGGAGCCGATGGAGGCCATGCGCGCGGCGTTCGAGGAGCGCCGAGGCATCATCGTGGACGGCCTCAACGCCATCCCGGGCATCGAGTGCTTGCTGCCCGAGGGCGCGTTCTACGCGTTCCCCAGCGTGCAGGGGCTGATCGGCAAGAGCGCCGACGGCGTGGTCATGAGCGACGACATCGCGCTCTCGAAGTACCTGCTCGAGGTGGCCAAGGTGGCCGTGGTGCCGGGCAGCGCGTTCGGAGCGCCGGGCTTCTTGCGCATGAGCTACGCCGCCAGCAACGAGCAGATCCGCGAGGGCCTGCGCCGCATCGCCCAAGCCGTCGCCAACCTGGCGTGAAGCGCCGAGGCGCTTCGTGATACCACATGGGGCATGGCTTCGGACGTGCCCTTGATCGCTGGCTCGAACCTCGTCATCGCTCGCAGAGTGGCGCGGCAATTCGTGGGAGACGAGGCGTTCGACGCGGCGGTCGCCTCGCTCACGCCGGAAGAGCGCGCGGCGTACCTCGACTCCAGCGTCCTGTCGTGGGTCCCCGTGGCGTTGATCGACGCGGCCATGGAGAAGATCGCGCGCGCTGGGCGAGTGACCGCCGAGGAGCTGGTCATCCACGTGACGCGTGTCTCGCAGGAAGAGATGCTGCACACCATCTATCGCATCCTCATGCGGGTCACGACGGACGAGGCGCTCATCGGCCGGACGAACACCTTCTACTCGAAGGTCTACGACACGGGGCGGCTCACCAGCGAGTTTCCCGCTCCCGGTCGCGCCAACGTCACGCTCCACGAGTGGCCCGGCATCACACCGCTGCAGCTCGTGGGTCTCGGCGCGGGCATCGAGGCCACGCTGCGCTGCGCAGGCCGCAAAGAAGCGCGCGTGCATGGCAAGCGCACGCCCGACGGCGCCATCTACGCCTGCACGTGGCGTAAGTAGCGCCGCTGCTCACGGCGCCGCTGAGCGCTTCAGGAACGGCGACGACGGCGGAAGGCGAGACCGACCCCCAGCACGAGCGCGAGCCCGAGCGGCAGCGCCTGCTTCTCGTTGCTACCGGCGGCCGGCACGCGGCAGCCGCACGCGCCGCCCATCAGCGTGCCGTCACCCGGCGGCACGACCACGGAGCCATCCGGGAACACGACGTTGCCATCGGGGAGCACCACCGCGCCATCGGGCAGCACGACGTCACCGTCCACGTCCACTGCGGAGTCTTCCGTGACGGAGCCATCCGCGACGCCGCCGTCGGGGTCCACCATGCCCATGTCCGGCATCGGCGGCATCGGGGCCGTGCCGCGCAGGTCGAGCGTGACCATGGGCGCGTCCGGATCGTTGGTCTCCACCATGGCCAGCGCGTTCGCGGCGCCTGGCACAGTGGGCGAGAAGTTCAGCACCACGCGCTGGAAGCTGCCGGGCTCGATGACCAAGAGGTCCGTCGCGGCGCTGAAGGGCTCGGGCAGGGTGGTCATGTCCACGTACAGGTCCACCTCGCCGAAGTTGCGCACGGTGGCGGTCAGCGAGCTGGTGCCGCCCACGGCGGTCTCGGGGAAGTTGTAGGTGGTGGAGATGAAGCGCACGTCCGGCAGGGGCACGTGCGCTGGCACCACGGCGAAGGCCGCCGGGCCGTCCGACTCGAAGGCCTGGATGGCGAAGCTGCTGATGTCGATGCTGGCGATCTCGAAGCTGAAGAACTCCACCGAGATGACGGGGATCAGCTCGATGCTGACGGCGTACTCGAAGCCACCCACAGGCCGCGTGGGGATGTTCTGGAACGCCCCGAAACCCGCGGCAGCGTTGGCGGGACCCACCAGCGTGCCCTGCGTCTCCGCGAGCACGGTGACGCCGTCCACCAGCATGTTCTCGGTCTGGTAGGTGGTGTCCATGCGACCGCGGATGTCGAGGCCACCGCTGACGGTGAGGCCGGTGATCACGGGCACGCTGAACGTGGCCGCACGGACGCGCGCGGTGGTCGTGGTGAGCCGGACCGGGGCGCCGGCCTGACCCGGCAAGAGCAGCGGCATGAACGTCTGCGTGCCGCGGAAGGCCAGGTTGCTGGGCAGGCCCACCGGCAGGTCGAAGGTGCGGTTGATGCTGGCGATGCCCACGTCGATGTCGAGCTTCAGCTGCACGGAGAAGACCAGGCCGAAGTCGATGTTCAACTGACCCATGCCCATGTCGCCCGTGAGGTGCACGGTCAGCGGCGAGGGCCAGTCGGCGCGCAGCATGCCGCGCATGTCCACGGTGGTCCGGCTCAGCAGGCCGACGGCCGCGCGGATGGACACGGGCGAGTTGTTCGGGATGAAGCCGGTGTCGAAGCCGATGTCGTCGAAGAGGCGCGCTTCACCGCGCCACGTCACCGGGACGTTCTGGCAGCGGATGTCGTCGCTCGCGCACATCTGAGCGTTCGCGGTCCCCGCGTGGAGAACGAAGGACACCATCACCAAGCCCACGAAGGACAACCGGCCAATCGACGACACCATTGGCATAGAGTGCCAAATTGGCCACGTGACCGTCAATGTCTCGGCCCGCGAAAGTGTGTAGTTTCTGAACAGCTTCACTGTACTTTCAGGGTGTAGAGTTCGGCTGTGACGCTTCGACCGCTGCTCCTCCTCACGGCTGTCTCGTTCGCCGCCTGCTCGTCACCCGACCCGGTGGACCACGCGCGCTGGATGAGCGACGTGGTCGCGAGCCACCCAGGCCGCGAGCTGACCCTTGCCGACCTCTGTTGGCCGCGCTCGCACGACACCGGGACGTACATGGAGACCCTGTGCCGCTCGAGCTTCTCGAACGCGTGCAACACGCAGACGCAGCACCTCACGATGGCGGGGCAGCTCGCGGCCGGGGCGCGCGCGTTCGACGTGCGACCCGAGCGCTTCGAGGACGGCTACGTCACGCACCACACCACGCAGTGCGGCGGCCTCGGGTGTCTGGGAACGCCGCTCGACCAGCTGTTGACGGAGCTGCGCGCGTTCCTCGACACGCACCCCGAGCTGGTGTTCATCGAGCTGGGGAACTACTGCGGCACGGGCACCGACGACGCGGAGCTGATCGCGCTGATCGAGAGCACCCTGGGCGAACGCCTGCACCGCGAGGCGGAAGGCGAGACGCGCTTGCTCTCGGAGCAGCCGCTCGATGACCTGATGTCGCCCGACGGAGCGACCGGCCGCGCCATCGTGATCTGGGAGGGCCTCGCCAGCACCCCCGAGCTGCGTCGCGCGGGGCGCTTCAGCCGCGACCAGCTGCCGGTGGAGGGCTCCTGGAGCAACGTGACCGAGGTGGAGCGGCTGCGCGCCGATCAGGTGGGCCGCTTCGAGACCTTCGACTTCGGGGGCGACTCGCTGTTCGAGCTGTCGTGGACCCTGACGCAGGACTTCACGCTCGCGACCAGCTGCATCCGGCCGGAGTCCGAGAGCGCCACCTCCATCCGTGACCTCGCGGACCTCGCGAACCCGGCGCTCACGCCCACCCTCGACGCGCTGATCGAGAGCGGCGAGATCCGCGCGGGCCGCATCCCCAACGTGATCTCGCTCGACTTCGTGGACACCTGGGTCACCGACGAGTGCCTGCGCCTCACCGAGCTGAACTTGCGCTGACGCTCGCGAAAAGGAGCATCATGGCGGTCATGCACCGTCATCGCTTCGCCCTGGTCGTCGCGTTCTTGGTCATGCTGCTGGGGGCCGCATCCGGCACGCGCACGCGCGCGGACCGCATGCCGGACGAGCCCACGCGCGCGCGTCCGGCCAACCGCTGCCAGATCACGGGCAACCACGTCTCCGGCGCGGTGGCCGTCGAGCTCGGTGACGGGCGACGCGCCGAGCTCATGCTGGTGGACGTGCGCGCCATCGTGGCCGTGGAGCCGGCGCTGTCGGACGTGCAGGTGTACGTGACGTCGCCGCTCAGCTTCGCCGGGCGCTTCGTGTCGCGTGACCTCGGCGGTCCGGGGGCCTACGCCTCCCGCGCCTACCGCTCGGGCGACGGTCGGGTGCGCCTCGCGGCGCGCGTGCCTTTCGAGATCGCGCTGGCGAGTGATCCGTCGATGGCCAGCGTGCGACTGCCCTCTCCCTTCGGCGACGGAGCGCTGCTCGTGACGGTGCCGTGCAGCGTGCTGAGCGCGGGGACGCCGCGCGTGGACATGCTCCCGCCGCCCATCCCACGGCGACTGCAGCTCGTGACGCTGCGTCCCGGGACGCGCGTGCTGTCGGAGACCGGCGGCCACGGCAGCGAGCTCGCCCGCGTGGAAGGCGCCCCGGGAGCATCCGAGCCCATCCAGTTCGAGGGCCGCACAGGGCCAGCCGTCGACGGCTTCGCGCCGGTATCGCTGCGCGTGGGTCCTGCGCGCATCGAGGGCTTCGTGCCCGCGAGCAACGTCGACTCGCTGGGCGCGGGCGGGGGACCGGTTGCCCACCAAGGAGGCTACGGCGTCTCCGTCCGGTCGCTCAATCACTTCACACGTGCGCGACTCCCCGTGGGCACCGCGATCTTCGCCAACGCCGCACAGCCGGGCCTGCGCGCGTGGGCCTCCGTCACTGCGCCCCTGGACGTGTTCCTCGGGAACGCCGCTGCGGGCGAGCGCGCGGCCGTGGTGCTGGCCTCCGAAGAGATCGGCAACCACCCGTGCCGCTTCGACGGTGTTGCCGGCCGCGTGCCGTGCGGCAACGCCCGCCAACTGCCGCCGCTCAGCCTCAGCCTCACCCGCTGCACCGGTTCCACCTGCGAGCCCGTGGCCTTCGTCATGCGCCCTTGAGAGGTCACCCGAAGGGCGCCCTTCAGGCGGGGACGTCGCCTTCAGGGCCCGTGACCGGCACCCCGAAGGCGTGCCGCCGCAGCGCGAACCACACCAGCAGCGTGAGCGCGAGCGCCTGGATGACCATCATGCCCACCGAGCGCGGCAGGTGCCCCGCGCACACCGAGAGCAAGAGCGCGACGCCGCCCATGCGCTGACCAGGGCTCGACGCCGTGGCCGCGGAGAGGCTCACCCCCAGCACCAACCCGAGGATGGGCGCGTACAGCACGATGCTGCTGTCCTTGAGCGCGTCCAGCTGGAACACGCCGTAGAAGACCGCCGCGTAGTCCTCGTCCAGCACCCACTGCCAGGTGAGCAGCACGACGGCCACGACCACCGCGAACACGGCGGTGCGCACGCGCCCGCGCGCATCGAAGGCCCCGAAGGCGGGCGCGAAGGCCACCGGGATCAGCAGCCAGGCGCCTTCATTGAAGGCCTTCACGCTGGCCGTCAGGCGCGTGACCTGGCCCACCTCCAGCACCAGCACCACCAGCGACGAGAAGACCATGGCGGCCCACAGCGACAGCCCCAGCTGCGTGCCGCGCTGACGCGCGCGCAGGCCGACCACCGCGAGGATGGACATGAGCATGTAGCCGCCCGAGCGGCCGAGCATGAGCTTGGGGGCCAGCTCGCTGCTGGGGGGCTCGGTGAGCGAGATGGTCAGCGTGGCGACGAACACGCCCATGCAGATGGCCAGCGCCAAGCGCCCCAGGAGCGGCACCGCGTCGCCGCGCCGGGCGATGCGCGCCACCATGACGAACAGCGCGAGGGCGCCCGCGATGGTGGCCAGGTTGAAGCCGAAGGTGGAGGCCCGCAGCCACAGCGCGCGGCTCTCCTGGGGGATTCCGTCGCCGAGTGTCAGCAGCGTGGCCCGCGCGAAGAGCAGGTCGTACAGCACGCCGGCGAGCGCCATCAGCGCGAACACCGGGACGCGGATGATCGGCGCCACGTTGGGCGTGCTCGCGGCGGGCTGCGGGGGCTGGGGCTCCTGGCTCGGATCGTCTCGCACGAGGCCGTCACGCTACTGGGTTGCGGGCACGGTGTCCACTCACGACGGCAGCCCGTCCGGGGACCCGAGCCATGGGTGGGCCACGTGGCTGCGTGGGTCATCGCCGGTTTGCGCTCCGTCAGAGAGCGTACATCCTGCTACCTCCCAACGAGGCCGACGACGATGGACGACCAGAGCACCCCCGATATCCGCCACGACTGGACCCTGGCTCAAGCGCAGGCGCTGTTCGACATGCCGCTGACCGAGCTGCTGTTCCACGCCCAGGGCATGCACCGCCGCCATCAGCCGCACGACGCCGTCCAGCTGGCCACGCTGCTCTCCATCAAGACCGGCTCGTGCCCGGAAGACTGTGGCTACTGCTCGCAGAGCGCGCGCAACAAGACCGGGCTCGAGTCCGAGGCGCTCCTCAGCGTGGACACCGTGCTCGAGAAGGCGCGGCAGGCCAAGGAGCTGGGCGCGTCCCGCTTCTGCATGGGCGCCGCGTGGCGCAGCCCCAAGAAGGACAGCCGCCAGTTCGAGCAGGTGCTCGAGATGGTGCGCGGCGTGCGCGCGCTCGGCATGGAGGCGTGCGTCACCGCGGGCATGCTGGACCGCGAGCAGGCCGACCAGCTCAAGCAGGCGGGCCTCACGGCGTACAACCACAACATCGACACGTCGCGCGAGCACTACGACAAGGTCATCACCACGCGCACGTTCGATGACCGCCTCGACACCATCAAGCACGTAGCCGACGCCGGCATCCACGTGTGCAGCGGCGGCATCCTGGGCCTCGGTGAGGCCGAGACCGACCGCGTGAGCATGCTGGTCACGCTGGCCACGCTCACGCCGCACCCCGAGAGCGTGCCCATCAACGCGCTGGTGGCCATCAAGGGCACCCCGCTCGAGGACCAGCCGCAGGTGGACCCGCTCGACATCGTGCGCGTCTGCGCCGTGGCCCGCATCATGATGCCGGGCGCCATGGTGCGGCTCTCGGCGGGGCGTGGCGAGATGGGTCGCGAGGCGCAGATGCTGGCCTTCATGGCCGGCGCCAACAGCATCTTCTACGGCGACCAGCTGCTCACCACGGGCAACCCGGCGCACGAGGAAGACCTGGCGCTGCTGAAGAAGGCGGGCATGCGCGCGCTCGTCCCGGCCGACCGCGAGGCCGGTCGCGAGACGGCCACGAGCGAGAAGCTGCCCTACGCCTTGTCGTAGAGCGAGCGGATGTAGTCCATCGAGCGGGCCATGCCTTCGGCATGGTTGACCAGCGGGCGCCACTCGAGGTCGCGCCGCGCGCGGTCGATGTGCACCCAGTTCTCCTGCACCAGCTTCTGCGCCTCCATCACGGTGGTGAAGGGCCACGGGCCACCCGCGAGATGCACCACCTCGGACGCCCACGCGAGGCCGATCAGCACGCTCCCCGGCAGGTTGAAGCGCGGCATCTTGTGGCCCATCGCCTCTACGGCCGGGCGGAAGAACTCGAAGTAGTGGCGTGGCTCGCCGTCGGTGATGAAGTAGGCCTGCCCGCCGATGCGCGTGCCCTCTCCCAAGCGGTCGGCCGCGTGGATGTGCGAGCTCACCAGGTCGTCGATGTAGATGTTGTCGGCGCGCGTCTTCCCGTCGCCGAGGCCCACGATCATCTTGCCGGCCTTGAGCTCCTTGATGAAGCGCGGGAAGTGGTGCTCCTCGCCAGGCCCGTAGATGCCGCCGGGCCGCAGCGCGCACGTGCGCAGCCCGCGCGCGCCGTCGGTGGCCAGCACCATGCGCTCCGCGGTGGCCTTGGTGCGTGAGTACAGATCCGCCAGCCGCCCCAGGTGATAGCGCGTGGTCTCGTCGCCGCCGTCGGTGGGCACGGGCACCACGTTGATGGAGCTGGTGTAGACGAGGCGCGTGACGCCGTGCGCCAGGCACGCGTCCAGCACGTTGCGCGTGCCCTTCACGTTGATGGCCTCCACCTGCTCGCGCAGCGCGCGCGGCGCGATGGTCAGCGCGCAGATCATGGACGCGGTGTGGAACACGGTCTTGCAGCCGGCCACCGCGCGGCTCACGTCCCCCGCGTTGCGCAGGTCCCCCACCACGCACTCGACGTTGGGGTGCTGGCTCACCTCGTGGCGGGGCACATGGCGGTCGAAGATGCGCACCTTGTCGCCCCGCTGCGCGAGCGCGAGCGCGAGGTTGCGGCCCAGATAGCCGGCGCCGCCGAGGATCAGGATGGGGGAAGGGGCCGGGGTCGTGGACATGGGAGGGAGATACACGTCGGGGTGGAAAAGGCAAAGAGTCCAAAGAAGCCAGCAGCTCACGTCTACGTAGACGTGGACGTGGACGTGGTCCTAGTCGTGCTCGTGCTCGTGCTCGTGCTCGTAGTCAGAGTCCTGGGCGGAATGGGCGACGGCGACACTCCCCATCGCTTCGAACCGCACGCCAGACTCTCCTTGGCAAGTACGCCACGTAGGCGACTCATCGCAGATCGGTCACGAGCACGAGCACGAGCACATCAACGAGCACGAGCACGCTGACGACCACGTCCACGTCTGACGACTCATCACAAGTCCGACGGGAAGGCGTCTATGGCGAAGCGCCTA
>CAZEAA010000246.1:0-9172 GCA_964510015.1 uncultured Sandaracinaceae bacterium
GCGTGACCACCAAGCCCTCGGTGGCGGCCACGGCGGCGTTGCCGCTGTCGGTGCGCGTGCTGCGGTAGACCTGCGTGACCGTCCCGTCGTCCACGTCGGCGCAGTCCCAGCGGCCTCCGCGCAGCGCCCAGCGCACCGCATAGGTGCGCGCCGCGATGGCGCCGGCGGCGAGTGACTCGGCGTGCCAGGTGGGGATCCACTCGTGGGGCACCACGCCACGCACGTACTCCTCGAGGGGCAGCGTCTCCACCGTGACGGCCGGGTTGCAGCTGTTGTCGGCCCAGCCGTTGCCGGCCGAGGGCGCGAGCGCGCCCGACTGCGAGCTGCGCCAGACGCGGATCACGGCGGGCACCTCCACCAAGGCAGCAACGGCGCCGCCCACGTTGCCGTCGCCGGCGTCCTCGTGGACATCGCCGCCGGAGGGCGGGTGGCCTCCGTCGTCGGTCGCCTCGGGCTCATCGGGCTCGTCCGGCGAGCGATACGCGGGATGCTCGCGGCCACGCGGTCCTCGGCGCGCGAAGTACGCGTTGATGGCCTCCTCCGAGGGGTCGCGCGGGAACACCTCGGCGCGCAGCACCAGCGGCTTGCCGGCCGTGACCACCACGCGCTCCACCTGGCCCGAGAGCACCGCTTCCCCCGCGAGATACAGCGTGTGGGTGCCGCTCGGCAGCGTGAGCTCGAAGCGACCGTCCGCGTCGGTGACCGTCTCGCCCATGTCGTGCGCGCGCACGTGGACGCCCGCAGCGGGCCGGTCGTGAATGACGTCCACCAGCTGCCCCGTCACCTGGCCCGGCGCGGGAGCGGGTGCGGCGGCAGACTGGCACCCCAGCGCCATGGACGCCGCGAGCGCGAGTTGCGCGAGCTGGAGGAGAGGACGGACGAAGCAGCGACCCACGACCCGGCTGGTGGACACGTTCACCCGGACAGCGTCACCTGACGACTTGGTCATGGCAAGACGTCGAGGCGAAAGGCTAGTCGTCGAGGTGCAGCACGGAGCGGTGGAACGCAGCGAAGCAGGCGCGAAGCGCCTCCCGGGGTTCGGCGGCCTCCTCGGGCCCCTCGAGCAACGCGTCGTCTTCTCCGGCATCCGCCACATCGAGCAATAGCCACCATGCATCCTCGAGGGTATCGGGCGGAGATCCCTCCGATTGCGTGGCGAATGCGTGCGCCGCGGCGAGGTCGTAGGAGCCACCCCGCCCCAGCTGGGGCCACCCTTCGAGTTGCTGTGCGAAGAGCGCGGCATGCTCGAAGCGGCGGAAGCTCGGGACCACCCAGCGGTCCTCCACCTGATAGCTGTAGACGCCGTCGTCGATGTGCTCGATCAGGTAGCCCCAGCACTGGTCGGAGAGCGCGTAGTGGATCGAGAGCCAGGGACCTTCGTCACTCATTGGCCGAGCCTAGCCCACTCACGTGGGGGCCGCCGCAGGGGCCTCCCACGGCTGACGCTGACGCATGGCGTTCACGTCCACCTTGCCTTGCTCCATCAGCCCGCTGTTCGCGTCGTAGATGCGGAACGCCATGGTCGGCTTCCCCATCGGCTGCGCCTCCACGCACAGCACGCGCAGCTCGCCTTCGTCGAAGCCGCAGCGCTCTTGCACGATGCGGAGCAGTCGCTCGTTGCTGAGGTGCCCGTCGCCGAAGTTCCAGCCCAGCACCAGGCCGCAGATGATCTCGCCGTCGTAGTAGTCGTACGCCGCGAGGTCGTCGACCATCTTGGGGATGAGCTCCGACAGCGCCCGCCCCTGCAGGTGCATCATGCGGAAGCCCAGCACCTTGCTCACGATGGCGCGCGCGTCGTGCGGCGTGTAGAGGTGCTCGAGCTGCTGGTAGACCCAGGGCGCGGGCATGGTCAGCGCCTGCATCTTCTTGGCGCTGTCCCCGCGGAAGAGCCACACCGAGTACGGCCAGTTGCCGGCGTAGTAGCGCATGGACACCAGGAACGAGAAGCGCTCGGGGAACAGGTTGCCGAGCAGCGGCACCACCACCAGCGAGGTGAAGAGCACCAGCGCCACCGGCACGCTGCTGATGTGCCAGAAGCTCACCTCGGGGTGCGCGTAGAACAACGCGAACCCGCCATAGACGGCCATCACGTTCCACTCGAGGGGCACGGCCATGGGCATGTTGCTGAAGATGAAGAAGTGGAGGCCACACATGCCGGCTAGGCCGATGGCGAGCGGCCAGCCGCCCACCGCGAACGCCAGCACCACCGGAACCAGCAGCTCCAGCAGCGTGCCGAAGTGTGCGAGCGCCGTGGTGGCGGAGGCCGGGCGGACGTCGTTCGGGAAGTCCTTGTAGACGCGCCTGCGCAGCCACTTGGGCTGCAAGATGGGGTGGTTGCTGGTCATCACGCCCACCACGGTGGGGAAGTGGTGGTTGCACTTGGACACGCCCGCCCAGAACCAGATGGCCAGCTGCACGGCCTTGGCCCCGCCGATCCAGTTGGGCAGCAGCGCGAAGCACAAGATGGTGGGGAAGTAGTGCTCGGCGCGCGCCGCGAGGAACAGCGTCTTGTCGGCGATGCCCATCAGCGGGACCAGCACCGCGAGGGTCAGGAAGATGTCGGTCGAGAGAGTGGGCGAGCAGAGCGCGTAGCCGCTCACGCCAATGACGCTGGCATACAGCAGCACGTCCACCACGCCGCGCCGAGACCCGCCCAGCAGCGGCAGGTTCGGGAAGAGCGCGAGCTTGGTAGTCCCTGGCCGCAGGAAGTACAGGAACCCGCCGAAGGGAGGGACGTAGCGCCCCGTGAGCGGGCCGCTCGACCCCGCGAGACCCAAGCCCTCCATGGTCATGGTCAGCAAGATGGCCTTCTGGAACGCGACGGGGTGCGACCACCACGCGCCGAAGTCGTCCCAGCCGCCGAGTCCCGGGGTGAAGCCGCAGAACCAGAACCACAGCGCGATGTAGCCCGCGATCTTGAGCAAGTAGAAGACGTAGACCGCGAGGGGCGAGCCATAGCCCTCGAGGCACCAGGCTTCGCACACCATCCGGCCGCGCTCGCGCAGCGGCAGCTTCTCCCAGGCGTAGACGTCGTACTCGGCGAGAGTGGGCTTGATCAGCTTCATGGTCGTTGGCTTCGGAGTCGCAGCGTACCGCATCCCCTCCGAGAATCCTCGGTCACCACACTCCCGGGACGAGCCGGTGCGGCACGCGGGCCACGTAGTCCACGTGCTCGGGCAACGTGGCGAGGGCCTGCTCTTCGGCGGTGATGCGCCACGCGAGCGCGATCCCCACGAGGGCCACGAGCCCCGTCGCCAGCAGCACCCGCAGGTGGAGCACCAGCGCGATGAACATCACCAGCTCGCTCGCGTACATGGGGTGGCGCAGGAGACGGTAGGGCCCGCGCACCACCAGGCGGCGCGCCCCCGGGAGGACCCCGAACGAGCGCCCGAGCGTGAGCATGCAGGCCAGCATCCCGAGCGCGCCGAGCGCGAAGAGCCACGTCGCGAGCGGGCTGAAATGGAGCCCCGTCGAGACGCCCACGAAGGCGCCCAGCAAGAGCGACGGAAGGGCGGGGAGCCACAGCGTGGGACGCGTGGGGCGGCCCTCGGGGACCCGCGCCAGGAAGAGCCCGGCCATGGTCAGGTGCACCGCCAGCACGGCGACGGTGACCACCAGTGGCCGCCGTGACGCGCCCTCCGCACCAAGCCACGCCACGTGGAGCACGGACGCGGCGAAGAGCACGTCGGCCCCGCGAGCGACCCGCGCCTCGCGCGATGCAGCGCTCAGAAGAACGTCCATCCCCAGCCAAACACGTAGGAAAGGCCGTTCAGGACCACCACGATCACCACCAGGCCCACGATTCCACCCAGCTGGCTTCCGCCTCGACTCATGACGCTGCTCCTCGGCCGGTTCGAGAGTGAGCCGACGCTTCGGCGAGTATACGAAGAGGCCTCGGGTTTCCCACGTGAATGTGGGCCGCTGCGGGTCGGCTCTCGACGGACTCTCGACGACGACCCCGAGCGCGCGTATTCGTGTGCCATGAGCGCTCCGAACACCGCCGTGACCCCGACTCCGTCCCCCGCACCAAAGGTGGAGCCGCATCCGCTGCGCTTTCACCTCGGCAGCAGTCACCTGGCCTCCGCGTTCGGCGGCGACTGGTTCGGCGTGCGCGCCGAGAGCTTCGCGCGCGTCTTCGGGACTCCCGCCCTTTTGATCGGCCAGACCCTGTTGGTCGCGACGTGGATCGTGATGAACTCCAGCGGCGTGGTGAGCTTCGACCTCTACCCGTTCATCTTGCTGAACCTGGCTTTCAGCCTCCAGGCGGCCTATGCCGCCCCGCTCATCCTGCTCGCGCAGACGCGCCAAGCGGACCGCGACAAGGCCGCGGCCGAGAACGACGCGCATCACCGCGAGGCCCTGGCACGAGACGCGCTCCGCCAGCAGGAGGAAGGCCAAGCCCAGCTGCAGCTGCTGGTGACCCTGATCAACCGCAACACCGAGCTGACCGAGCTGACCCACCAGCTGAGCCTGCAGATCGATGGGCTGACGCGCGAGATTCACCAGCGAGTCGCGGAGCGATAGACGGCGAGTCGCCATTTGCGGTATCGTCGCAGCCATGAGAGCAGGGACTGCGTGGTTGGTGTGCGTTCTATTGGTGGTGGGCTGCGACGACGCGGTGTGCGGTAACGCCGTCGTCGAAGGAGGCGAGGAGTGTGACCCCGGCAACGAGGGGAACTCCATGAGCTGCTACTTCTGCGCGGCGGCGACCGGCTGGGAGTGCGACCCCGCCACGGGATGCACGGGCATCTGCGGCGACGGCAACCTCGTGGAGGACGAGGTCTGCGACCCCACGGCCTACGGGCCCGTCAATGGCAGCAACTACTCCTATGACCAGTCGGCGTACTGCAACGCCGACTGCACCGAGCTGATCGCGTCGTGTGGAGACGGCGTCGTTCAAAGCACGGTCGAAGCCTGCGATGACGGTTCGGAGGTGGGCGGTTCCAGTGGATGCAACCGCTGCGAGGTCACCTTCGGCCACACCTGCGACGGCTCGTCGCCGTCCGTGTGCACGGGGGCGCCGGTGGACGAGGACATCGTCGGCTCGGACTTGAGCGCCGCGGAACGCTCCGCCGTGTGCCGATGGTACCTCGACCTCATGGGCGGTCCGTCCACCTCCCTTACTTGCAACGGCTACACCACCCAGCTCCGCTCCGTGTCGGAGTGCGCCGCCGTCATCGGCGTGTACCTCGGGCAGTGCACGGTGGGAGAGCTGAATTGGTGGATGTCGCGCCGTGGGTCTGCGTGCGGAATCCGCTCTGGCGAGCAGAACACTCCGTACTGCTGACGTTTGCGGGCCACGGACTATGCTGACGGCTTGCCTCCCGTCAGCGGCATCATCCGGAGACCACGACATGCGCGCTGAGCCGAGCGCCACGTGGCGCGCCCTGGCCGAGCCGCGCCGGGCCGTGCCCGTCGCGGTGGTGAGCGCGGCGCTGCTGAGCACGGAGTACGTCGCGACGCGCAGCCTGCCGGCGCTGCTCACGCTGCTGGGCTTCCTGGTGGCGTTCGTGTTGCTGGTGCCTGCGGCCTGGCGCTGGGTGGAGCGAGGCGAACGTTCCCCCACGCGCCTCGTCGCCTATGGCCTACTGTGCGCGTCCATCGTCGCCCTGCCCACGCTGCTGCCGCGGCTCATGACCTTCGAGCCGTACGTGGCGCATCCCCCGGCAGCGGTGGCCATCCTCACGCTCGCCGCCATGGCGGGCTTCATCCTGGGGCGCGACATCGACCTGTCGGCCGGGCTCGCCGCCGAAGTGGAGCGCGGCAAGGGGCTGCTGCAAGAGACCGAAGACGCTCGCTTGCTCGCGCTTCGGCAGCACCTCGACCCGCACTTCCTGTTCAACACGCTCGGGGCCATCGCCGAGTGGTGCCGGGAAGACCCGCTGGTGGCCGAGCGCGCGCTGCTCGAGCTGTCCACCATGCTGCGCACGCTGTTCGATGGGATCCGCACCCCGCTCTGGCCCATCGCTCGCGAGGTGGAGGTGTTGCTCGCCCTCCAGCGGCTCTACGCGCTGCGCGACGACGAGCGCTACCGGCTCGAGAGCGACCTGACCGCGCTACCCTCGGCGCACATGGTCGACGTACCGCCACTCGTCCTGCTGCCCCTGTTCGAGAACGCGCTCACGCATGGCACGTCGGGAGCCCCCATGACGCTGCGGCTCTCGGTGCGAGACGCCGCGCTGCACGTGACCCTGTGGAACCCCGGCGAGTACCGCGGCCGCCGCGAAGGGGGCACGGGCATCGAGACCGCCGAGCGCCGCCTGCGGATAGCGTTCGGGAGCGCCGCCAGCGTCGACGTGGAGGCACAGGCCCGCGAGGGAGTCCCCGGGACCGCGACGAAGGTGCTCATCCCGGCAGCCCAACGACGGGCCACGGAGGCCAGCTCATGACCCCCCTCCGCGTGGTGGTGGCCGACGACGAGAAGATGGCGCGCAAGCGGGTCACGCGGCTGCTCGAAGACCTGGGGAACACCGTGGTGGTCGCGGAGTGCCGCTCGGGCGACGAGGTGCTGCGGTATCTCGACCCCGCGCAGGTGGACGTGGCCCTGCTGGACGTGGACATGCCCGGCATGAACGGCCTCGAGACCGCGCGGCTCGCGGCCCTGCGTGGCGTGCCGGTCATCTTCCTGACGGCGCACGAGCAACACGCGGTGGAGGCGTTCCAGCACGGCGCCGTGCACTACTTGCTGAAGCCCGTGGACGCGCCGCGGCTCGAGCAAGCGCTCGCGCGGCTGCGGGCGCGCACGGTCAGCGGGAACGTCACGCAGCCGGACACCAAGCTGCCCGACCGCGTGGCCCTCACGGTGCGAGGCGACGTGGTGCTGGTGCCGCCCGCGTCCATCACGCATGCGCTCTTCGATGGCGAGCTGGTCACCGTGTTCACGGCGGCGCGCGAGTACATCACGGACGAGTCGCTGCAGGACCTCGAGGCGCGCGTGACGGGCGAGCCGTTCATGCGCGTGCATCGGCGTGCGCTGCTGAACCTGAGCCATGTGGAGCGCCTGCGCGCCCAACCGAGCGGCGGCTACCTGGCCGTGCTGAGCGGCGGCGCGGAGGTGCCCGTGTCCCGTCAGGCCGCGCGAGACCTGCGCAAGCGCCTGGGCGTCTGAACCCCGAGCCCGCGATGCGCTGAGCCGACCAAGCACGG
Organism: uncultured Sandaracinaceae bacterium; assembly: GCA_964510015.1. Taxonomy (GTDB): domain Bacteria; phylum Myxococcota_A; class Polyangia; order Polyangiales; family Houyiibacteriaceae; genus JADJJE01. The sequence continues at coordinate 7,147 of CAZEAA010000246.1, forward strand.
CCTGCGACCGTTCGCCCCCGGTTCGCGATCGCTCGGGGAGTCTCATGCGGCCGCGCCGCTCGAGCCACGGAAGAGTGGCCGCATGCACTCCACCACCCGCCCTCGTTCTCGCCTCCCGCAGCTCGGCCTCGTGGCCGCCGCGCTCGCGCTCTTGGTCGTGGCCTTCCAAGGCTGCGGCGCCCCGGCCCTGCTGGTGCTGCGCGACCTGCGTGACCCCGCGCTCCAGCGAGGCGGCATCACCCAGCGCGCCATCGACCTGCACCGCAGCCTGAGCCTGCGCATGGCGCCGTGGGCGCGCGAGCGCGTGACCTCGGGGGTCGCCGCGAGCGCGCCGCTGTACGACGTGCCGGAGACCGAGTGGCCCATCTTCAGCGCGGTCTTCTTCTTGAACGCCACGCAGTCGCTCGCGGAGCAGGGCGTGGACGTGCGCCACGCCGCGCCCGCCGTGGAGGCCGCGCGCGACCTGATCATGGACCCCGCGCACCACACCTGGGTGCGCACCCACTGGGGCGAGGACTACCTGCACGACCACAACGTCTTCTTTCGGTCGTTGCTCATCGCGGGGCTCACCAGCTACGAGGCGCTCACGCACAACGGGCGCGACGTGGCCTTCCTGCGCGACCAGGTGGAGACCCTCGCGGCCGACTTGGATGCGTCACCGCACGGCGTGCTCGAGGACTATCCGGGTGAGACCTACCCCATCGACGTGATGGCCTCCATCGCCTACATCCGCCGCGCGGACGCCGTACTGGGCACGGACCACAGCGCGTTCGCGGAGCGCGCCAAGCGAGCCTTCGTGAGCCCCTACGACGACGAGCTCGGCCTAGTGCGCTTCCGTGTGGACCTGGTGGGTGACGAGCCACCGCTGCCCCACCAGCCCGGCCGCGGTATCGGCAACTCGTGGGTGGGCATCTACGCCCCCGAGCTGTGGCCGGAAGAGGCCGCGCGCTGGCACCGGACGCACAGCGAGCACTTCTGGCAGGACGCGGGCTGGGCCACGGGCTTCCGCGAGTACACGCGGGCGTCGCAGCAGGGCGAGTGGACCTTCGAAATCGACGCGGGCCCCGTCGTGGGCGGCTTCGGCACCTCGGCCAGCGCGTTCGGCATCGCCGCAGCGCGCCGCAACGGGCGCCTCGACCAGGCGTACGAGCTGACCACCCAGATGGTCGCCACCGGCTGGCCCGCGCTCGATGGGTCCCTGCGCAGCCCGCAGGCCTTCTCGCACCCCTGCGCGCCCATGCTGGGCGAGAGCGCGCTGCTCTACTTCCTCACCGTGCAGCCGGCAGCCGGAGTGTCCGTCGTCACGGGCGGAGGGCTCACGCCGCTGGCGTACGCGTCGCTCGCCATGTACCTGGGCGGGTTCGCGCTGGGGCTCTGGCTGGCGATGAAGCTGCTCCGGCGCGCTGGCCTCGGTCGGTCCGGGGCGGCAATGAGCGGCTAGAACCTCCCTCCGTTCGCGTGTAGGTTGTCGACCATGACGACGTGCCGCGCCCTCCCCTTCGTCACCTTCCTCGGGCTGCTGCTCGCGCTCGGCGCCGGCGCCTGCGGGTCCTCGCCCGACCCCGCCACGGAGGAAGCCTCCAGCGGCGGTGAGGCCGAGAGCGCCCCCGTCGCGGTCAGCGCGTGGACGCTGGCCTGCAGCGAGCCCATCGACACGCTCCGTCAGGTGCCCGAGGCAGCACGCTTCCTCCAGCTGCTCGAGCCCGCGCGCATGGTGCAGACCCTCGCCGAGATGCAGGGCGGCACCGTCTTCGTACCCACCGACGCGGCGCTCGAGGCGCTGCCCGCTGCCATCGCGCAGGACCCGGCGGCGCTGCGAAACTTCCTCGCCGGGCACTTCACCATGGGCACCGTCTCCACCGCGCTGCTGCTCGAGGCGGGCAGCGTGGAGCTGTTCGACCAGCAGCGCACCAGCCTGCCGGTGGTCACCTCGCGCGGCGCCACCACGGTGGGCCCGGCGCATGTCATCCGCCCCGACCTGCGCTGCGAGGGCGTGACCATTCACCTGGTGGACAGCGTGCTGCCC
>CAZEAA010000247.1:0-1772 GCA_964510015.1 uncultured Sandaracinaceae bacterium
CACGCCCCCCGCGAGCACCAAGTCTTCGAAGCCCGAGCGCACCTTCTGCGCGGCCGTGTTGACCGCCTCGAGGCCCGAGGCGCAGAAGCGGTTGATCTGCACACCCGCGACGGTGTCCGGAAGGCCGGCGGCGATGGCCGCGGTCTTGGCGATGTCCGCGCCCTGGTCACCCACCGGCGTCACGCAGCCCAGCACCATGTCGTCGATGCCGTTGACGTCCAGGCTCGGCAGCCGCTCACGCAGCGCGTGAACCAAGCCGGTCACGAGGTTGACGGGCTTCACCTCGTGAAGGGCACCGTTCTGCTTTCCCTTCCCTCGCGGCGTGCGCAGGGCGTCGTAGACGATCGCTTCGGTCATTTGCTTGGCTCCTGGTGGTTCGGCCGCGCGGGGCGTGCCGACTGAATGAGTATTCATTCTGTAGACGATGCGGGGGCGGTTGTAAATCCCCCTGATGCAGTGAGCCTCCAAGGGGCGCTTTGTGTCTCGTGGGGGGGGGGCGGGTTCGATGGGCGGGCGCCTCGTGGGAGAAGGCTTCCTTGGCGCCGCAGCCGGGGGACTTGCAACCGCCTCACTCGGCTCAGGAGTACCCGCCGTCGAACGCACCGACTTGTCCTACGTGTTCTCCGTCTGGGCGCGATTGACGCGGCTATGCGCTCCACGATACGGCAGTGGGTGAGCGCAACCGATGTGGACCCGTTCGCGAAGAACAGAGCCGCGGCGGGCACCACTACGCATCCGGTCCCGAGCGAGGACCGATGGGTGCTACTTGCTTCGCCACCTCGCTGAGCCTGATAGCCTCTTTGCTAACCCACAGGATGGTCTCCATGCAGCTCCCCACCACCGCACTCTACGCGGGTCTCCTCGGTCTCATGCACTTGGGCCTCGCCATGCGCGTGGGCACGCCGCGGACCACCACGAGCCTCACGCTCGGTCGGGCTGCCACGCCGCTCACGCCCGAGGCCGAGCGCCTGGCCAGCTTCGTTGCGTGGGTGCCCTTGTCGCTGCTGCTTCTGGCGCTGAGTGAAGCGGGTGGCTTCGCGTTGCCGGCGATTCACGCCGCGGGAGCGAGCTTGGTGCTGGCTCGTATCCTCCACGCTGCCGGGATCCGCGCCGATGGAACCAGCACGCAGGCCACTTTCGTAGGAGCAACGCTGAACTCGCTGGTGGTCTTTGGCCTGTCGCTCGGCCTGCTGGCCATGGGAGTGAACGCCACCCGCTGAAGCCAAGTTCTGGCTCACCTTCGACTCCGTCACCCCGAGGTCCGAGTGTCCGACACCGTGCTGCAAATCATCCCTTTCCTCCCCGAGTTCACGCCCTCCGCGGAGGACGCTGCCGCGGCAGAGAGCGCGGTGACTCGCGCGTTCGCCTCTGCGGACGCAGTGACCCGGATCAACAGTCCCTCTATCGTCTTCCGCGACGCGGGCGCCAACTTCGAGTCTGTCTCCTGCCCGCAATGCGGGTCCGAGGTGGACCAGGAGTGGTGGGAGCAGGCAATGAGCAACGCCGCCGAGTCGGATTTCGAGGCTCGCGGAGTAGTGGTGCCGTGCTGTCAGGCTGGCACCACCCTCGAGAGTCTGACCTACGAGTGGCCGCAAGGCTTCTCTCGCTTCGTCATCGAGGTCCGAAATCCCGGAGCGGATGCCGTCCCGCCCGCGCTGAGAAGTGCGCTCGGACCGCTACTGGGTGGCGGTATCCGCATCGTCTGGGCTCGCTACTAGAGGTGACGGGTCTCGGCGGGGGGCTCCATCCAGTTGTTCCCGCGTCCGTCGGCG
>CAZEAA010000247.1:1872-6475 GCA_964510015.1 uncultured Sandaracinaceae bacterium
GAGGTGACGGGTCTCGGCGGGGGGCTCCATCCAGTTGTTCCCGCGTCCGTCGGCGTAGTTCACGGGCAGCGAGGCCAGCTCGCTGTTGGGGACGCCGTCCAGGCACGCGATGTTCACGCCGAAAAAGTCGCCGCCAAGCTGCTCGAGGTGGCCCTTGCCGAAGGGGCGCACACCGCAGCGCTTGCAGAAGAGGTGGTGCATGCTTGCGACGCACCAGAAAATGCACGTCCCATGTCGGGTACGCTCGTGCTGATTCGTCCTGGGGTTCGATACGGAACCCCACCGAGAACGAGGAGACCGAGACCATGCGCTTTCTACAGCTTGTCACCGCCGACGCCATGAACGCGGGCCCGCCAGACCCGGAGCACATGCAGCGGGTGAACGCGTCCATCCGAGCAGGCATCGAGAGCGGCGCCATCCTGGCCACGGGCGGCCTCGGCCGGCGCGCCACCAGCGCGGCGCGGGTCACCCTGCGCAAGGGAGAGTTCACCGTGGAGGACCCCCCAACGGGCGACGGCTGGATGGCGGCCAGCGGCTACTCGGTGGCCGAGTTCGCCAGCAAGGAAGACGCCATCGCGCAGGCCAAGGCGACGCTCGAGCAGACCGGCGACGGCGTGCTCGAGCTCATCCAGGTCACCGAGATGCACCCGACTGGCCTCGCGCATGCGGCCCCCGACGGCACGCGCATGTCGGGTGTGATCCCGTACGTGAACGTGGAGGGCGCCAGCGAGGCGGCGGCGTTCTACCAGAAGGCCTTCGGCGCCAAGGAAGTGATGCGCATGCCGTCGGAGGACGGGACGCGCTTGATGCACTGTCACCTGATCATCAACGGCGGGTCGCTCATGCTGGCCGACACCTTCCCCGAGTACGGCTACCCGCTGCAGCGCTCGCACAGCTTCACGATGCAGCTGGTGCTGCGCGACGCGCAGTCCTGGTGGGACCGCGCGGTGGCTGCCGGCTGCACCGTTCGGCAACCGCTCGAGGTGGCCTTCTGGGGCGACCTGTACGGCGCGCTGCAAGACCCGTTCGGGGTTCACTGGGCCATGAATCAGCCTGCGGGCAAGCACTGACGGCCAATTGCGTCAGTCGAAGTACTGCGCGTACCACTGACGCAGCTGCATGATCGGCCCGTCCCCGTCGCACAGGGTGGGCCGCTCGCGCCAGCGCTTGTGCTCCCAGATGCGCGCGTCCTGGCGGAAGCCGTGCATCACCACGCTCACGTACTCGCGCACGTACTCTTCCGAGAAGCGGGCGCCGTTGCTGCCCGGCTGCATCATGAGCCCGAAGCGCAGGTCCACGTGCTCCTCGTCCACCATGGTGTGCGTGTTGTAGAGCACGGTCTCCACCACCGAGTGCATGTCCGTGATCTGAAACGACGGCCCGTAGTAGACGGCCTCCACCGTGTAGCCCGTGGTGGCGTGCTGACCCATGCCGTGTCCCTTGGACCGCTGGATGGCGCGGTGTCCCACGAACTCGTTGTGGAACTCGGCGGGGGCGTTCTTGTGCACCGGCTTGAAGTGCGCCACGTCCACCACGTTCTCGAGGATCTCGCGCGAGTGGGTGCGCATGCGCAGCTTGCCGTGCTGCCACCCGGTCCACTGCGGGTCTCCGAACTGCGGCACGACGGGGATCTCGTACTCGGGCTCACGGCCGCGCGGGTCGTAGTGCACGAACACGAAGCCGTTGCGCTCCACGACGCGATGCGCGCCGACGGCGGCTCGCTTGGGCAGGCGCATGGCATAGGGCACCTCCACGCACGCGCCCTCCCCGTTGAACTTCCACGCATGGAAGGGGCAGCGGATGCAGCCGTCCTCGAGGGTGCCCTGCCCCAGGTGCGCGCCGAGGTGCGGGCAGTAGGCGTTCAGCACGACGGCCGCCCCGGACGCGTCGCGGAAGGCGATCAGGTCCGTCCCGAAGTAGCGCATGGAGTGGGGCGCCGTGGCCGTGATCTCTTCGGAGAGGGCCACCACGAACCAGCCGCGAGGGTAGCCAGGAAACGCGTCGCGACGATCAGCGTGAGCGGATGCGGGCATGAGGCTCCTTCTTGCGGGGTGCGGGCTTCGGCTTGGGGCGCGGGGCTCGGTCGGCGATCATCGCGGCGGTCAGGAAGCGCGCGGTCTGCTCGGCGCGCGCCTCGAGGGGATACGAGGGGTCCGTGATCCAGTTGTTCAGCAGCATGGTCATGGCCCCCGCGAGCATCTCCGCGTGGAACGCGGCGTCGGCCGTGGGGCTCACCTCAGAGCGGGCCTGCGCGTCCTTCACGAGGCCCTCGTAGGCGCGGTGCACCGCCAGCATGTCCGTCATGCGCCGGTCGTTCTCCTCCACGCCCGCGAACGCGCGGCCGAAGAGCAGGCGCGACAGCGACTCCGAGCGCCGGATGGTGGCCACCGCCCTCGCAAACCAGTGCACGAGGGTGGGCTCGAGCGGCTGCCCACGCTTCCGCTCTTCCTCGAGGTAGCGGCAGAGACGAACCGTCATGTGGCTGGCCAGTTCGTCCAGCAGGGCTCCCTTGGAAGGGAAGTAGTTGAAGAACGTGGCCCGGGACACGCCCGCCGCTTCGGCGATGACGTCCACGGAGACGGCCGCGCTGTCCTGCGCCGCGAAGAGCTTGCGCGCTTCCTCGCAGAGGCGGTCTCGAACCTCGAGCTTCTTCCGTTCACGCAGGCCGACGACCACGGTCACAACGTGGACCATGGTCTATTTTTGGACGACCGTCTACGTTTGATTGCGCGCGAGGTGAATCGCGCGTGTCGACTCAGCGCGGGTCGGTGACGCGGCCCATGAAGAGGATGGCGCCCGATTGGGTGTCTCGGAGCATGAACAGGAAGGGCTGGTCGGCGCGGAACTGGAAGACCTCGTCCGGCATGCGCGCGGACTCGTCCATCACCACCACCGCCGTCGCCGCGGCCGCCTCGGTGCCCGACTCGTCCACGCGCAGGAAGGCCTGGTGCAGGACGTCGCCGATCACGAAGCGGTCCTCCGGCGACGAGGTCATGCCGCTGAAGTCGGCCAGCTCGCTGTCGAAGGCATCGATCACACCCAGCTGCTGGAGGCTCTCCACCAGCGACAGGCTGGGCTCGAGCTTAACCTCGAAGCGCGGCAGGCTAACCGCCGCCTCGCCGTGCGTGAGGTCGGCCATCCAGCGCTCCCACGTGACGAGGTCGAGGCCACGCTCCACGTCGGCAAGGCCGAAGCGGGGCTCCGGCAACACGAACACCATGGCGAAGCGCCCGCCCTCGTACGGCAGCTCGAGCAAGCGCGCGCCGGGCACCGTGGCGTGTCTCGCCGCCAGCTCGGCGTTCATCATCGGCACGCGGAAGCTCGTGCTCGCATCGCGGTGGAAGGGCTCGTCGCGCGTGGCGTCCTGCTCGAAGGCCGTGGCCCACGTGCCCAGGAAGTAGGCCGCGTTCACCAGCACGAGGCGCGTGTCGGAATTTACCGAGCCCGAGGGCAGCAAGTCGCGGATGCGGTCGTGGGTGCGCTCCTCGACCCACGCGTTGATCCCGCGACGCGCGCCGTCGGAGTTCCCGCGGAAGTCCACCGCCTCGAAGGGCGCGGCGTAGCGGGAGGCGGCCAGCTGCACGAACTCGGCCCGCAGGTCGTAGGTCTGCTCGCCGTACAGGCGGTTGGCCACGGCGAGGGGCGAGCCGCTCTGGTTGAACGCGTGGATGAGCCCGGCGGCCCCCGCGTGCGTGGTGCGGTCGAAGCCGAACGCCTGCGCCAGCTGCTGATCCGTGTTCCCCCGCGCCCCCGCCCAGGTCATGGCCACCGCGAGCGAGATGCTGCCGGGCGAGAAGACCTGGTTGCCGGCCGGGCGCAGTCGATGGAGGTCGAAGGCGAAGCGATTGCTGCCGCGGGCGAAGCTGGCCTGGGCCTCCGGTGAGACCCCCGTGAGGTCCGTGGGGAGCGGCGCCGTCACACCCGGCTCGCCCGATGTAGGGTCGCCCGAGGTCGCAGCACCCGACCCGTGGCTTCCGCCGCAGGCTTCACAAGCAGCGCACAGAAGTGCGAGCAGGCAGACGAGCAGGCGGTCGGGGCACGAGGAGCGTGAGAGTCTCATGGGCACGAGACCCAGGATGCCCAGCCGAGTTTGGGTCGGGCCGTGAAACTCCTTTGAGACGGCGTTGACCCCTCGAGCACGGCCGCGCACCCTCGCCGCATGCCCTCTCACCACCCGTCCAAGCGCCAGAAGCACAGCCACTGTTCCTACTGCGGTGCCCCCTTCCCGGCTGACGCGGCCTGGCCGCGGACGTGCGGCGCCTGCGAGATGGTGTCCTATCTGAGCCCGACCCCGGTGGCCGTGCTGCTCTTGCCCGTGGACACGGGCGTGCTGGTCATCCGCCGCGGCATCGCACCGCACATCGGCGAGCTGGCGCTGCCCGGTGGGTTCATCGACCACGAGGAGGAGTGGCGCACGGCCGCCGCGCGCGAGCTGTTCGAGGAGACCGGCATCCGCGTGGACGCCTCGGACATCCGGGAGCGCCGCGTGATCAGCGCACCGGGGGGCATCCTCTTGATCTTCGGAGAAGCCGCGCGGATCCGCAGCGAAGACCTGCCCGAGTTCGCGCCGAACCACGAGGTGCTGGAGCGTTTGGTGATCCAC
>CAZEAA010000247.1:6575-9162 GCA_964510015.1 uncultured Sandaracinaceae bacterium
GTCAGGCCGCCACGCCGAAGAGCGCGCCCACGGCCGAGGTGATGCCCATGGCCAGCGCGCCCCAGAACGTGACCCGCCACGTGGCCTTGACCACGGGGGCGCCGCCCGCCTTGGCGGACACGGCGCCGAGGGCGCCCAGGCTCAGCAAGGACCCCGCAGCCACGGCGACGATCAGCCGGTTGGTCGGAGCGGCCAGCACCACCCCGAGCGGCAGCAGGGCGCCCACCGCAAAGCTCGCAGCCGAGGCGAAGGCCGCTTGCACCGGACGCGCGGCGCCCACGTCCGTGATGCCCAGCTCGTCACGGCCGTGCGCGCCCAGCGCGTCGTGCGCCGTGAGCTGCGACGCCACCTGCTCGGCCAGCGCCTGGTCGAGCCCGCGCCCCACGTAGATGGCCGTCAGCTCGCGGTGCTCTTGCTCGGGCGTCGTGGCCAGCTCGTGGCGCTCCCGCGCGAGGTCCGCGGCCTCGGCGTCCGCCTGCGAGCTGACCGACACGTACTCACCGGCCGCCATGGACATGGCCCCCGCCGCGAGCCCCGCGATGCCCGTGACGAGCACGCTCTCGCTGCCCGCGCCCGACGCGGCCACGCCGAGGATCAAGCTCGCCGTGGACACGATGCCGTCGTTGGCCCCGAGGACCGAGGCCCGCAGCCACCCCACGTGTTGGATTCGATGTGCTTCGCGGTGTCGCATACGTGAGACCAGGCATACCGCGAAACGACCACGCTCGCGAGGGCAGCATGGCAGGGAACGTGCTAGAGCCCTGCTCCCTCCGCCTGGATGCCGCCATGAACAACAACGATGTCCTGCGACGTGTGCGCTACACCTTCGACCTCGACGACGCCGAGATGATGCGCGTGTTCGGCCTGGCCGGGCGCCAGATCACCCGCGCGCAGGTCAGCGACTGGCTCAAGCGCGAGGAAGACCCCGCGTTCGTGGCGCTCGACGACGTGCTGCTGGCCACGTTCCTGAACGGCTTCATCGTGAAGATGCGCGGCCGGCGCGAGGGGCCCCAGCCCATCCCGGAGTCGGTGCTCAACAACAACATCGTGCTCACCAAGCTGAAGATCGCCTTGGACATCCAGGCCGACGAGATGCTCGAGCTGGTGTGCTCGCGCGAGCTGAAGCTCAGCCGCCACGAGCTGAGCGCGTTCTTCCGCAAGCCCGGCCACAAGCACTACCGCGAGTGCATGGACCAAGTGCTGCGGAACTTCCTGCAAGGCATGCAGAAGCGCTACCGGCCCGGGTCCGGAGACGTCGCGGACGAGGGCAGCGCGGGCGAGTAGCGCTGGCCTCAGCCAGCCTCAGCCTGCCCGGGCGATGTCCGCGACGATCGAGTACGAGTGCAGGCGCGCCGCGTGGTCATAGACCTGACCCGCGACCATCACCTCGTCGGCCTGGGTCTCCGCGATGAGCGCGCGCAGGCCGGCCTGCACCGTGCTGCGCGAGCCCACGAACGAGCGCTTCAGCAGGGCCCGCATGCCCGCGAGCTCCGCGGGTGAGAGCACCGAGGCCGCGTCGTCCACGGGAGGCGGCAGCTTGCCAGGCTCACCGCGGCGCAGACGCACGAAGGCCTGCATCAGCGAGCTGGCCAGGCGCTCGGCCTCGGCGTCCGTGTCGGCGGCGATGACGTTGGTGGCCACCATCACGTAGGCCTGCTCGAGCTGCGCCGACGGCGTGAAGTTCCGCCGATAGACGGCGAGCGCCTGCATCAGGAGGTCCGGCGCGAAGTGCGAGGCGAACGCGAAGGGCAAGCCCAGCTTGCCGGCCAGCTCCGCGCTGTAGAGGCTCGAGCCCAGCAGCCAGAGCGGCACGTGCAGGCCCTCGCCCGGCACCGCGCGGATGGCCTGGCCGGGCTGCGGGTCCGCGAAGTAGCGCTGCAGCTCCAGCACGTCGCGCGGGAACGGGTCGGCGCGCTCCGATGGGTTCGCCAGGCTGCGGCGCAACGCGAACATCGTGCGCTGATCGGTGCCCGGCGCGCGGCCGAGACCCAGATCGATGCGCCCGGGGTGCAGCGAGGCGAGCGTGCCGAACTGCTCGGCGATGACCAGCGGAGCGTGGTTGGGCAGCATCACGCCGCCCGAGCCCACGCGGATGGTCTTGGTGCCGGCCGCCACGTGACCGATGACGACGGCAGTGGCGGCGCTGGCGATGCCCGGCATGTTGTGGTGCTCGGCCAGCCAGAAGCGCTTGAATCCAAGCGCCTCGGCGTGCTGCGCCAGCGACAGGCTGTTGCGGAACGCGTCGGCCGGCGTGCAGCCCTCGGTGACCGGGGCGAGGTCCAAGACGGAGAAGGGGATCATCGTCGAGACCAGTCGCTGCGAGCGCCGGCGGCGTTACGAGGCACGCCGTGGCGACGAACCGCCGCGCCTGCGCTCACGGCCGGCTCAAGAAGGCGTCTGCGTCTCGCACGGTGGCCTCGGGCGCTTCCTCCATGGGCACGTGGCCGACCCCCGCGTACATGCGCAGCTCGGACCCTGCGATGCCGCTCTCGAAGCGCCGCGCAAAAGACGGCGGGACCCAGGTGTCGAGCGCCCCCCACTGGATGAGCGTGGGCACGCGGATTTGGCCGAGGCGGCTGTCGAGCTC
>CAZEAA010000248.1:0-9138 GCA_964510015.1 uncultured Sandaracinaceae bacterium
CGGCCTTGACGCCGCGCGACTGGATATGGCTCAGCCCGATCAGTTCGACCGCGTGGGTTCGCCCGCGCAGCGCATCGCTCGGCGCGCAGGGCTTCAACCGCGCAATCAGACAGGCGATCTTGCTGGTGCCGATGTCGAGCGCGGCCACCTTGCTCTTCATCGTAATGGGCTTCTCGGCCTTCGGCTGGGGCTGGCTGAGCGATCGATGGGGCGTGCGGCCGGTCGTCGTCGCCGGCATGGTGCTGCTGGGGCTCGGACTTGCGGCGACCAGCCACGCCCGCGTCTCGAGCTCGAGGCGGTCGCTGACGTCGAGCACGGAGCCCACGATGCGCAGCGGGCCGGGCTGCTTCACCACGGCGGCCTCCATGTGCACGTGGCGCACGCTGCCGTCCGTGCGGATCAGCCGGAAGTCCACGGGCTCGGGCGCCTCCTCGGCCACGCCGCGCGCGGCCACGTCTTGCACGCGCGCGAGGTCCTCGGGATGGATGGCCCCGAAGAAGCCGTCCACGGTGGGGACGACCGAGCCCGGTTCGAAGCCCAAGATGCGGAACATCTCGTCGGACCAGCGAATCTCGTTGGTCTGCGTGTTCCACATCCAGCTGCCGAGATGAACGATGCGCTCCGCCTCGGCGAGCAACAGCTCACGCTGCGCCAACTCGTCGACGGTCGTTCCAGGCCCGGTCGAGGTCATCCCCGCAGGGTACACCGCTCCACGATCATTTTGACCAGCGTGCTTCGAACTCGCAGCGCTCGAGCCCCTGATAGCGGCAGCGTACGTGCCGAACGGTCCCGGGGTTGCCGGAGAGGGCGAGGCCGCGCTCGAGCCAGGGCCCTGGCCCGTTCGAGCACGTGAGAGCGCCTGCGGTGGTGGCTTCGTCGGCGGGCCCCGCGAGCGCGAGCCGCCAGTGTCCCGGAGCGATCTCGTCAGCGGTGAACGTGCCGGTGTCGAAGTAGCGGCCCCACAGGAAGCCGGTGCGCTTCAGCATGAACTCGGGCGAGCCGAGCTTGAGCACCATCTTCACCAGCGACGTGAGCTCGCGCTCACCGAGGAACGAACAGAAGTCGCGCATGCCGGCGTTGGGGTCCGCGTAGTGCGTGCTGAAGAACGCGGAGGTCAGCCCGTTCCACGCGGAGACCGGCTGCCAGCTGGACGCCAGGATGAGGCCTTCGTAGTGCTCTCGTTCCCGCGGGACGGCGCGCGTGAGCGTCTTCTGCCACGCGTCTTCGCTGTGGTTGTCGACCACCCACTCGTGGAGGTAGTTGAAGATGAGGCCCTTGGCGCGCCCGTGGACCGAAGCAGGAGGAGGAGACATGCGGTTCCGATCTAGAATTGAACGCTGCTGGCGATCTGGCGGAGCGGAACGTAGAGCGGGATGTCGTCGTTGAGGATCGACGCCTCCGTGGCGGCCAGCATGGACGGGAACTCGGCGTTGGCCTGGCGCAGGTCCGCGTCGAAGAAGCCGTAGTCGACGTCCGCGAGGCGCTCGACCACGTAGGGGGAGAAGAACATCAGCGAGCACATGCGGTAGTTCAGGTTGTCGGCGACGGTGACCAGCTTGCTCGGGTCGGGGGGGTCGCGCTGATCCAGCGTGGGCACGGGCGTGTGGAGGCGGAACGGCACCTCGCGCGGGTCCACTTGACCGTAGATGAAGTGGTCGGCCGAGTGCGAGATGGCCACGTCGAGGGTGATGCTGGCGAACACGCGCGCGAGCACGTCCGGATCGAAGATGGTGCTGCTGTCGGGGAAGCCGGGGACCCACTCGGCGCAGTGGTCGGCCCACTCGGCCACGTCGGTGGGCCGCGCGGTGGCGATGGACGCCGTGACCTTGCGACCGAACTCGAGCAGGGTCTCGTGGTAGCGCCCGAGGAACGTCCCGTAGGGCGAGTGGATGACCGGCGCCTCGAGCGGGAAGCGGTACGGCGGATACGCGCGGTTGGGCGTGCCGTCCGTGTGGTTCATGCCGCGCCAGAGCGTGGCCACGATCTCCGCGTGCTGTTCCAGCGTGCCGGGGTAGGGCGAGTAGATGCGGCCCGGCTTGAGGACCGTCTCGCCGCCGTAGAGCACGGCGTAGTTCACCGCCAGCGCCAGCCGGAAGTGCGGCAGGAGCAGCTTCTTCAGCGTGCTGTCCGGGCTGAGGCGCGTGCGCGTGATGGCGTCGATGCCGTTGCTCGGGAAGTGCAGCTTGGGGTGCATCAAGAGCGTGGTGATCACGCCCGCGCCCTGGAGCGCGAAGTACTTGGCCGTGACCCACCCGCCTGCGTGGAGTGGGTCGAAGACGTCGTCGCCGAGGGCGATGGCCACCAGCACGTACTTCTGATCCGCGCGGCGCTTGAAGAGCACCACCGACGGCACCGTGCTGCTGTCTTCGTCGCTCGCCACCAAGCGCATGGGCGAGAAGTCGCTCTTGTACCAGCCCTCGCCGGCGCCGAGCCCAGGACCCTTGGTGCCGTCCAGGTAGTCACGGAACAGCGCGAGGTCCGGTGGGTCGAAGAGCGACTCGGGCATCAGGAACTTCGAGAAGATCCCGTCGCACACGATCTCGCAGAAGCGCTCGTCCGACACCTCGCGCAGGCCACGGTTCTGCAGCGCCCAGACCCAGCTGGGCAGCGTGTCGAACAGGATCTGCTTGATGTACCGGCTCTGGACGTGGCGGTTCCAGTCCTTTTTCACGTCGCTCGGGACGTTGAGGACCGCGGGGGCCCCGTCCTCGAAGAAATCTGGCGCGGGTTGGGGCCAGGGACCGAAGCTGTAGTCGCGACCTCTCGTCAGCATGAGGGTCCGAGACTCGCGACCGCACACCCTTCCGTCAATGGGGAAAAATGCCTACGCAGACGGTGCGTTGTGCCAGTGTCCTCGCATGCGGTACCCGTGGTCCCCAGGTGTCTCGAGGCTGGCGGTGCTCGTGAGCGCCGGGCTCGCGGCGTGCTCGGCACCGCACGTGCGGTCCCCCGCGTCCGCCAGCTCGGCCGCTGCGCTGGCGACGGCGGAGCCGGGCCGCATCGAGGCCAGCGAGCCGCCCTCGATGCGCCTGCACTTCATCGACGTCGGCCAGGGCGCGGCGACGCTGCTCGAGTTCGCGTGTGGCGCGGTGCTCATCGACACCGGCGGGGAGCGACAGCCTGCCGAGCACCGCGGGCCCACCTGCCTGGCCTCGCACGCGAACACTCCGGTGGCACCGCCGACGTTCGACGGGAGCGCGCAGCTGATGGCGTACCTCGAGCGCTTCTTCGCGCGGCGCAGCGACTTGGGACGGCGGCTCGCGGCGGTGTACCTCACGCACCCGCACGTGGACCACACGCGCGGCGCGCCCGCGGTCCTGCGCGCGTTCCGCGTGGGCGTGCTGGTGACCAACGGGCAGGAGGAAGGGTCCGGCGCGTGCGAGCAGCACGAGGCCGAGCGGCTGGCGGCGGCGAGCCCCGACACCCGCGTGGTCCACGTGGCGAACCCGGCTGCGCCTCTCGGTCGCTCGGACGAGTGGATCGATCCGGTCGCGTGCTCGGACGTGGACCCCGACCTGCGCGTGCTCTTCGGCCGCGTGGACGCCGGGGTGGCGCACGCCGGCTGGAGCGCGACGGACCTGCGCAACGAGAACGAGCACAGCGTGGTGCTGCGCCTCCAGTTCGGGCGCTTCCGCGCGCTCTTCACGGGCGACCTCGAGGTGCAGGGCATCCTGGATCTCCTGGCGCAGTCGGACCCCGAGCTGCTCGACGTGGACCTCTACCACGTGGGTCATCACGGCTCGCACAACGCCACCAACGCCGCGCTGCTGACGGCGCTCAGCCCGGTCACCGCGGTCATCTCGATGGGCTCGCCCTCGCGCGAGGCGGACTTCAGCGCGTGGCGCTACGGGCACCCGCGCGCCGAGGTGGTGGCCCTGCTGGCCGCGGGCCTGACCGGCCGGGTGGAAGCGCGCACTGTCCAGGTGGCCACGGGGCCGCGCGCGTTCGAGAGCGTGAGGATCGAGGCCGCGGTGTACGGCACGGGCTGGGACGGGGATGTGGTGATCCGCGCGCAGGCCGACGGCACGCACTCCCGCGAGCAGCCGTGAAGGCAGCGTCCGCGGTCGCGAGACGCTGAACGCCTGTCACTGCGGGTTGAACACGTCCTCAACGCGAGAAGCGGTCATCACCCGCGGCGTCCACTCCTCGAGGGACGACACATCCGCGGCGTTGATGCGAGCGTCGAGTTCCGCAGAAAGGCCGCCGAACCGGGTCCGCAACAGGCTTCGAAGGACGTTCTGCATGGCGCTGCGGCCTTCTTGGCGGCCTTCTTGGCGGCCTTCTTGGCGGCCTTCTTGGCGGCCTTCTTGCCGGCCTTGATCGATGAGGTGGTCTGCGATGCTGATCATGGAGGCCTCCGTGGCGGGAGCGTTGCGCAGGATGGCGTGACGAACTTCGCGCCAGGAGTCCCGGCCGGCGATGGCCAGAAGATAGCGCAGCAGCGCGGTGATTTCACCGGGGGCGACGCGCGCAGCACGCTCGAGCTCCGGCCCCCATACGGGAAGGTGCGTGAGCAACGTGTCGACGTTGCGTCCGTCCCGCAGAAGCCACGTGGCCACTTTGGGCACGGGCGCCATCGGTCGGCCTAGGAGATCATCGTCGGTGGCCAGGGACAGGTCGTCAATGAGGAGCTCGAAGTTGGGAACGAACGGGCGAAGCGCAGGGAAGTCCTCGAGTCCTTCGATCACATCGTGGAGGCGTCGTGGTCCGCGCCAGCCACCCGGGCCATGGTGGATGATCAACGGGATGATCGCCGGCAACACCTTCAGCCGTGGCGACTCGAGCAGCAAGCGCGCCCAGACGCGGTCCATGTACTGGTTCAGTCGGAATGGCGCGAGTGGGTCGGGCTGGCTCAGGTGCTCGTAGATGAAGTAGAGGTAGACGTCCTTCGGCCGGCCACGCCGCTGACTCCCTTTCACGGGTGCACGGAAGAGCAGGTCGGTGTGTCGCTGCTTCATAGCCTCATCCACGAACGATCCGGGGATGAGCACGAGCTTGCTCAGGTCGAGCGCCACCACGAGCGCAGGCGGCAGCACGCTGGCCAGCTCTCCCGCCGCGTGCGCCGGATTGCTGAAGATCCGCTTGAAGAAGGCATCGTGCTCACCCACGGCAGATGCCGTGGTGGATTGGAACGGTCGGGGGCTGCATCGTGGGTCGCTTCTCGGCCGGTCGCGGCGTTTGTTGCTCCCGCTTGCCATCGCCTCGTGCGATGGGACGATGCGCCATGGTCGAGGTCTCGCTGACGGTCCGCTTCAGCACGTGCTGCGTGTTGCTCTTCATCGCGGCGGGCGCCCTCGCGGGCTGCTCGGAGCAGCCGGCCACGGCCCTCGTGAAGCGCTCGCAGCCCGTGAGCGAGGCTTTCCAGCGCTACTGCGCGATGTGCCACGGCGAGCGAGGCGAGGGGGCCGTCGCGGACCACGCCAACGCCATCGGCAACCCCGCCTTCCTGAGCGCGGTCTCGGACGAGTTCCTGTTCGAGTCGATTCGTCGTGGGCGACCCGGCACGCCCATGAGCGCGTTCGGCGTGGCCGCGGGAGGGCCGCTGGCCGACGACGAGATCCGCGAGCTGATCCGCTTTCTGCGCGCATTCCAGCTCATCCCCAGCACGGACACGCCAACGACTCGGACGCCCGTGGACCGAGCGCGGGCGGCGCGGGCTCGTCCCGTGTACGCCGAGCGCTGCGCGTCGTGCCATGGCGACCGCGGGCAGGGGGTGACGGCGCCGTCCCTGAACAATCCCGTGTTCCACGCGCTCGCGTCCGACCACCTGCTCACCAGCGCCATCACCGAGGGGCGCCCGGGCACGCTCATGGCCGGCTTCGGCGGAAGTCTGAGCGCCACCGAGATCGAGGACCTCATCCATTTCCTTCGCGACATCGCGTCCCGCGCCACGGCGCCGGACACCTCGCGGGCGGGTGTGGCCGAGCCCTGGACCACCGACGAGAGCATCCCGGTCGTCCACAACCCGGAAGGCGAGGCGCCGGCCTTCGCGCCCGCAAACGCCTACGTCCCGGCGGCGCAGGTCAACCTCGCGCTGCAGCAAGGCCGCCGCATGGTCTTGCTGGACGCCCGCGCCCCTTCCGACTGGCGCGCGCAGCACCTGCCCGGCGCGCTGCCTGCGCCGTTCTACGACGACCCCGCCGCGTTTCGCCGGGTGCCTAACGACGGCACCCAGATCGTGGTGTACTGCGGCTGCCCGCACGTGGCGGCCGACCGCGTGGCGAACGCGCTGCGCGGGCTGGGGTACGCGAAGGTGGCGGTCATTGAGGAGGGGCTGTGGTTCTGGCGAGACCAGGGGTACCCGCTGGTGACCGAGCCGGAGGTGGGGGCGGCGCCCCATGCCGGTGGCGACACGGCCCACTAAGAACGAGCCCGTCGCTAGCAATCGCGCGTGCTGCGAGCCGATGCTGCAACCGGCACCAGCACGAATCGTCGACGCCCTGCTGCACGAGCGGGAGAGCGACGCGATTTGGGAGCTTCCCGTCACGGGGCTGGACCAGTCCCTGTGGGTGCACGTCCTGGCCGAGGTGCAGTCGGGGCCGGACGTGGACATCGTGCTGCGCGCGCTCGACGTGCAGGTCCGGCTGTGGGAGCGACAGCGCCGACTGGGCGTGCCCCTGACGGCGGTGATCCCGCTGGTGATCAGCCACGGCGCCGATTGGCGCTCTCCCCGCACGATGCTGGAGCGCCTGAAGTTGCCGCCGGATCTCGAGCCGCTGGTGGCGCCCTACATCCCGACGAGCACGTACCTGCTCGAAGACCTCGCGCGCTTCTTGCCCGAGGCGTTGGCGGCCCGTTTCGACCTCAGCGCGTCGCTTCGTGTGGCTTACTTCATTCTCCAGCGAAGTCGGGCAGCGCCCGCGCTAGTCGGGCAGCGCCCGCGCTCGAAGACGAGCTCGAGCTCATCGTCGGCGACCTCCGCGCTCTCTCGCAGGAACCTGGGTTCCGCGACTACCTCACGCGCCCCTCGAGCCACACTTACGAAACCGCCAACGGTGACATGGATGCGGTGCACGCCCTGCTCGGCGCCAGCCTCCACCCCGCCATGGAGACCCAAATGGGAACGCTCGCAGAACAACTCATTCAACGTGGCATGCTCAAGCGCCGGGCCGAAGGTATCCGGGAGGGCCTGGTCAAGGGCATCCAGGAGGGCCTTGAGAAGGGCATCCAGGAGGGTCTGCTGAATGGCCAACGCGAGGTGCTCGCGCGACAGCTCGCCGTCAAGTTCGGCGTGCTGCCAGGTGCCACCAGAAGCGCATCGCCCACGCCACCGGGGAAGCACTCGCAGGGTACTCGTTGCGGGTCCTTTCTGCTGAGACCCTGGACGCCGTCTTCGATTGAGGACGCCGACCGGTGCACGACCATGCCCGCAGGTGACCCGGCCACACATTGGGGCGGCGTCCTAGCCTCGCCCAGTGGCGAGACGGCAGAGGTAGGGAACGTTGCGGCCGTCCCGAAGCAGCCAGGTGGCCACCTTGGGGGCGGAGTTCAGCGGTCGCGCGATGAGCTGCGCGTCGGTAGCCAGCGACAAGTCGTCGATCAGCAAATCGAAGTTGGGCACGAAGCGACGCAGTTCAGGGAGCTTGTGGAGGCCTTCGATCATGCCGTGCAGGGCGCGCGGCCCGCGCCAGCCACCGACGCCGTGGTGGGGGATGATCGCGGGAAGCGTCTTGCGTCTAGGGGACTCCCGCAGCAGGCGCGCCCAGATGCGGTCCATGTACTGCACGCCCGCGCCGCCGGCGCCCGCGAAAGGGGGCGCGGAACCGCAGGTCGGTGTGGCGCTCCCGCATGGCGTCATCGACGAAGGAGCCGGGGGGAGTGAGCCGGTGGGCGGACCCACGACACCGTCTTCGACCGAGATTGATGATGGTGTTTCGTGCGGCGGTGATGACCGAGGGCTGTGGTGCCGGCTGGTGTCCGAGCCGGACGTGGGGGCGGCGCCCATGGCGCCTTCGCCTTCTGAGACGTCCATGGCAGCGAACGGCCAGGCAGCGCTTCGGAACGATGGGCGCGACCGCGAAAATCCCGCCCGGCTTGCAAGAGTGCACCCCTCCTTGTACTTTTCGGCATGAATTCCGCTTGTAGGGCGCCTATCGCACTGGTCCTGTGGCTCTTCACCAGCCCGGTGTACGCATCGACCATCGAGCAGTCCTGTACTCCGACCTACACCGTTTTCTCCAGCAACACCTGCAATAGCGGCGCCGAGACCGCGGTCGCAGGAGACGTGCTGATCGTGCAGTCCTACTGCGATGCCCTTCGGACAGGTTCTGGAACTATACGTCTTCAGCAGTTTTCGGGAGGCAGTTGGAACACCGTGGGGTCCGCCGCCTACACGGGCGGCATTGACGGTGGCGCCTGCTCTCGAGGGACGGTCGTCCTGTCGAACCCTGTTGTGGGGAGAGATTACCGCGTCCAAGTTACCATCAATGCATCCAATATTCCCTCGGTGGGCCGCCTGCTCCGAGCGCGTCCCATCACATCCGGCACCGGTAACCCTGGGAACTGCATCGCGCACAATGACAGCGGCGAACCCAACTGGTTCGTCTACTCTCCGACGCTCTCCGACACTACTCCTTCCGTTATCCGTACCCAGGCGTCGGGTGTCGGCTCCGACTCCACAGCGGTCACTCGCCTGAGTGACTCCACCTCCAGCTGCTCAGGGGGAAGCTCGTGCTCATTCTCAGCCAACCAGGGCATCAGCTACCTCATCCGTTCGGATGAGACCCGCTCCGGCACCAACGGACAGACCTGTGTTCAGTCCGCCGCTGCGGCACTCCAAGTGAGTATGGTCGGTGTCGCGCGCAGCGGTCGTTACCTGGCGTGGGAGACATCTTCCGAAGCCGGGGCGCTGGGCTTCATTGTGGAACACGACGCGGGCGCTGGTTTCGGAGCCGTCTCCGACCTTCTTCCCTCATTGTCCGAGCCAGGCGGCGGCACGTACGCCTACTTCTTGCCTGCCGGCTTGTCTGGGGCCGTCCGAGTGGTGGAAGTAGACGCGACGGGGTTCGTAACCGTTCACGCCCCCTAAAAGTCTGATCATTCCGCGGGCCACGAAGTTCACGATCGACAGCGGATCGCGATCGTGATCTACCTTCGTTGTGGAGCCAGCCACCGAGATCGACCTGTTGCGCGCGCAAG
>CAZEAA010000249.1:0-9115 GCA_964510015.1 uncultured Sandaracinaceae bacterium
TGCGCGGGCGGCAGGCCCGTGAGCGCGTTCAGCACGTCGTCCCCGCCTCGCGCGCTGGTGCGCAGGTTCTCGAGCGCGAGCGGCGACTCCGGCTGGTCGAGGGCCGCCGCGCGCTGCAGCGACGCCCGCGCGTGCTCGCCGCGTGTAGCCCGCTCGCTCGCGCGCGCCGACACCAGCGCGCTCAGCTGACCCGCGATCACGTGCCGGTTCACCTCGGCGCTGCCATCGAAGAGGGTGACCAAGGCCGCGTCCCGGCACAGCTTCTGCACGTGCGCGAACGGCTCCTCGCGCAGGTAGTAGCGCGCCCCCAAGAGCGTCATGGCGTCGTCGATCACCCGCTGGCAGAGCGCGGGCACCGCGAGCTTCACCACCGCGGAGAGCACGCTCAGCTGCTCGGGGACCTCGCCGGCCAGGCGGCACACCAGCAGCGCGAGCGCGTCGGCCTGGTGCAGGTGCAGCGACGCCCGCGCGATCAAGCGGCGCACGGCCGGGAGCGCGATCAGGTCTTCCCCGTAGAGGCGCCGCGTGGTCACGAAGTCGAGCGCAGCCCGCAGCGCGCTGTCGGCGGCCCCGAGGCTGAACGCGGCGCAGAGCGTGCGCGAGACCTGCAACGTGCGCAGCACCACGTCGAGACCGCGACCGGGCTTCCCCACCAGCGCCTCGCGCGGCACGGGCAGGTCGTGAAACCGCGCGCCGCTGATGTCGGCCGCGCGGATGCCCAGCGTGCGCAGCTTGGGGAGCGGCGCGTAGCGCGCGAGGTCACCCGTCTGCGCGAGCGCTTCCTTGTCCACGAAGAGCAGCGAGAAGCCGCGCGGACCACCGGCCGGGTCCGTGCGCGCCAGCACCGTGAGCGAGCGCCCACGCGTGGCGTTGTTGATGCACCACTTCTCGCCCGAGAGGCGCAGGGGGTCACTGGCGCCATGGGCGGTGGCGCTCACCTCACCCCCCGCGAGGTCGCTGCCGTGCGCTTGCTCCGTGAGCGCGAGCGCCCCCGCACGCCCCGCCAGCAGCAGCTCGGCTTGCCGCGCTCGCAGCGCCGGCGAGCCCGCGATCCACACGGGCAGCGCCCCCAGCAGGCACTGCCCCGCCGCCACGGCCAGCGCGAGATCACGGCGCGCGACCAAGCGCCCCAGCAAGAGCAGCTCACTCAGCCGCGAGAAGCGCCCGCCGTGCTCGGGCGGCACGAAGAGCTGGAAGTAGCCGAGCTGCACCAGCGCGTCCCAGGCCTCGTCCGGGAAGCGCTCGTGCTCGTCGGCCAGCACGGCGGCGCGGAAGCCCGTGGCGTTCTTGGCGTCGCTCGGGTCGCCGAGGCGCTGCTCGAGCTCCTGGCCGCGCGCGAGGAGGTCGCTCCTCATGCAGCCCCCCGCCCGGCCACGGCCCGCAGCGCGTCGAGCGTGGGCGGCAGCAACAGCTCCCAGACGCCCTCGCGCCGGCCGGCCACGTGCGGGGTGAGCAACACGCGGGGGTGCGCGTAGAGCGGACCGTCGCTCGGGTACGGCTCCACACTGGCCACGTCCGCGGCGAAGCGCGCGCTCGGGTTCGCGTCCAAGAAGGCCAGCAGCGCGTCCTCGGGCAGCGACTCGCCGCGCCCCAGGTTCAGCAGCAGCACGTCCGGGCGCATCGCCGCGAAGAGCGTGTCCGTGTAGAGCCGCTCCGTCTCGGGGGTGGCGGGCAGCACCAACGCCAGCACGTCGGCCCACGCGAAGAAGCCCGCCGCGTCTTCGAAGCCGGTGACGGGACCGAGGGCGGCGCGGGAGCCATCCGGCCGCTGCACCTCGAGGGTCGCGCGCGCGGTCTGGCTCAGGATCCGGACCTCGGCGAAGAGCGGCTGCGCCATGCGCGCCAGCTCGACGCCGATGGGCCCCGCGCCCACCACGCCACAGCGCAGCCGCCCAGGCGCGCGCGCGTGACCGAACGCCATGGGCTCCCAGCGCGAGAGCGCTGGCACGCTCACGCCGCGCAGCAGCGCCAGCATCAGGAAGAGCCCGTGCTCGGCGACTCCGTCCGCGTTGATGCCGCTCGAGCGCGTGACGCGCAGCTCCGGGCGTGCGTCCGTGAGCGCGGCCCAGCCGGCCGGCACACCCGCCGTGAGGAAGTGCAGCGTGTGCAGCTTCGGCGCGCGCCGCATCAAGGCCGGCGGAAAGGCCCAGCCCACGAAGGCGTCCGCGTCGCGCAGCGCGCCCGGCAGGTCGGCGCCCCGCTCGCAGCGCGCGAGGGTCCACGGCTCGGGCTGGCGCGCGAGCTGTTCCTCGATGGCCGCGACGAAGCCCGCGGGCATCCGCCAGAACGGGTCGGCGCTGGCGTCGAACAGCAAGAGCGTCGGCACGCGGCCACTGTATCAGGACTCGGCGTGCGTGCTCGCCCTGTGTCAAACTCACGCCTGCATGCCCGAGCCCGAACCCAGCGAGCGCAAGCGACGCGTCGCCCTCGACCCCGAGAGCCTGATCCGCGCGCTGGTGGACGAAGGCAGCTGGCTGCCCCTCACCCCGGGCGGGGCCAGCAGCCCCTACCGCTATGGCCCCGAGGTGTGCACGGGCCTCGGCACCATCGACGGCCGCCGGGTCGCGCTCTACGTGATCGACCAAGCGCACGACAAGGGCTTCGTCACCTCCGCGGGCGCCGACAAGATTCGACGCGTGATGGACCGCGCCGAAGAGCTGGGGGTGCCCGTCGTCGCGCTGCTCGGGTCGGCCGGCGTCTCGGTCGAAGAGGGGCTGCGCAGCGGTGAGGCCTACACGCGCGTCATCACCGGCAACATCCGACTGTCGGGCGTGGTGCCGCAGATCGCGGTCGTGCTGTCGGTCACCATGGGCGCGCCGGCCTACAGCGCCACGCTCCAAGACTTCGTGCTGTTCAACAAGCTGCGCAGCCACTTGATGGTGACGGGCCCCGCCGTGGTCACCAGCGTCCTCGGAGAGACCCCCATCTTGGCCGAGCTCGGCGGCGCCACGGTGCACGCCGAGACCACGGGCATCGCGGACATCGTGGACCGCACGCTCGAGGACCAGCTCCTGCGCGTGCGCGAGCTGCTTCGGTACCTGCCGAGCCACCGCTTGATGGACCCGCCGCGCTCGCCCGTGGTCGCGCCCACGGCGCCGTTGCCCGAGGTGCCCGCGCGCCCCGAGCTGGCGTTCGACATGCTGAGCTTCATCGAGGGCTTGGTGGACGGTTCGGAGTTCCTCGAGCTGGGGGCGCTGACCGGAGGCGCCATGCTCACCGGCTTCGCGCGGCTCGGAGGCCATGTGGTCGGGCTGGTGGCCAACCAGAGCCTCGAGAGCGGCGGCGCCATCACCGCGCTCGCGGCGCGCAAGGCCGCGCGCTTCATCCGGCGCTGCGACGCGTACAACGTCCCGATCCTGAACTTGATCGACGTGCCCGGCTTCATGCCCGGCGTGGCCGAAGAGAGCGCCGGCTTGCTGCGACACGGCGCGAACCTCTGCCAGGCCATGAGCACCAGCGTCCCGCGCCTCAGCGTGGTCGTGCGCAAGTGCTACGGCGCAGCGGCCTTCGTCATGCTGCAGACGCGCAGCCAGGACGGCGACGTGGTCTTGGCGCTCGAGGGCAGCCGCATCGCCGTGATGGGGTTCGACGCCGCGCGGCAGCTGGTGTTCCGCGATGCCTCGCCCGAGGAGAGCGACGAGCGCCTGCGGACGCGGTACTACGACGAGTACGAGTCTCCCGCGGTGGCCTATGCCGCAGGGATGATCGACGAGGTGGTGACCCCGCTCGAGTTGCGCGCGCGGCTCATGCAGCACCTCGACTGGCTGGCGCAGAAGCGCGAGCGCCCCGCCGTGGCGCGACGACACGTGCTCTCACCCTGAGCCCTGCCGCGCGGCCGCTGCAGCGACGCGCTTCAGTACAGCAACGTGGGGTCGAGCCACCCGTCGCCGGCGAGCGCACGAGCGCGGCGGGTCGTCGCCGCGATGCCGTAGACGTCGTAGACCAGCAGCGCAGCGCCCTGCGTGACCATGGCCCAGCCTGCGCCGCGCGCGGAGTCCGGCCGGTTGGTGCGCCCCGCGAGCCCGATCAAGAGCGCGCCCGTGATCATGTACACCACGTCGAGCCCGGTGTTCACCGCGAAGCTGACTCGCTTCCAGCGCTCCCCGCTGGCCCACGCCTGCACGCGCTCCGCGATGGTCTCGCTGGTGGCCGCGGTCAGCTCGAGCGCCTCTTCGCGGCCGCGGTGCCGCAGGTCCA
The DNA here is from genome assembly GCA_964510015.1 of uncultured Sandaracinaceae bacterium. Classification (GTDB taxonomy): domain Bacteria; phylum Myxococcota_A; class Polyangia; order Polyangiales; family Houyiibacteriaceae; genus JADJJE01. The sequence continues at coordinate 4,198 of CAZEAA010000249.1, forward strand.
GCAAGCCGATGCCCAGCGGCACGTTGATGACCCCGAACGACGCCGTGACCAGCCCGAAGGCCACGAGGCCCGGGTCGTCCCGGCCCACCACCGCGACGAGCGCGCCACCGAGTGTGCCCACGACGCCGAGGCTGAGCAGCGCAGCCCCCTCGAGACGTCGCTCGCGCACGTGCTGGAGGCGCAGCGCCACCAGCGCCTCGGCTCCGCCCGCCCCGCCGGTGCGCAGCTCCTCGATGGGCGGCGGCGGCAGGCTGAACAGCGGCCCACGGTCCAGCGTGAAGTGCGGGCCGGGCACCTGCGCGCGCGCGGTGGTCAGGGGCGCGCCGAGCGCGACGAGGCCGGCAACCAGGGCGAGGCCCACCACCGCGACACGGTGGACGCGCTGAACCGGCTGGCCCTTGCCCACCCCCGAAAGCGTCTCGCGACGCTCGGCGTCCAGCGCGTGTTCACCGAGCACGTGGGCTCCGCCTCAGAGCCCGTCCGCGATGGCCTGCACGTTGTGCTGCGTGATGCGCAGCAGGCGCGCGCCCTTGCTGCCGCCGCGCATCGACAGCGACTCGGTCTCGAAGTCGCGCACCACCGCGCCCGAGGGCGCGTAGACGATGGTGCGGGTGTGCATGCGCGCGGGTCCGAAGCCGTTGCGGAACTGCGTGATGTAGATCTGCAGCGTGAGGGGCGTGCCCGCCGAGCCGATGCCGGTGAGCACGCGCGCCATCTCACCGGGCACGTTGTTGTTCACCAGCATGGCCACCTTGTCCTGCTCGAGGTCCTGGGCGAGCAGCACCTGCACGGACGCGACGTGACCGCTGGCGAGCACCGAGCCGGGCTGCGAGTGCGGAGTGACGGGGCGCAGGGTGAAGCCGCCGCCACAGCCAGCGAGAAGGGCGCCCGCGAACGCGAGTGCGACGAAGGGGCGGAGAGTAGAGACGCGGTTCATGTTCGTTTCCTCGGGAACTTCGGGGGGACCGCCCGGAGTCTACTACGAGGGGGCCTGCGCTTTACAAGCCGGGCAGACGGCACCAGGAAACGCTCATGCGCACGCGACCCCTCGGCTTCTTCGAAGAGCTCGGCCATCGCTACGACCAGGGCTACACGCTGAACTTCGTGACGGCGGCGCGCGTCGCGCGGTCGTTGACCGAAGCCGAGGTAGTGGCGGGGCTCGCGCGGCTCCAGCAGCGTCACCCCTCCCTCGCGGTCGACATCGCTGGCCACGCCCCTGCCACCATCCCGCTGCTCACGCGGGAAGCCGGGCCCGACGCGTGGACCGACGTGATGACCGACGAGCTGCGCGACGGTCACTGGGGCCCCCAGCGCGCGCCGGCGCGCTGCACGTTGCTGCAGCACCCCGGCGGCGGCAGCACGTTGCTGCTCACGCTGTGGCACGCGGTCAGCGACGGGAAGTCCGGAATCCTCGCCATGCGCGATCTGCTGGCCACGCTCGCAGCGCCTACACGCACCATCGAGCCATGCGCGCCCACGCGCCTCGAGGACTACCTGCCGGCCGACTTCCGGACGGGGGCGGCCAAGCGCTACCTCGCGCGGCAAGACGAGCTCGGCCGCGTTGGGCGCTTTCAGAAGTGGGGCAAGGGGAATGTGGCCGCGCCCAAGGACCGGCGGCTGACCGTGGCGCCCGTGCGGCTCTCTGCAGAACAAACGCGCGCGCTCGACGCGCTGGCCAAGCGCCACGGGGTCACGCTGCACGGCGTGCTGTCGGCGGCCATCGCGCGCGCCATCTGCGAGCACGCGTCGCTGCCCCCCGACGCCCCGCTGCTGGCCTTCCACCCGGTGGACATGCGCGCCTACCTCGCGCGCCGCAACGAAGCGACCGTCCCGGAGAGCGTGGGCTACTTCATCTCGTTCGTGGACAGCGCGCTGCGCATGACGGCCGAGCGTGACCTGTGGGCCGACGCCAAGCGCTACAACGAGGCGGTGCACGGGGCGCTCGAGGCCGGCGTGCCGCGCTTCACCGCGGCAGGCGGCGCCACGCTCACGCGCCTGGTGCAGCGCCTGCTGGGCGTCTCGCTGTCGCGTCGCGTGTTCGAAGGACCGTTCGGTCATGCCGCCTTCGCGCTCAGCAACCTGGGCGCGCTCGAGCGCATGGGCGTGGCCCCCGGCAGCGAACACGACCTCGGCCTCGACGCGCTGCACTTCGCGGGCGCCGGCTCGATGACCTGCAACATCTGCTGCAGCGCCGTGGGCCTCGGCGGCGCGCTGCTGCTCAACGTGGGCACGGTGCACCCCGGGCTCCCCGACGACGCGGCGGCGCGGCTCGCGGCCAGCATCGAGCGAGACCTCGTGAACGCTGTGGCCTGAGCGCGTGGGCTACACTCCTGCCATGCGCACCGAAGACACGTTGGCGATCCACGAGCTGCTCTTCGCCTACAGCGACGCCATCGACCAGCAGCGCTTCGACCAGCTGGACCACGTCTTCACGCGAGACGCGCAGCTCGACTTTCGGCAGACGGGCGGCCCGACCTGCGCGTTGCCCGAGATGCAGGTCTTCCTGGCGACCGAGCTGCGCCGCTACCGCCGCCTCCAACACTTCATCAGCAACGTGCGCGTGCGCTTCGATGACCGCGACGCGTCCCTCGGGAGCGCGCGCTCCTACGTGCTGGCCCAGCACGGCTACCTGCACGAAGGCCGCATGCAGTTCTTCCAGCTGGGGGGCGAGTACGCCGACACGCTCGTTCGCACGCCCGAAGGCTGGCGCATCACCTCGCGCGTGCTGCACCTGCGCTGGCTGGAGGGCGACGTCCCGAAGCCCAGTGAGCCAACCCCCCGCTGACTCCGCTGACCCCGCTGACTCCCGGGGAGCCACGGGGCCGGGCGCCCCCGCGTTGGGAGCCGCGCTGAAAGGGGCTTCAGTCCTGGCAGCCCGAGCCGACCTGCTTGGTCACCTCACCGCGCAGCGAGTCCTGGTGCGCGAGCCAACCCTCGAGCAGGTCCTCGGGCAGCCCGTGCTGGCGCGCAGTCTCGAGCAGGATCTGTCGGCGCCGCATGAACTGCCCGCCCAAGATGTTGTGCGGGCCGTGCGCCTTGGTGAGCGGCCGCCCCTCGTAAGCCACGTCGGCGCCGAAGTACTGCGCCGCGTGCTGGTACTCGAAGCGCTTCACCCGCTCACGGTCTGCCCCGCGGAAGTGGAAGCCGATCATCATGTCGTCGAAGCAGCGGTCCACGAACGCCGCGATAAGCGGGCGCAGCACGGCCTCGCCGCCGAGGCGCTCGAAGGGGGAGACGTCGCTCGACTCAGCCACCGAACACCCGCTGGTTCAGCTCGGCGATGTGGGCGCTGGGCAAGCTGCGCGCGCGAGCACTCTCGAGGTAGCCCTGCATCATGAGGCGCGTCTGCTCCCCCACCTTGGTGAAGTGGTGCTCGAGGTAGACCTCCGCGTCGAAGGGCGCGAGCCAGTTGGCCCCATACGAGATGGCGGTGAACAGTGGGCGACGCAGCAGCGGACGGAACCACGGTGACGACACGCCCAGCTCGGCCGCGGTCAGCGTGAGGGCCTCGCGTGCAGCCCCCGCCAAGAGCGTGAGCCAGTCACCCTTGCGCACGGAGGCGAAGCGCCAGCCCGCCCCCTCGAGCGCCACCACCATGGGCATCATGGCGCACGAGCTGAACGCCAGGCTCACGCGCGCGTCGCTCACGACCGAGGCGGGGCAGCCGCCGGCTCGCAAGAGCTGCGTCACCCCGCGCACGCGGGCCGCCTCGGCCCCGCTGAACTTGCTGGCCGACAGCCACGGCAGCACGTAGGCGATGCCGGGCGCGAGCGTCTCTCCGGGCAACGGCGCCTGGTAGGCGATCATCCCGATCATCCCGTCCACCACACGCGCGCGCGGCACGTGCAGGTCGATCAGCGCGCGCACCTGCATGCCTGGCGGCATGGACACCAGCGACGTGCGCTCGGCCTTCGCCACCGCGGCGAGCACCGGGTCGAGCGCGCCCGACGTGAGCGCGTTGGTGGGCACGCACAGCCACACTTGGTCGAAGCCCTCGGCGACGCCGTCCACATCGCTGCGCACGTGGGTGGGTCGCAGCGTTCGTGCCCCGCCGCGCGGCAGGGCGTGCAGCGTGGTCCCCGCGCGCAGCTCGTCCACGTAGCGCTCGCGCACGAAGTAGGTGACCTCGGCGCCGCCCCGCATGAGGTGCAGGCCATAGACCTGGCCCACGGCGCCTCCCCCAACGATGGCGACGCGCGGACTCACGGGCTCAGACCTGGGTGTCCCGCACGCCGTAGCGCTTGGCCAGCTCGCGCAGGTGATAGCGCGTGAGCCCCGCGGCCTGCGCGCTGCGCGTGATGTTGCCGCCGTACTTGTCGAGCAGCGCCTTCAGGTACGACGCCTCGAACGCGTCGGTGATGCGCTGCTTGGCTTCCTTGAAGGGCACGCCCTCGTCCACCAGCTCTTCGGCGCGCCCTCCGGGCAGCGTCATGGGCGGCGACTTCTGGCTGGCCGGCACGAAGTCCGCGCGGTCGAGCTCGAAGCCATCGGCCAGCGACGCCGCGCGCTCCACCGTGTTCTTCAGCTCGCGCACGTTGCCCGGCCAGGGGTAGCTCTGCAAGCGGCGCATGGCCTCGTCCGTGGCGGTGAACTCGCGCTCTTCGCCGGGGAAGCGCCGCGCCGAGAAGTCGTCCAGGAAGCCGCGCACCAAGAGGGGGATGTCTTCGGCGCGCTCGCGCAGCGACGGGAGCTCCACCTGCACCACGCTCAAGCGGTAATAGAGGTCTTCGCGGAAGCTGCCCTCGTTCACCATCTGGCGCAGGTCGCGGTTGGTGGCCGCCACCACGCGCACGTCCACGGGCAGCGTCTTCTGCCCACCCACACGCCGGATCTCGCGGTTCTCGAGCACGCGCAGCAGCTTCGGCTGCATGTCGAGCGGCAGCTCGCCGATCTCGTCGAGGAAGATGGTGCCGCCGTG
>CAZEAA010000250.1:0-9086 GCA_964510015.1 uncultured Sandaracinaceae bacterium
GCCAACTCCAGCAACGCGCTCTGGCGCCGCCGCCCGAGCGAGATCACGGACGAGCAGTACGCCGAGTTCTACCGGCACCTGACCCACGACTGGGAGCCGCCGCTCGCGCGGAAGCACTTCCACGTGGAGGGCACGCAGATGTTCGCGGGGCTGCTCTTCATCCCGAAGCGCCCGCCGTTCGACCTCTTCTCGCCCGACCAGCGCCACGGCGTGCGCCTGCACGTGAAGCGCGTGTTCATCATGGACGACTGCGACGAGCTGCTGCCCAAGTGGCTGCGCTTCATCCGCGGCGTGGTGGACTCGGAGGACCTGCCGCTCAATGTCTCGCGTGAGCTGCTGCAGGACTCGCGCATCGTGAAGACCATCCGCAAGCAGGTGGTGCGGCGCGCGCTCGACATGATCGAAGAGCTGGCCAGCCCTCCGGCCGCCGAAGCCGAAGGCGCCGAGGAGTCCGCGAGCAGCCCGAAGTCCGACACCAGCGAGGCCTACCGCGCCTTCTGGACGGCCTACGGCGCCGTGCTGAAAGAGGGCCTGCACTTCGAGCCGGAGTACGCGGACCGCTTGGCCAAGCTGGTGCGCTACGAGACCACGGCGCAGCCGGGCCTCACGTCGCTTTCCGAGTACGTCAGCCGCATGAAGGAAGGGCAGGACGCCATCTACTACGTGGTGGGTGCGTCACGCGGAACGGTGGAGAACGCCCCGCACCTCGAGGCCCTCAAGAAGCGCGGCTACGAGGTGCTGCTGATGGTGGACGGCGTGGACCAGTGGGCCCTCGACGGCCTGCGCGAGTTCGACGGCAAGAAGCTGCTGTCCGCCACCGACGCGGGGCTGGACCTCGGAGAGAGCAAGCCCACCGATGCCGAGAAGGAGGAGCTGGACACCCTGCTCCGCCGCTTCCGCGACACGCTCAGCGCGCAGGTCTCGGAGGTGCGCCTCACCAGCCGCCTGACCGACTCGGCCGCCTGTCTGGTCTCGCCCGCCGGCGGCCTGCCGCCCTACATGGAGCGCCTGCTGCGCATGCAGAACCCGGACATGCCGGTGCAGAAGCGCGTGCTGGAGCTGAACCCGGCGCACCCCATCGTCACCGGCCTGCGCGACCTCCTGCGCGCCGACGCGAACGACGCCCGTGACGCCCAGCTGCGCGACTGGATCGAGCTGGTGCACGACCAGGCGCTGCTGGCCGAGGGCAGCCCGGTGAACGACCCGGCCAAGCTGGTGCAGCGCATGACCACGCTGCTCAGCGACGCGGTGAAGCGCGCGGCCACGGCGTGATTGGGCCGCGGGCCTCGGCCTGCTAGCCTGCGACACCTTCGTGACGCGCCCGTCCCCCCAGCTTCGACCGCTCGCCCTGCTGCTGGCCCTGCTCGCGTCCCTCACGGCGACGGGCACGGCCTCGCGGGCGGCGGCCGACAACGGCGTGGGCGACGGGCTCTACGGGCGCCTGCGCCACGACTTCTTCTTGCAGCTGGCGGTGGGGGGCGGCGTGCGTCTGTTCCCCTCGGTGGACCCGGCCTTCGAGATCGACCCGGACCCCAGCTGGGCCGTGATGGTGGACGTGCGCGCGCGCATGACCGGCGTGGCCGGCATCATGGTGGCCACGAGCACGAGCAGCACCCACACCACCCTCTTCCTCGGGACGGAGGTGCGGCCGCTCTACCCGGCGCTGGTGTTGCAGGGCCTGATCACGGGGCGCGCGCGCGCCGACCTCACCATCCAGTCCCTGTACATCGAGCTCGGCGCGGCGCTGCGCTTCGTGGACACCGTGCGCAGCAGCTTCGGGTGGGGCCTCGGCTTCGAGGTCCCGCTGGTGCTGCCGAAGCAGTTCTCCCAGGGCATCTGGCTGCGCTTCGGCGTGCGCCACTTCCGCGCGGCGGAGCGGCAGCGCGACCTCAGCGTAACCCCGGCCCCCGAGGAGTGGCTGCCGCACATCTCGCTGGCCATGACGCTGGGCGTGTCCGAGGGCCGCTTTGCCGGCTGGGAGCCGCCCCGCACGCGGCCCTGACAGTTGGTCAGTGCACGGCCTACACCGTAGCAATCCGCGCGAGAATGAAGTAGACCGCCGAAGTCAGCATGGACTCCTCCATCCCGAAGCAGATCGGGCGGTACAGCATAGACCGACTGCTCGGCTCGGGTGCGATGGGATACGTGTTTCTCGGCCGCGACCCCGAGCTGGACCGCCCCGTGGCCATCAAGACGGTGCGCGATCTGGGCATGAGCCCGGACGCGCTGGCCACGTTCCTCGAGCGCTTCCGCAACGAGGCGCGCGCCGCGGCCCGGCTGCATCACCCCAACATCGTGCAGGTCTACGATGTGGGTGAAGACCCCACCTCGGGGCCCTTCCTGGTGTTCGAGTACGTGGCCGGCGCCACCCTCAAGCAGACCCTGCGCGCGAACGGGCCGTTCGAGCCCGAGGCGGTGTGCCGCGTGGCGGACGAGCTGGCCTCGGCCATCGCGCTCGCGCACCAGAACGGCATCATCCATCGCGACATCAAGCCCGACAACGTGCTGCTCACGCCCGATGGCGGGGCCAAGCTCGCGGACTTCGGCATCGCGCGCATCCCGAACGCCACGCTCACGCGCGAGGGGCAGTTCCTCGGGACCCCGTGCTACGCGGCGCCCGAGACGCTGGACCGAGGCAGCTACGGCGCGCACAGCGACCTCTTCTCGTTCGCGGCCATGCTGTACGAGCTGATCTCCGGCGAGCGCGCGTTCCCCGGCACCGACGCCGTGGCCGTGGCCCACAAGGTGCTGCACGACCAGCCGGTGGCGCTGCGCCAAGCGGCTCGCTCGCTGAACATCCCCGCGGGGGTCGAGGCGGTCATCATGCGCGGGCTCGAGAAGAAGCCCGGCAGCCGCTACGATCACGTGCCCGCGTTCGCCGACGCGCTGCGCGACGCCTACGCGGCCGCCAACCTGGTGCGCGAGCCGTCGCGCAGCTTCACCGCAGGGGCCGGGACTGGCACCGCAGCCTTCGAGTCCTCGCGGGACCGCGCCGAGGGCGGCGGCACCTTCGCGTTCGCGGCCGTGCTGATCGGTACGCTGGTGGTGGGCCTCGCGCTGGTGTTCGCCTTCGCGGGTCCGAGCGACGAGGAGCTGGCCCTCGCCGATGGCGCCGTGGTGGACGCGGCGCTGCCGGACATGGGCCACCTGGGAGGGCCGTCGCTGCTGGTCGACCCCCCGGACCATGACCTCGGTCTCGACCAAGGCGACCCGTACGAAGGGCTGGACCTGGGGCCCACCGCGGTGAACGCCGCCGACCAAGGTGGCGCCGGCACGGCCTCGCCCGAAGCCACGGATGCGGGCGCTGCGGCGCCTGGGGCGTCCCTCACGCCGCACGAACGCGAAGAGGCCGCGAAGGACGCCATCGACGACGCGCGCGACGCGCTCGAGGCCGGCAACCTGGAGGCCGCCCGTGCCGCCCTGGCCCTCGCGCAGCAGCTGGACCCAGGCAACTCCGACATCGCCCGGTTGCGCGCGCAGCTGCGCACCGCGACGCCGGCTCCCACCGAGTAGCCGCGCTCAGGTCAGCAGGCCCCAGATGGCCTTGCGGTGCACGTCGCGCATCAACCGACAGAGCCCCTCGCCGCTCACCCCGGCGTAGCGGTCCTCGAGGGCCAGCTCACCGCCCTCGCGCATGTGCAGCACCACGGCTTCCCGGCGCGGGTCGTAGACCACCTGCTCCACGTCGTCCCAGGCCACGAGCGTGAAGTGCGTGTCCACTTGGCGCACCAGGCCATCGGCGCGCAGCACGATGAAGCGCTCCACCGCGAGGCTCTGGTACAGGGCGCGGATCAGCAGCGCGTTGCTGAGCAGCACCAGCAGCAGCCCGCTCACCATGAGGCCCTGCTCCCACGGCAGCACCTGCCACCCCGCGAGCGACGAGTCGGCCAGCTGAAACGTGGGGCTGCCGGCGAAGACGCGTGCGGGCACGCGCAGCTGGAGGTGGCGCAGTCCCGTGACGGCCATGCCAGCGCCGACGCACATGAGCGGCACCGCGACGGCGAGCGAGCGCAGCAGCGGGCGACGTGTGTCGAAGCGGAAGGCGGCCAGCGCGCGGCCCGCGAGAGGGCTCTCGGACTCGGGGGAGGGACTCATGGGGCAGCGCTCGGGTCGTCGGGAGCAGGCGCCACGGGCGCGGGTGGGCGCGGCCTCGGCACGCGCTCCCGGCGGCGCGCGGCACCGGCCATGTCTTCGTACAGCGAGCTGGCCTCGCGGACGGCATCGTCGCGGCTCACCCCGTAGTGCTCCACCGCGTAGGCGAACATGGAGCCCGCCGCGAGCGCGTCGGCGGCGGCGGCCGCCGCGGCGTCCCCGTGCAGATCGCTGACGCCATGACGCACCGCGAAGGCCTCGGCGTACTCGGCGAGCGCGTCCGCGTAGACCGCTTCGGCGGCTGGGTCCGCCACGTCGGCCGTCGCGTGGTCGAACGCAACCGGCTCCTGGTCGGGCAGCAGCAGCGGCGCTGTGTCGTGCCCCGCCTGCTCGCCCGACGTGCCGGGCAGCCCGCGAATCGGCGCCGCATCGGCACGGAAGCCGGCCTCCACGCGGCGCAGCGCGCGCATGGCGTTGCGCACCACGGGCAGCACCGCCAGGTCCACGTCGCGGTTCAGGATGGGCGGCAGCGCCCGCAGCCGGCGCGCGTGCTCGTTCAAGACGACGTCATGCTGCGCCTCGAGCGCCAGGGGCAGCAGCACCCGCACCACCCGGTCGGCGGCCATGTAGCGCAGGCGCTCCGCGTCACCGTGCTGGGTGTCCGAGAGCGACACCGCCTCGAGCGCCGCGCTCTCCTCGCCGAGCAGGTCCGTCAGCCCCGCGCGATACGCGGCCATCACAGGGTGCGGGTCGTCGCGAACGGGGACGGCCGGCACGTCGCGCGACGCGGCGGCGGTGGGCGGAGCGGACCCGCGCGCGGCGGCTTCCCTGCGCTCGATGCCACGCATCGTCTCCGCCCGCGTGTTCCGCATGGGCGTGTCGCAGGCGCTGCCGCTCAGCACAGCGAGTGCGCCGAGCAACGCAAACACGAGCCACGGTTCGTGGGCCGACACGCAGACAGCCTATCCCTGTGGGTGACGCGCCGCTAGAGCCCCCACCGAGCCGTGTCCTACAAGGTGTGCAGCTTGAGCGTGTTGGTGCCGCCCGAGAGCGGCCAGCCCGTCAGCAGCAAGAACGCCTGCCCGCGCGTGCAGAGGCCCTCGCGCACCAGGAGCTGCGTGGCGAGGCGCAGCGTCTCGTCGAGCGACTCGGGCCGCACCTCGAGCCGCGGGATGACACCCCACTCGAGCGCCAGGCGCTGGGCCACCTGCTCGCGATGCGTGACCGCCAAGATGGGCGCGCGCGGGCGGTACTCGGAGATCAAGCTCGCCGAGCGACCGTCCTGCGTGAACGTCACGATGGCGCGCAGCGGCAAGTGCGTGCTCATCACCGCGGCAGCCCGCGCGGCGGCCGTGGGGAAGTTCCAGTCTTCGTGCGGAACCACCTTCAGCTCGCGGTACTCGCGCGAGAGGTCCTCCACCACGTCGCGCTCCACCTCGCGCGCGATGGCGTCCATCATGGCCACGGACTCCACCGGGTAGCGCCCCGCCGCCGTCTCGCCGCTGAGCATGACCGCGTCGGTGCCGTCCATCACCGCGTTGGCCACGTCGGCCGCCTCGGCGCGCGTGGGCCGCGGGTTGCGGATCATCGAGTCCAGCATCTGCGTGGCCGTGATCACGATCTTCCCGCGCAGGTTCGTCTCCCGGATGATGCGCTTCTGCAGCAACGGCACCTTCTCGGCGCCCAGCTCCACGCCGAGGTCGCCGCGCGCCACCATCACGCCGTCGGCGGCGTCCAGCACCGCGTCCAGGTTCTCGATGGCCTCGGGCTTCTCGATCTTGGCGATGACCGGCGTGCCCGCCGCGAGCGCCTGCGCCTGCTGGATGTCGCTCGCGGTGCGCACGAACGAGAGCGCCAGGTAGTCCACCTGCAGCGTGTCCACCGCGAAGCGCAGGTCCGCCTTGTCCTTCTCGGTGAGCGCGGGTGTGCTGAGCGCCACGCCGGGCATGTTCACGCCCTTCCTGTCGCTGAGCTCGCCGCCCACCTCCACCACGGTCTCGACGCTGTCGGCCGTGAGGCCGGTCACCCGCAGCCGGTAGAGCCCGTCGTCCAGCAGGATGGCGTCGCCCACCTTGGCGTCACGCGGCAGCGGCTCGTAGGTGATGTGCACCTCGTGCTGGTTGCCCAGCACCTCGCGCGTGGTCAGCCGGAAGGGCGCGCCCTCCACCAGCTGGATGCTGCCGCCCTCGAACTTGCCGATGCGCATCTTGGGCCCGCACAGGTCGGCGAAGATGGCCAGCGGCCGTCGCGCGCGGGCCGAGGCCTCTCGCACCTTCTTCGCCATCTCGGCGTGGCCGGCGTGGTCGCCGTGCGAGAAGTTGAGCCGCGCGCAGTCCATGCCCGCGGCCACGAGCGCATCGAGCACCTCCGGCGAGCTGCTCGCGGGGCCCAGCGTACAAACGATCTTGGTGCGTCTCACCCTTCGTTTGTACCGCGCCGCGCGGGCGGCGGGGGCGACTTTCCGAAGCGGCGCTCAGTCTTGCGCCGGAGCGCTGCTCTCGTCGTCTTCTTCTTCGGAGTCGGGCACGCCGTCGCCGTCTTCGTCCAGCTCCTCGGGGTCGCCGCCGCGCACCTTCATGCGGATCATCAGCGCCGGCACCACGGCCGCCTGCGCGAGGTCGAACTCCACGCCCATCATGAACTGCAGGTTGCGCGGCTCGGTGATGTCCATGCGCACCTGCGCATAGATCTGCAGGCTGGTCTGCCACCAGTGGTGGAAGTTGAAGCTGCGATAGCCGCCCGCGATGGTGCCCACGAAGATGGGCGCGCTGCCGCCGAAGCGCTGTCCGCGACGCACCGCGTAGCCCACCTGCGCCGAGACGTCGATGGGGTAGCCACGCGCCACGGGCAGCAGCACCGACAGACCCGCGGCCACCTCGAAGGTGTCGAGGTCGGCGCCGCGCAGCTCGAGCGAAGGCCCGAGCGAGAAGTGCTCGTCGCCGCGGTGCGTGAACATCAGCTCAGCGCGCAGGTGGCTGTCCCACACGAGCTCGCGCTCGAGGTCGCCCAACGTGAGACCGAAGCCGAGGCCCGTGCGTGCCGCGGCCTGCATGACCCACGGGTCTTCCACCTCGGGCAGGGTCTCGAAGTCCTCGTCCTCCTCGGTGCGGACGGGCTGCGTGCGCGGCGGCGGCGGCGGCGGATCGTCGAAGAGCGGGTTGTACTCCCGCGGCGTGTCGTCGTCCGCGTCGTTCGGGGTGTTGCGCGGGTCGAGGCCCGCTCCCACGGGCTCGCGCTCGACCACGGCTTGATCGGTGTTCTCGGTGGTCGGGTTCTCGGTCTCTCGGGTGTCGGTCTCTTGCGCCAGCGCCCGCGAGCTGCCGAGCCCAGCCCCCCACGCGAGCGTGAGGACCAGCGCGACGGCGTGCGCGTGCAGCGGAGAGTGGCGCCGAGCGGGGCGCGAGTGGGGACGCGGGAGAGGGGATACCAAGAGCTTCGAGTCCAACGGGTCCAAGACCAGAGAGGGGGCCGCGAGCAGCCCGAGAGCGAGCGCGAGGGTACCCGTTCCCTGCCGCCGTTGCAGGAGAAATTCCGGGCGGAGCGCGAAGTCGCCGGGCCGACCCGAGCCGAGCCGAGCCGGGCCGGCGTCAGCCCACGTGCCCCGGGGCCACGGTGTGCAGCCACACACATGCGCGGGGGAGCGCGCGCGCGCAGCCCGGACAAGGCAGGGCCGGCTCGTCGAGCGCAGCCCGCACGTGGCCGAGCGGGTCGGGGCAGCCCTCGTAGAGCGCCAGGTCGCGCGCGTTGCCGGTCATGCCGCGCCAGCCGCAGGAAAAGCAGGTCTGGCCCTCGAGCACCACCCGGCGCAGCGCCCCTTCCACCTCCACCACGTGGCAGAGGATGAAGGGCTTGTCCGCTTCGCGCGCAGAGCCGAGCGCCACCCGCACCCCCGGAGTCTGGCGCGCCAGCGTGACGAACTGCGCGAAGAGGCGGCCCACCCCCAGCGGCCTCCCCGCGAGCTCGGGCGACACCAGGAGCTCATCCACGAGCGCCTCGTCCAGCACCCACAGCGTCTGGCCGTTCAGCCGCGCGCGAGCGCAGCGGTTCAGGAACGGCGAGGAAGGCTCGGAACCCGGGTCGACCAACGTCACTCGGCCGGGGCCGCGAGCATCACCTCGACCACACGGTGCGGGTCCTTGCGGTCACTCCGCACGGTGAGCGACGCGGAGCCCTCGTCGTGTGTGAACGTGACGTCCAGGCGCGTGGACCCCTCGGGCCAGTGCACCTGGCACAGCCCATCCGCCGTGCGCTTGCGAGTGCGGACGCGGGATCGGCGGTCGAAGACCCCTTCCAGCTCGACCACGTCCACCACGGCCCCCTGGGGGTTGCGGACCCGAAACATCACCGGGGTGAGCGCGTCCCGTTGTCGGCGTAGCCACGACCACATGAGTGTAGTCTTGCACACTCATCCGGCGCGTTTCAACCCTGCGGGGCGGACCCTGACCAGCCGAGCGGCCTCTCAGGTGCGGCGCGGCAGCCGGATGACCGGGTCGGTGTCGTGCGCGCGGTACAGGATGACCATGCGCCCCACTTGCCCCACCTCGTGCGCGCCGCAGTCGGCCGCGAGCTTCGGGGTGACCTCGCGTCGTCCCTCGGGCGCGGCCTCCATGACCTTCACCTTGATCAGTTCGTGGTCGCGCAGCGCCCGCGTGATGGCCTCCACCACGCCGGCGGTGACCCCCTCACGACCCAGCTGCACGACGGGCTGGATGTGATGCGCGAGCCCTCGAAGGTAGCTGCGCTGCTTGCCCGTCAGGTCCTCGTGGGGACGCCGGGATGGGGCGGTCGACTCACTCATGCCGCTTCATAACACGCGACCGGGCCGCAAGCTGGTAGAGCGTGATGCAGGCTCGGCGGAAGTCCTGGCTTGTCTGAAGGGTCGCGGGCGGCGTTGCTCCTCCTCGCCGATGCGACAGCATCGACTCGTCGTCACGCCTTGCCCGCGCCCCTTCATCCTGCGCCATCCCCTTGCGCCCATCCTGGATCACGCTCTA
>CAZEAA010000251.1:0-9036 GCA_964510015.1 uncultured Sandaracinaceae bacterium
CCTCCACCCCCTCGACACGGAGGCCACCCTCGTGCGCCTCGTCGCCGAGTTCGTGCACGACCACAACTCCCTCATCCCTCGCGCCGTCCTCGGCGGACGCACCCCCGACGAGGTGTTTCTCGGTGAGGGACTCGATGTGCCCGAGACGCTGACGGCCGCCTCCGCGAGCGCACGGGCCGAGCGTGTCGCGGCCAACCGCGCGCTTGCGGGCTGTGGCGGATGTGGTGGCGTCAGGGGTGTTCACGTCGGAAGCCTTGTGGACAGCGGAAGCGTGCGGTGACAGGGTCCAAATCAAGCTCCGGCACTTGCCTGGAGCACTTCGCGCACTTGCGCGCTTTCCGTGAGGGGAGGTTGTGAGGCGACGCAGCGCGGGGAATCAAGACCCAAGCGTCCCCTCTGCGGTATGGTGGCCCGATGTTGAAGATCGGAAACAAGGCCCCCGCGTTCTCGTTGCCCTCGTCGGAAGGAGGGACCGTGTCCCTCGCCAGCCTCGCGGGGAAGTATGCGGTGATCTACTTCTACCCCAAGGACAACACGCCGGGCTGCACCACCGAGGCGCAGGCATTCCGGGACGTTCGCGACGAGCTCGCGGCGCTGAACGCGGTGGTGCTGGGGGTCAGCAAGGACTCCATCGCGTCACACTGCAAGTTCCGCGACAAGCACGAGCTGGGCTTCGCGCTCTTGTCGGACGAGGACGGCAGCATGATCGAGAAGTACGACGCGTGGGGCCCGAAGAAGCTCTACGGTCGTGAATTCATGGGCATCCTGCGCAGCACGGTGGTGGTCGGCCCCGATGGCCGCGTGCTGGCGCTGTTCCCCAAGGTGAAGGTCAAGGAGCATGCGGCGGAGGTGCTTGCGGTGATCCAGAAGGCCGCGGCCGGCTGACGTCCGGGCTGACGTCCGGGCTGACGTCTTGGCTCTCGTCCCGGCGCTCGTGGCTGCGCTCATGGCTCGCGGGCGCATCGGGGGTCGGCTCTTCCGCGTCGAGCGTGGTGCTCACCTCCCACTCGTGGCCGTCTGTCTCGATGGTGACCCCGCCGCGTTGATGGGTGAGCAAGAGCGGGATGCCGAGGCGCTCGAACCGCTCCACCACGTCCTCGTGCGGGTGACCGAAGGCGTTGTCGCGCCCCTGGCTAGCCACGGCCAACGTGGGTCGCACCGCGGCGAGGAAGGCCTCGGTGGACGAGGTGCGGCTCCCGTGGTGACCGACTTTCAGCACGTCGGCGCGCACGCGGTCGCCCATCGCGGAGAGGACCTCTTCGGCCTCGTGCTCGGCGTCACCCACGAACAGGATGCTGCGCTCGCCGTACTGCAGGCGCATCACGAACGAGTTGTCGTTGGGGTCGAGCGCCGCGTCGAAGCTGGGACACGGCCAGATGAGGTCCAGCTGCACCCCCGCGAGCTCGCGCGCGCCGCACAGCTCGCTGGGACCCAGCACGCGGATGCCACGCTGCCCGAGCCCACGGAGCAGCTGGGAGTAGGGCATGTCCGGGTGTTCGCCAGGACCCTGACCGGTGTCCCACACCTCACGGATGGAGACCGCGCGCAGCACCGCGGCCAGCCCGCCGAAGTGGTCCGGGTGAGGGTGGCTGATCATCGCGGCGCGCAGCTCGGTGCGCCGGCGAGCGGCCAGGATGGGGGCGATCACCTGAGCACCCGGGTCGGGCACGCCACCGCCCGCGTCGATGAGCAGCGCCTCGCCGTTTGGCAGATCCACGATGGCACCGTCGCCCTGGCCCACGTCGAGGAAGGTGATGCGCAGCGAACCCTCGGGCTGCTCGCGGTGGCGGAGGCCGATCTCGGAGCCCACGAACGCCACCAGCGCGACGCTGAGCGCGATGAGCCGTGTGCGGCCCTGGGTGCCGAGCAGCACCATGGAGGCGAAGCCCACGCACAGCCCTTCCACCAGGCTCAGCGGCGGCATGCCGAGACCCCAGCCCGGCTCCGAGTAGATGGACGTGCCGTGGATCAGCGCGCGGCACGCGATGGCCAGCGGCGGGCCGGTCAGGCTCGCGAGCGGCGGGCAGACGGTGCCGAGCACCGCGTGGATGTTGCCCAGCGCCAAGAGGATCCCGGAGCCGAGGGGCGCGACCAGCAGGTTCGCGAAGAGCCCGAGGATGGGGATGCCCGAGAAGCACCAGAGGGTGACCGGCGCCGTGGCGATGGTGGTCCGGCAGGTGATGGCCCAGGCGGTCATCAGCTCGGGGAAGCGCGCGTCCTTGTAGGAAGGCGCCGTGAGGATGGCGGCGGTGGCCACGACGGAGAGCAGGAAGCCGGGGCTCACGCTCACGCGCGGGTCGAGGAAGGCGATGACGAGGCACGCCCCCGCCATGAGTGGCATGGGCTCGGGTCTGCGCCCGAGGGCGGTGACGATCAGCGCGAGGCACGAGGTGAACGCGGCGCGATGCCCGCTGGCGCTCCCGCCCGACAGCTCTCCGTAGATCAGCACGCACGGGATGCCGGCCAAGGCGGCGAGCCGGTCGGGCCGCAGGAAGTCGAGGCGCACGAACAGGCGCCGCAGGGTGCCCACCAGGAACAGCCCGATCATGGCCACGTGCATGCCCGACACCGCGAGCACGTGGGCCATGCCGGCGTCGCGCATGATCACGCGCTGGTTCTCCTCGGCAGCGCCGCCGTCCCCGAGCACGAGCGCGATGACCAAGCCCTCGACGTCGTCGGGCAGGGTGTTCGTGATCCCGTCGCGCAGCGCAGCACGCGTGCCGGCGAGGAGTCCCGCGACCCACGGTACGTCCAGGATCTCGGGAGGGCTGTCCGCCACGCTACGACCGCTCGCGGCCGGGATCAGCTCAGGGGGCCAGGCCGGGTGCGGTGTCTCATTGTGGAACACCGTGGGCGGCCGCAGCCGGACCAGCGCGCGAACGCGGGCGCCGGGCGGGATCACGGCGTCCTTCGGGAAGGTGACCATCACCCGCCGCCCTCGGAGATCGGCCGGCCGCTTGCTGACGAGGGTGTCCACGTGGCGGAGCTCGAGCAGCACACGCTGGTCGTCCTCCCGCGGACGCACGGCGAGCACATCGCCCTCCACTCGGTACAATCCGGGCGGGACGGGGCGCTGCGGTAGCGGCCCGATCCCGAGCCCGGCCATGCCCGCCAGCAGCCCGAGCGGCACCACCCACAGACGGGCGCGGAGCGCGTTGCCCAGCAGCGCGAAGAGGGTGGCCGCGCTGAGCGCGACGGCGGCCGGCCAGACCCGAGTGGGCTGCTCGGTGGCCATCCCCACGAAGATCCCGACGATCCAGCAACCAACCAGCCAGGGCATGCGCGAGGTGGGCTGCATGTCTCGCGCCCACCAAGGCACCCGCGACTTCCCGACGTTCTTGGTGCTGCGGGTGGCGGCTGAGGTCGCTCCGCCGGCGGCCGCCGGGCAACCTCACAGACCCAATGAATGCATGATTCGTATACCCCGTCTGTGGTACGTTCTTCCTGAAGGCTGAAGCTCGTTGGGGCTACTGCCGGGGGTTAATGATGCACGTCAGACAATTCAGACTCGCCGCGCTCATCATCGGTCTCGCCACGCTTTTCGTGGTGGTCGACGCGCGCGCGCAGCAGCGGCCCCCGCAAGAGGGGGAGCCCGCGGAAGGCCAACCGGGGCGTCGCCTCGACGAGGCTCGCTACAACGAAGCCGTTCAAGGCCTGAGCGCGGCGGAGCCCGAGGCACGCATTGCGTCCGTGGAAGCCATTGCCCATGGGGGCTGGCGCTTTCGTCGCCAGGCGGCGCCGCACCTGCGCCGCTTGATTCGCCATGACCCGGACTGGCGCGTGCGCGCGTCTTCCGGCCGCGCCATCGGTCGCCTGAGCCTGCGCGAAGCCGTGCCCGACCTGGTGCGCGCGCTGCGTGACGACCAGGTGGACGTGCGCATCGTGGCGGCCGCAGCGCTCTGGCGTCTGCCCGACGCCGCGGCCGTGCCCGCGCTGCTCGACCTGCTCAACGACGCGGACCCCACGGCCCGTCAGTGGGGGGCTCTGGCGCTTGGCGTCACGGGCGATACGCGCGCGACCGATGCCTTGCTCGCCCTGCTGAACGACACCGCGGAGGCCGTTCGCCTGGATGCGCTCCGCTCGCTCGGGCGCATCGCCGACCCGGCGGCGCTCAGCGGCTTGCGTGACTTCATCGTGGACACGTCTCGCCCGGAAGAGGAGCGCCTCGAGGCCATCAACGCGCTCGCTTCGCTGCGTGGACCGGACAAGATGAACGCGCTGATTCGCTTGCTGGAAGACCCGAACACCAACATCCGGCTGCACATCGTCAACGCGCTGGGTCAGGTCGGTGACGCGCTCGTCATCCCGACCCTCCGTCGTCGCCGCGCGGCCGAGACCGCGGCTGCCATTCGTACGGCCATCGACGAAGCCATCGCCGCCATCGAAGAGCGCGCCCGTGAGCGCGCTTCCGAGGCGGCGGCAACGCCGGGCTGAACACCCCGCCGGTCAGCAGGTGGCGCTGGCGCTCTTGGTGTCGGTCTCGCTGCTGGACGACTTGTCCATCGGCTGGGCCGACGAGCCCATTCCGGCGCCCAGGGTGGCGCGCTCGAGGATGGCTTCGCACAGCGCCGTGAAGTCCATGCCAGCCGCTCCTGCAATCTTGGGGAGCAGCGAGGTGGGCGTCATGCCGGGGAGCGTGTTGACCTCGAGCACGTACTCGTTCTCGCCTTCGGTGGCGAGGATGTCCACGCGGGTGGCGCCGGTGGCGTCCAAGCAACGAACCGCGCGCTCCGCGATGTTGAGCACGCCCTTGTAACGCGTGGGCGAGAGGCGGGCGGGGAGGTGGTACTCGCTCTGGCCCTTCTGGTACTTGGACTTGTAGTCGTAGAAGCCACCGGACGGGACGATCTCGATGGCGCCGAGCGCCCGGCCGTCCAGCACGCCCACCGCGATCTCGCGACCCTGGACGAAGCGCTCCACCAAGATGGAGTCGTCGAAGCGGCCGGCCTGCTCGACCAGCGACTCGAGCTCCTGGATGTCCTTGGCGCGGCCAGCACCCACGGAGGAGCCCGCGCGGCGCGGCTTCACGAAGGCGGGGAACCCGAAGGAGCCGTGGATCTCGGCGATGCGGTCGGAGTCGTCACGACCCACGCAGTAGTACGGCGGCGTGGGCACGTTGTAGAGGCGGAACAGCTCCTTGGCCTTGAGCTTGTCCATGGCCAGCGCGCTCGCCATGACGCTGGAGCCCGTGTAGGGGATGCCCAGGATCTCGAGCAGCCCCTGGATGCAGCCGTCTTCCCCGTAGGTTCCGTGCAGGGCGATGAACGCGACGTCGATCGGGGTCTGGCGCAGCACCCGGTCGATGTCCCGGTCCACGTAGATCTTGGTGCAGCGATAACCGCGTGCCGTCAGAGCCTGGTAGACCGCCTCGCCGCTCGTGATGGAGACCTCGCGCTCTGCGCTCATGCCACCGAGCAGGATGCCGATATGTTTGTTCTTCATTGAGGGAACGCTCCTTGGGAGTGTCGAACGATGACCATCGGGTAGCAGCTTCGCGTCGAAGCGGTCAAGAAAGCGACCGGGGCCGTCGGCGGGGTATGGGGCGACTACCGTGACAGGACAACGTCAGTCGGGTTCTGAGCTGTTCCCTGCGGGCGGCGGAACCGGCGCCACGACCGGCGGCGTCTCGGCGGGCACACCCCCGTCTTCCGTTTCGGCACTGGGCGGCAATTCCGCGGGAATGGGCGCGCTGTTGGGCTCCGCGGCGCCCAGCGGGAGGAACACGGCGATGGGATGATTGCCCACGCCTCCCTCGGTGCGGAAGACGCGCAGCGCCATGGTGCGACCACGCTGGACGTCGAGCGCGGAGGGGAAGGTCTCACGCGTGAACACGACGTCCACCCACACCTCGCCGGAGGCGTGCTGACACACCACGCTGAGCCGGTGACTGGCGCTGCCGGGGTAGGGCGCGGGTGAGCGCGCGCCGCGGTAGCGCACCTCGGTGGGGCCGGGCTCCTCGTCTTCACTGTTGGGGGTCTCGAGGGCGCCGTCCCGCACGCGCTGGATCTGCCCCGCGTAGGTCACGGCGCAGGTCCGGACGGCCTGACCCGGCTCGGGGTTCTCGAACGAGTCGGCCACCCCGGGCTCCTCGGCCCGGCGGGCGCGCGGGGTCTCCGGCGGCGTGGGCCCCAGCAGCTCCACCACCTCGAGCGGCGTGTAGTCGTCGAAGCCGCCTTCTCCGGCCAGCACCGCCACGCGGATGCGGGTGCCGGGCGCCATCTGGTCCACGAAGGCCTCGCGATCCTTACGGAAGTAGAGGTCGGCCCAGCCCTCGCCGGTGGTGCCGAGGCAGCGCGCGTGGCGTGCCTGACGGAAGGGTAGGCGGTAGCCGAAGACGTCTTCGGGTCGCAGCGTGCGGGTGGCCCCCACCATGACCAGGTCGCAGATCTGCTCCGTCCCGATGTAGGTCTCGGGCAGCAGCCGGGCCACGCGCGGGTCGAAGGGCATGGTGCCTAGACCGGCGGGGAGCGCGGGCGCCGCGACGTCGTAGCGCACCGGCGGCGCCGTGGAGGTGGCGGGCTCCTCCAGCAGGTCGCAGCCCGCCGCCAGCGGGGCCATCAGCAACACCCCGAGCGGCGCCGAGAGGGCGAAACGAAGGGCAAATGGCCGAAGGGAGGCCCCGGTGAGACGGGCGGGCACTCACGTGTGTTACGCCATCCACGGCGACGCTGCCATTGCTTTGCGCGGTCAGCGGTGGTAGTCGACACGGGTTCGGTGCGCCGTGAGGCGTCCGAAGACGTCGTCATGCGCACACTTCCCTCGCTCTACACTCGCTCCTCTGCCGCGTCGGCGTGCCCGGAATCCTCCGGGGACGTCGCGGGCGTCCGGCGCGCCGAGCGGGACACTGCGAGGTGGTTCACCATCGCGCTGCGCGCCGACGACGAACCGAACATGCTCTGCCCGGCCAGGGCGGCGCGCGTCTCCAGAAATCGCTGGGACCGCGACGCATCGCCAGGAGCGCAGCCGCCTTTGTTCGAGCGCGTTTCCACGCGTCCGATGTCTCGCCCCGCCGCAAATCGTCGCGCGGGCGATGCTCCCTCCATGACCACACCGCGGGGAGCGGGCGTGGCGCAGCGAGGGGCGAGGCGACCGCTCCACCGGGCTCATCCACAAGAGGTCTATCATGACGTTTACGGAAGCCGCGGTGGAGGTCTTGCGCCTCATTGGTAAGCCGCTCCACTACAAGGCCATCACGGACATCGCGATCGAGCGGGAGCTCCTGTCGCACCTCGGAAAGTCCCCCGAGATCACCATGAACTCGCGCTTGGCGACCATGGTGAAGAAGGACCGCGGCGACGCGCCCATCATCAAGGTCAAGCCCGGCGTGTTCGGTCTGCGCGAGTTCGACGCGGCCGTGATCGACGCGGCCATGCACGAGACGGGTCAGGACTTCGAGCTGCCCGAGCCCGAGATCCTCGAGGAGGACGCGGAGGGCGACGGGGAGAGCGACGCCGAGGGCGAGACCGACGGCGAGAACGGCGATGCGAAGGCCGAGCCCGTGAAGGCGCGCGCGCCCGAAGCGCCCCGCCCGCCGGCGAAGAAGCTGCCGGGTCAGGACGTGTTCCCGGAAGAAGAAGACGACGACGAGCCGATCCTCGCGAACCTGGACGCCGGCTCGGCGGGCGGTGAGGGCGACGCCGAGGGGCGTGACCGCAAGCGTCGGCGTCGCCGCCGTGGTCGCAAGGACGGCGAGGGCGAGGGCGAGGGCGAGGTGGCCGCCGAGCCGCGTCGTGACAACAACGGCGGGGGCAACAACAACGGCCAGCGTCAGGACCGCGGCGACCGTGGTCGTGACCGCAACGACCGGAACCGCAACCGCCGCGACCGACCGGGCGACCGTCAGGGTCAGGCGCAGGGCGACAATCGCGACCGCGACCGCGACCGGGATCGGGGTGGCGAGCGGGGTGACCGCGTGCGCGCGGGCCGCGAGGTCACGGGCGAGTGGGAGCGCGACTCGGCCGACGGCGAGACCGTGGGTGTTGGCCTGGTGGAGGCGCTCGAGCGGGCGCTCTCGAACCGCCAAGGCCCCGCGCGCTCGCACGAGCAGCTGGCTCAGCTGCTGATCGAGGACGGGCGGCTCTCGGGCGTGGCTTCGGCGCTGGCGCCCACGGTGGCGGCCGCCATCCGGGCGGACAACGCGCGGGCCGTGCTGCGTGGCGAGCGGGCGCGCTTCCGCGTGTGGGGCGACGCCGTGGAGCTGACCGACTGGTCGCTGCCGAACGACGCGCTGCGCGCCGAGGCCGACCTGCGCCGCGCGCTGGCGCGTCAGCAAGAGGCCGTTCGTCGCGGCTTCCTGCGCATGATGGGGGACCTGCCCAACGCGGGTCTCCTCGAGCTGGTGGCCAGCTGGCTGAACACCGAGGGCGTGAGCGGCTTGCGTGCGGTGCGCCGTCCGGGCAGCCAGCGCAACGAGTTCCACCTGGCGGGTACGCTGCGGCAGGGGCCGCACGAGCTGCCGCTGGCGGTCATCGTGTATCGCGAGGGACACATCACGCGTGAGCGCGTGGTGGACGTGCGCGGCAGCCTGCACCACTACGGCAACGCCCGCGTGGCCTGGCTGGTGGGGCTCGCGCAGGTGGTCAGCGGGGCTCGCGAGGAAGCCGCGGTTCCGGACGCCACGCCGTGCGGCCTGCTGGACGGCGCTGGCTTGGCGGAGGCGATGGAGCGTGTGGGCGTGGGCATCGTCTCGCACCAGGTGCGCCTGAGCTGCATCGACGCTGACCTGATGGACACGCTGAAGGGGCCTGGCCGCACGCGCCAGGTCGAGGTCATGCGCACCGAGAAGGCTCCCGAGGCGACCGCGCCGAAGGGTGACGACGAGGGCGAGGACGAGGGCGGGAGCGCCGAGGGCGACGAGGCGGCCGAGGCCGGTGGTGGCGGGCGGCGTCGGCGTCGGCGTCGGCGCCGTGGCGGCGGCCAAGAGGACGGCGCTCGCGAGGCGGAGAGCGGCGAGGCCCAGGCCGAGGGCGTTGCGGCTGCGGCGGACGTTGCAGACTTCTCCGGGGGTGAGTCCGACAGCGACGGGGAGTCGGAGGA
>CAZEAA010000252.1:0-9019 GCA_964510015.1 uncultured Sandaracinaceae bacterium
TTGAAGTCGGGGTCGTTGCTCTGGATGATGCCCTGGGTGCCATCCGCGCTCGGCACGTTGCCGAAGCCGAAGGGCAGGGCGCCCCCGATGGTGTCGCCGTGGCGGCCGAGCACCTGATACTCGCCGAGCGCTACCTGCGTGGTCTGGGCATGGGCGGATGACGGATCGGGCGCCGGCAGCGACGCCAAGCGCGGGTCCAGGCGGTCGATGTCCACACCCGCCCACGCGCCCACGGCGGCGTTGGCCTCGGCGCCCGGCAGCGAGCTCGCGGGGTGCTGGATGTTGAAGAAGAAGTCCCCGTTGTCGGTCTTCTCCATGCCCGTGAGCTCCGCGCCCAGCGGCGTGGTTGCCAAGCGGATCAGGCGTGGAAGGGCGGTGAGGTCTTCGCCGTCGTCGCCGTCATCACCGTCTTCGCCGGGCTGTCCGTTCATTCCGGGCTGACCGTTCATGCCCGGCTGACCGTTCTGGCCGGGCTCGCCATCCATGCCGTCCGTGCCGTCCGTGCCGTTCATGCCGTCTGCGCCGTCCGCCCCGCAGCCGGCGAGCAGGGCCAGCAGCGACACGGTCAGGATCTTGTTTCGCATCATGTCTTCACTCCTCCGATGGATGCCGAGTGACTCGGCGACTCGGGAGGTGGGTTACGCGCCCCACGTGACAGCCAACGGGCGGACCTTCGACACTCTCGTGCACGCCCGGCAACATCGCGTTCCTCGCGCTCCCCGGCCGCTCGTGCGCGCGGTCACACGCATGTCACTCGCGACCCGTCGTGAGGCCCCAGTCGAGGCGAATGTCCCAGCCGAAGTGGCGCCTCTCGGCGGCGAGCGGCACCGCGCCGTCGTCCACGGCGCGCAGCACGTTCGTCACCGGAGCGATGCTGGCGTCGCGCCCGTCGATGAAGCTCTGATGCCGCACGATGTGGAGGTAGGCCTTGTCGAGATCGAGCGCGCGACGCCGTGACGGGGTCACGAGCGTGTAGACATCCGGAGCGGCGGAGATGGCCGCGGTGTCCACGGCGCCGTCCGGGTCGAAGAAGCGCTCGCGCATCTCGGGGTTCTCGCGGAACTCGCTGCCTCCGCCCGCGCGCGCCAGGTAGTTGGCGATCTCGCCGCCCGGCTCCGCGATGGACGGCGCGTCGCGCATGCCCACCAGGTTCACGTAGCCCCAGCCGCCCGCGCCAGTGACCTTGCGTGCCATCGAGAAGACGCTGTCGAGGGTGGTGCCGATGGAGGCGTGGCAGCCCATGCAGTACATCGCCTCCTCCTGGGATTGGGGCCGCAGCTCGCCCTGGTAGTCCTCGATGAAGCCCTGCACGAACCAGCCGAGGCCGTTGTCGAGGCCCCGGTCGCCGCGTGAGATGAAGCTCGGCAGCTCGCCCTGGCGCTTCTCACGGCGCTCTCCGGCAAAGCGGTTCTCGAGCTCCGCGCGCGTCAGCACGCTCATCTTCCGCATGTAGCGCAGCTCCTTCATGCGCGCGGACCCCACCACGCGTCCGCTCTCGTCCACGCTGAGGTAGCGCACGGAGTGCATCAGCTCGGTGCCCTCGGGGAACTGCTGAAACGCAATCGCCACGTGGGCGGCATCTCCGGCGTAGTGCTCGCCTCGCACCACCTCCGTGGCCGTTCTCAGCGTGCCGTCGGCGTCCACATCGAAGCCCAGCTCGCGCTCGTCCACTGGCCAGATGGGCGCGCGCTCGAGGTCCTTCAGGTTCAGCTCCACCAGCGTGAGGTTCACGTAATAGAGGTCGCGATGGGGCTGGCCCCCGCGCTCACGAAACGCCACCGGCAAGCGGATGAGCACGTCATCGGCCGAGCCGTTGGTGGGCCAGAAGGTGCCGGGGAAGGGCTTGTAGTTGAAGGCTACCCAGTGGCTCCCGTCGAGCGCCATGCCGTGCTCGTCGAAGGCCGCGGCGGCGCTGGCATAGGCCGCGAGGTCGGGCACGAAGCCCTCGAAGCCCTGCTGGCGTAGTCGAGCGGGGAGGGCGGCGTAGTTGTCCTCGTCGACATAGGCGAGCATCGCGTCGTCGGTGATCGCGTCCACCCACGCGCGACGGTCCTCGAAGAGGTTCGCCCAGTGGTTGGTGGCGCCCACGTCCGAGAAGCCGTACTCGCCCTGCAGGTTGCCGTCGTCCAGCGGGTTCAGCCTGTCCTGCGCGCGCCGGTCATAGACCTGGTGGCACGTGTAGCAGGGGTTGTGCTGACCCTCGGTGCGCGTGTAGCACTGCGGCGGCACCGAGGCCTCGAGGTTGTAGACGCGCGCGTCGGTCACCGTGTGGCGTGCGCTCTCGGGCACCTCCGGCAGGCCACCGGGGGTAGCGGTCCACGCCGCCGACTGCGGCGGCGGTTCGTGTGGGGCGGGCGCAGGTTCGTTTCCGCGCGACGATGCGTAGAGAGAGCCCGTGGCGAGCAGACCGACCCCGACGAGCGCGAGGGCGGCGGAGCGATGACGAGACATGGAGGCCATGCTGCGAACCATGAAACATCCACCCGAGACCACCGCGGCGACCTCGTGACAAGGCCGTGCCAAGTGATCGGGTAGTCTGCACGCATGCTCGTGAGTTCAGTGGCTGCACATCCCCCTGGTTTCGAGCGCAGACCGCCTCGTTGCATGCGTGGCGCCTGGGTAGCGACAACGAGCCTCCTCCTGCTCGGCCTCGTGCCGGCCTGCGGGAGCGCGCGCACGGTCCCGCCGCACGTACAGTCGGCGCTCGATTCCGTCGCCTTCCTCGAGGGGTGCTGGAACTACTGGTCCGTCGATGCGGGCGTCCACCTCTGCTGGCGCCGCGAGCGTGACGCGTGGGTTGGGTGGGTCGAGAACTACGGACCGATGGCCTTTCCATCCCGGCACCATCTCCGGATCGAGCTTGGCGTGGACCAACTGAAGCTGATTGAGCAGCGTCGTCGACCCACCACGAGTGCGGTCATGGCGAGCAGCGACCCAAGTCACATCGAGTTCGAGTCGAGCTGGGGGTTCTGGCTCGTGGGTGGGAGACTCTTCGTGCGGCCACCGGGGTGGGGTGACTTCCGCTACGAGATGGACCGCGCCCCATCGAGAACCCGCTCGGACTGACTCAGCACGCGGCCTTCACCCGCCGGGCGTGCGGTGCTCGGCCATCAGCGCGTTGCACGCTTCCAGGAAGGCGCCCGCAGGCGGCCCGTTCACACCGAGCACGCGCGACTGTGCCCTCACGCCCTCGTCCAACGTGCCCACCACCTTCTGCGGCACACGGCTGCGCGACACCGCAAAGATGGTCGTCAGCACGCTGCGCATCGTCGCCGCCCAGAACCCGGTCCCCAGAATCACCGTGGTGGAAGCCAAGTGATGCCCCTGCATCGCGTTCAGCGCGTCGGCCGCCACGATGTGCGCGTCCGCTTCCGGAATCAGCGTGGACGGAAACACCACGTTGAACGTCGCCACCCCCTGCGGATGCGCCCGATACCACTCGTCGTGGATCCGCCGCAGCTGCCGCATCTGCTCGGCCGTACCGCGCTTCCGCATGATGGTGATCATGACGTTCCCCACCGTGGCCGCCGTCCAATCGGCATTGGACTCACGAACGACGAGCGAACCGTCCTTGCTAGCGTAGGGATGACTGGGGGACATCAACTCCTCACAAACTGCCGCCCACTCTACCCGCCCCCCGACCGCCGCCAGCCCACATCCCACCACCACCACACACGAGTCCGCGACACTCACGAGCGACCTCCGGACTCGACCGGCCCACCTCGACACGCGAGCCCGCCACCCCCCGCAGGCGCAGCCACGCTGGTGGCCGTTCCGCTTAACGCGAGCCCGCGACCCCGCGCGACCCGGCGGCCCCGCGCGACCTGACGGACGCTCCCGCACGCCCAGGCGACCGCGAAGGCCGGGCGGGGCGGGGGTCGCAGCGGGTCTCGGGGGACCCCCTAAAACAAACGAAGCGCGCAGCGCGCAGTGCCGTTTTTCAGGGAGTCCCGGGAGGACGCGCCAGCGCGTCCGTGCCCGCCGCGACCCCCGCCCCGCCCGGGCGGATCGATCCCGCCACCGTGATCCCACGATGGAAGCGGGCGGCCGGGTGGTGACCCGCGACAACCCGGTGTATGGTGGCCGCCTGATGAATATCCTCGTCCTAACGGGCGGACTCGAGGAAGAGCCGTTCACCGCAGCGCTGACCAAGTCCCTGCGGACCCTCGACCACCGCGTCACCACGCTCTCTCCGCTCTACAAGAGCATCGACCCCACCCAGCGCGCCCTCGCGCGTCGCCTGGTCAAGCTCAGCGCGGAAGTGGATGGCGAGCGCTTCGCGTGCGAGCTCTACACGGGGCGCAACATCCACGGCGTGGAGCAGGTCTACATCTGGCACGCGGAGCTGTTCGCGAAGGCCGCCGACCTGAACGACGGGGACGAGGCCACCGTGAGCAAGCGCGTGGCGGTGTTCGCTCAAGCGGCGGCCGCCTTCGTGCGCGACGACATCACCATCAGCGCGGAGATCGTGCACGGCCTCGGGGTCGGCGGCACCGCCGCGCTGCGTGAGCTGGCCGAGCTGGACCACCCCACGCCGCGCGTGCTCAGCGCCGACGCCGCGGTGCTCGCGCGTTCGCTCGACCTCGCCTCCACGCTGATCGCGTCCACCGCCTCCGAGGCGGAGGCCGTCTTGGCCGTGCTGGCCGAGCGCCACGTGGACGACCGCGCCGGCAAGTCCGTGCGCGTGGTGGCCACCGGCGTGGACACCAGCCTCTGGAACCCGCTGACCGACTCGCACCTTTCCTCGCGCTTCGACCCGATCGACCGCAGCGGCAAGGCGCGCAGCAAGGCCGGCCTGCAGCGTGAGCTGTCGCTTCCGGTGCGCCCCGAGGTGCCGCTCATCGGCGTGGTGGCCAGCGCGCGCGACACCAGCGCGCTCGCCGCGTTCGTGTCGGCGGCCGCCGAGCTGCTGCGCAACGACGTGCAGATCGTCGTGCAGGCCGAGGGCAGCGGCGAGGTGGTGGCCAGCCTCGAGGACCTCTGGGACCGCTTCCCGGACCGCCTGCAGATCCGCACGGGCAGCGAGCGCGCGCTCACGCACGCCATCGTCGGCTCGGTGGACCTCTTCCTATCGCTCTCCGCCACGGGCGACCTGGCGCGTGAGGCGCAGCGCTACGGCACGCTGCCCATCCTGGCGCGCACGGCCCCCGTGGCCGACGCGCTGGTGGACTGCGACGGCACGCTCAGCAGCGGCAACGTGTTCCTGGCGGACTCGCTCGACGCTCCGTCGCTCTTGGCCACCACGCAGCGCGCGGTCTCGGCCTACCTGCAGCGCGACGCGTTTCTCCCGCTGCAGCGCCGCGTGATGGAGCTGGACCACAGCTGGGCGAAGGCCGCTCACGGCTTCGTGCGCGCCTACAAGAGCGCGCTCCCGGTGCGCGAGGAAGAAGCGGCCTGAGGCTGCCGCGCTCGGTCAGCCGACCGTGACACGCGCGCTCGGTCAGCCGAGCGCCACCGCGGCGGCGAGCAGCAGGAGACGTCCTGGCCCGAAGAGCAGGGCCAGGATGATCAGGGCCGCCGTCGGGAAGACGCGCCAGCCCATCCGCTTGCGTAGGTTGTCGTCGGCCACGAGCTTCGCGGCCGAGAGCGCCGAGAGCATGGAGCCGATGGTCGCCAGCAGCAGGGGATTGAAGATCCAGCTGAGCAACGCCATCAGGAACGCGCCGAGCGAGGCGCCGAGCGCGGTGAAGGCGGCGCGGTTGTCGCCGTCGTCGATCTGTTCGCGGGCGTCGCAACCCCGACAGACGAGCTCACCGTCGTTGTTGTAGGTGGCTGCGCTCGGGTCGATGAAGTCGCCGCAGCGTGTGCACGGAATGGTGGCCGAGGTCATGAGAGCTCCTTGCTGCGCCCGATACTTGGGTTTGATGGGCCTTCTGTCCACCGGAATGGAACCAAGCGCGATGCGTGGTGTCTGACCGCCATGCGCACCCTCACCGTTCGGCAGCGCCGCCTGCTCCGCAAGGTCGACCACCAGCTCCGCGCCAGCACCGAGGCGCGCGTGGACGCAGCGGATGGCGAGCTGAACATCGTCCCGTTCTTGGACGTGGTGGTGAACCTGGTCATGTTCCTGCTCATGACGGTCACGGCCACGCTGGCGCTGGCGGAGGTGCCGAGCGAGGTCCCCGACACGCGCACGGTCGCCACGCCGTATCGCCCGAGGCTTCCCGCACCCCCCGCGCCGCCGTTCGTGCACCTCGGGCATGACGGAGTGCACGTGTTCGCGTCCGGCCATCGCCTAGCGCCAGGATGCGCTGCGGCCGGAGACGGCGAGGTGACCGTGCCGCGCGTGGGTGGCGAGCAGGACTGGCTCGCGCTGCGTGGCTGTGCAGAGGCGTTGCGGGCGGAGTTTGGGTCTGCTCAACGCGTGGATCTCTCGGCCACGGCGGACATGCCGTACGACGAGGTCATCCACGCCATGGATGCGCTGCGCGGTCCGGTTGCGGCACCGCTCTTCTCGGACGTGCGTTGGGTCGCACCCGACACGAATCCTCGATGGTGACCAGGAAACCGAAACGTCTTCTGGGAAGGCGATTTGGGGCACCCCCCGCTGAAGCGGAGGGCAGCAAACTACGCTTGGACTCTCTTAAAGTCCCCGCCCTTCGGCGTGGACTACGTGGCTGACAACAGGGGGTGTTCTACACGAGGTACCCGAACGCAGCCGCGGGAGCCGACCACCTATGTGGGGTCCGGGTAACTTTGGTAGGACGGCCTCTGAGTCCACATTCACTCAGTCCCCCGCACGGGGGACTTTCAGGTCGCCCAGGCCTGGTTTGCTGCCCTCGGCTTCAGCCGGGGGTGCCCAATTGCCTTGAAACAGGCTGGATTCCCCGCCCTACCCCAACACCTGCAGCGCCCGGCCCAGCTTGTTGCCCGGGCGCACCAACACCCGCGCGGGCCGCTCCGCCGGCAGCGCGTCGAACGCGTCTTTCCACGCGCGGAACGCGCCGCCCTGGTGCACGGCGTCCAGCACGGCGCGGCCTTCGGCCTGACCGCCTTGGGCCAGCACGTACTCCACCCAGGCCCAGCGCGCGCTGGTGCCGCGCACGTCCACCTTGCCGCGCACGCCCTTGCGCAGACGGTCGAGGCGCTGGTCCACGAGCTTGATGCCCGCGAAGCCGGCGCCGTCGAGCGGGGTGTTGCGCTTGGCCACGAAGGGGGCGATGCCCAGGGACAGCGGGACGATCTTGCTGAGCCGCACGCTGAACGCGATCAGCTCGTCCACGTCGTCGTCGTTCTCGCCCGGCAGGCCCAGCATCATGTAGAGCTTGAGCCGCTTGAAGCCGTGCGCGCGCGCGAACTCGGCGGCGTTCACGAGCACGCTCTCCGGGGCGCGGCGCTGGATGCGGTCGCGCATGCGCTGGCTGGCTCCGTCGCTCGCAGTGGTGAGCACGGTCTGCCCGCCGCGCCGCAGCGCCGCGCACAGGCGGTCGTTCAGTCGGTCGGCGCGCAGCGAAGAGAGCCCCACCTCGCGGCCGGTGTCGCACAGCGACTCCACCAGCTCGGCGATGCGCGGGTGGTCGGTGGTGGCGGCGCCCACCAGGCCCACGCGGCGCGCTTGCTCGGGCACCAACGAGAGCACCTTCTCGATGTCGAAGGTGCGCATGCCATCGTTGGTGGAGCGGCGCATCACGCAGTACTCGCAGCCGCGGTGACAGCCGCGCTCGGGCTCCACCAAGAACATCTCGCGCAGCTCGGTGTGTGGCGTGAGGATCTGCGAGTACGCCGGTAGGCACGCGTCGTTCGACTTCGCCACGGGCGGCATGGCGTCGCCGTGCAGCGAAGGGACGAAGGCCGAGGGGATGCGGTCGGCCAACGCGCGCAGCACGTCCGCGCGCTCGCCGCCTTCGAAGATGATGTCGAGGGCCTGGTGGATGGTCTCGTCCGCCTCGCCCATCAGGATGACGTCCACGAAGGGCGCGAGCGGCAGCGGGTTCGAGAAGGTGAGCGGGCCGCCCGCGATTACGATGGGGTGACGCGCGCTGCGCTCGCTCGCGAGCGGCGGCAGGTTGGCGAGCTCGAAGCACTCCACCACGCCGGCGAGCTCCAGCTCGTAGGCCACCGAGAGCGCGATGACCTCGTAGCTGTTGACGCGCCGCAGCGCTTCGTAGGTGAGCAACGGCACGCGGCTCTGACGAGCGGCGGCCACGTCGTCGGGCAGGAACGCGCGATGCGCGGCGCGCCCGGGCTGCTGGTTGATGGCGCGGTAGAGCGTCTGGAACCCCAGCGACGACATGCCCGTGTGGTAGGGGCTCGGGTACACGAACGCGACGGCCTCGGGGGCGTCGACCACGAGCGTTCCCAGCTCGTCCCGCAGGCGCGCGCGGATCGCCTCGACGTCCGCGCCGTGGCTCAACGGATCCCCTGGAACATGCGGCCCCAGCGGTGCTCGCGGCCGGGGTCGTTCGACCAGTAGATGAAGAGCGCGTGGCCCTTCACTCGGCTCAGCGGGATGAGCCCGATGCGCCGGCTGTCGTTGGACTGATCGCGATGGTCACCCAGCACCACGATGTGGCCATCGGGGACGGTCACGGGGGCCCAGTTGGCGAGGTCGCGCGCCGCGAAGCCGAGGTCCGCGTGGCTGGTGTGCCAGGAGCGCTCGCCCACCGTCTCTTCGTAGACGCGGCACTCGGGGTCCACGACCTTCTGCGACTCTTCGTCGCAAGCCCCCACCTCTTCGGTGGGCACGGCCTCGCCGTTGCGGAAGACCTGTCCGTCCACCATGGAGACCGTGTCGCCGGCCACGCCGATGACGCGCTTCACGATGTCTTCTTCGTCCGACGGGCTCTTCACGATGACCACGTCGCCCACCTCGGGCGAGCCCCACGTGAGGATGGCCTCGCGCGAGAACGGCAGGAACAAGCCGTACGGGTACTTGGCCACCACCACGCGGTCGCCGTTGAGCAGCGAGGGCTCCATGGACGGCCCGTCGATGGCGAACGCCTCGAAGAACACGATGCGGATGAAGAGCGCGAGGGCGATGGCCCCCAGGCCCAGGCTAGCACCCGGGCCCAGACGGTTG
>CAZEAA010000253.1:0-8989 GCA_964510015.1 uncultured Sandaracinaceae bacterium
TTAGGACTATCCATGCGTAGTTTGCTGCCCTCGGCTTCAGCCGGGGGTGCCCCAATTCACCTTCCCAGAAGCCAATTCGACACTCCAGTCACCACTTGGGACTTGTGACGAATCGAGGGGTTGAAGCCATGGGTGCCCCAATCACCCTTCCGCCAAGCTAGACTCTATCCCAACGAAGATTCAGCCCACGTCGCGGTAGGCACCGTCGTAGTACAAGAGCGGCCGCTTGTCCGCGACGTGCGCGACGTCCACGTAGCCCACGTAGATCGTGTGGCTGCCGTGGTCGTGGCTGTGCTCCACGCGGCACTCGAGGTTCACCAGCGCTCCGTCGATGAGCGGCACGCCGCCCAGGCCGGGACGCCAGGCCACGTGGTCGAAGCGCGAGTCCTCGAGCTTGGAGGACGAGAACACCGCGCTCACGTCTTGCTGGTCCGAGGCCAGCACGTTCACGGTGAAGCGGCCTCCGTCGCGGATGACGCCGTGCGTGCGCGAGTTGCGGTTGGCGCACACCAGCACCAGCGGCGGGTCGGCCGAGACGCTCGAGAAGGCGGAGACCGTCATGCCGTGGGGCTGGTCACTGCTCTTGGTGGTGACCACCGTCACACCGCTCGCCCAGCGCCGCAGACCTTGCTTGAAGAGTTCGGGATCGACCGCCATGTCGCTCACTCCACGGAGAGGCCCCGCGGGTCAGGGCCGGCGGAGCAGTAGAACACGTTCTACTTATGGCGCAGACGCTGCACGAAGTCGAGCACCACCTCCCCGAACGCGTCGTTCTTGTCCCCGGCCACCATGTGGGCCGCCCCCTCGAGGTCCACGTACTCGGCGTGCGGGCAGCACTCGAGGAACTCGCGCACGGCCTCCTCGCTGACCACGTCGCTCATGCGCCCGCGCACCAGCAGCACCGGCACGTCCAGCCGCTTGGCCGCCTCCAGGCGGTCGTCGATCATGGCGGCCGCTTGGCTGTCCGAGTAGCGACCGGGGGTCCAGGCGTCGAGCACGCGCGGGTCCCAGTGCCATACGTAGCGCCCGTCCTCGCGGCGCCGCAGGTTCTTCTCGATGCCGAGCCCGCCACCGCTGCCCTTCTTCGGCGTCTCCCGGTGCGGCAGGTACGACGCCACGAACGCGGACACCTCTTCGAGCGACGCGAAGCCGTCCTTGCGCTCCTTCATGAACTCGATGATGCGCATCACGCCCTCGCGCTCGAGGCGCGGCGTGACGTCCACCAGCACGATGCCGGACGAGACCGCTGCGGCGTGGCGTGCCTCCACGGCCATCGCGCTCAGGCCACCGAGCGAGGCGCCCACCAGGATGGGCTTCTCGCCCAGCAGCGGGAGCAGCGCGTCGAGGTCGTCAGCGAAGCGCGGGAAGAGGTAGTCGCCGTCTTCGGCCCACGAGCTGTCGCCGTGACCGCGGTGGTCCACCGTGAGCGTGGGGAAGCCGGCCTCGGCCAGGCGCGCGGCGGCGCCTCCCCAGGCGTGACGGGTCTGGCCCCCGCCGTGCAGGAAGAGCACCAGCGGCGCGGGCGGGCTGCCGTCGTTGCCCGGTTGGCCAGCTGGCGTGAGGGGTTCGTAGTAGTCGCCGGCGAGCGTGATGCCCGTCGACAGAGGAAAGCGCTTCGAAATGGGGGTCAAGGCTCGATCCGGGGCGTCGGTCAGCGCGAGAAGGGCAGGTTCATCATCACGCTCTCACCGCCGGGCGGGGGCGAGAGACGCCATTGACGGACCTCGTTCTGCAGGCACGTGCCGAGGCCGTCGTCCCCGGTGGTGTTGCGCGCCACGCGGGCGGCCGACACGGCACCGTCGGGGCCGATGGTCATGCCGATGGTGACCGAGCCCGAGAGCGAGGGGTTCACGCGCGTGGCGCGGTCGAAGCAGGTCTGCGCGCGCGCCGCGTAGTAGCGGCGGATCAGGAAGCGCACGCGACCCGCGTACATGTCCATCTCGATGTCGCGCTCGCCCGGCGCCGCTTCTCCGTCGGGGGCATCGGTCTCCTCGGGTGCGTCGGTCTCCTCGGGCGCGTCGGTCGACCCCGTGGACCCGGTGCTGCCCGTCGAGCCGGCGCTCCCGGTGCTCCCCGTGCTCCCGCTGCTGCCCGTGCTCCCCGTGCTCCCGGTGGCGCTCATGCTGCTGCTCGAGCCCGTGCTCCCCGTGGACCCGGTGCTCCCGGTGCTGCCCGTGCTCCCGGTGCTGCCCGTGCTCCCGGTGCTGCCCGTGCTCCCGGTGGCGCTCATGCTGCTGCCCGCGCCCGTGCTCCCCGTGGCCACGCTGCCCCCCGGCGTGCTGCCGGGGCTGCCACCCGCGGAGGAGCCCCCGGGGGCGTCGGACGTCCCGGACACGAAGTCCACACCCGGCAGCTCTTCCCCCTCGGGCACCGGGGTCCCGATGATGAACGGGTCGTCCGGCGCGGCACCGCCAGTCTGCGCGGGCGCGGGCTCACGGCCCTTGGCGAAGTGCATCATGAGGGCGCCGAGGCCCATCAGCGCCACCGAGGCGAGCACGATGGTGGCCCACGTGCGCCGGCTCGAGCGCACGCCGATGGCCTCGAGCGACACGCTCATGGTGTTGTTCATGGCGTTGGCCATGTAGCCCGTGGGGCCCTCGAGCTCGGCCGTGTGCGGCGCGAAGTCGTATTTGGGCGCCGCCCCGCCCGCTGCCCCCGCCGCGGCGGGACGCGCTGCTGGGCTGCCCCCCGCGGCCGGAGCGCTGACCACCTTGCCGGGCTGGCTCGCCAAGAGCGGCCCTTGGACCGTGGCCGCGAGCGCCATGGGCACGTTCTGCGCCTTGGGATCCGCGCTGGGCGACAGACCCACCCCGAGCTGCGTGGGCGCCGCGATGGGACCCCCCGGCGCGCCGGCGGCCGCGATGCTGGACCCACACATGTTGCAGAACCGCGCGTCTTCGGTGTTCTTGGCGCCGCAAGCTTGACAGTACATCACGCCGAGGATGCCACGTCCGCGCCCCAAACGACCAATCTGGCGCAAGAGGCGCGGCGCCGACGCGGCTGCTACACGGTGTCCATGCGGATTGAAGCAACCGGAGCCCAGCGACGTCTGTTCGGGGTGCTGCGCCCGTGCCCCGCTTCGTCCTCCGTCCGCGCCCTGCTTCGTGCGCGGCCGCGCTGGCTGTTCCCCGTGGCGCTGGTAGCGCTGGTGTGCTCCGCCAGTCCGTCGGCCCGAGCCCAGACCCCCACCGGACCCATCGGCGCCGACGAGGCGCGCCTGCGTGCGCTGCTGCCGTCGGAGCGCGAGGTGCTCATGCCGCACCTCGACGACGGGCCGGTCATGCTCACCGAGTTCAGCAACGCGCAGACCGAGCTGCCCGCGGTGACCCTCATGGCCCGCATCCACGCGCCGGCGGCGCTCGTGGCGGAGGTGGTCAGCCACCCCGAAAACTACGGCGCCTTCATGCCCGCGCTCGACGAGGTGGAGGTGCGCACGCGCCAGGGGCTGCAGGTGGCCTACAGCTGGCACTGGACCGTGGCCATCTTCACCCTGCGCGGCGACAACGTGATGACCGTGTATCCGGGGCACCCCACGCGCGGTCACCTCATCGAGGTCACCAGCACCAACGGTGACCTCGGGGTGGGGCGCTTCCTGTTCCGCATCTACCCGGAGACACCGGACTCGTGCGTGCTCGTGTTCGCCACGCGCATCGACATGCGCGACGCCAACTACCTGAGCCAGCAGATGGCCTCGGGCGGCAACAGCGTGAACCGCACCATCAACATCGCGCTGGCCATGACCATGCTGCTCGCCACGGCCGACGAGTCCCAGCGGCGGCACGGCTACGCGGCGCCGGCTTCGGCACCCGCGCTGCGCCCGCTCACGCGCCCGGCGTTCGACGTGAACCGCTACGCGGACCTGCTGGCCCGCGGCGACCTGGTGTTCTTGCACCTCGAGGGCGACACCCTGCACGCGGTCTCGTCGCTGGCGCGCACCGGCACCTCCGTCGAGCGCATGCGGCGCGTCATGTTGTCGCCCGAGGAGTTCGGCGAGTCGCTCATGGACGGCAGCCGCTCGGACACCATCGAGGTCACCGAGCGCGGCACGCGCTTCAGCTGGCTCATCCCCGTTCCCTTGGTCTCGGTGGGCGGCGAGATGCTGCTGCACGAGACCGTGCCCGGTGGCGCCGTGGAAGTGGACGGGCTCAGCGGCAGCCTGGCCAGCGCACACTTCCGCTTCGACACGCACGCCTTCCCGTGGCGCGAAGCGGCCATCGTGGGCTGGTCGCAGTTCGATCCCGGCGAGACCACGCGCCTCGTGCGTCGCGTCATCGAGGGGAACCCGTACTTCAGCCACGGGCTCGTGGCCGCCGTGCAGGTGATGATCATCCGCTCGCTGCGCACCCGCTCCCAGCGCATGGCGCCGTAGTCCCGAGACCATGGCGCTCAGCTTGGGCGCGCCCGCGCCGGTGACTCAGCGGGCTCAGCGCCGGCGCCGCCCCCGACGGGCCACCAGCCCGAGCAGCAGGAGCGCCGCCCACGCCAGGGTGCCAGGGGTGCCCGTGGGCTCGCCGCGCGTCACCGTGCAGCCGCCGCCGCCGCCCATCCCGGCGTCCGAGAAGCAGCGCTGCTGGCAGCGCTCGCCGTCGATGGACACACCGGTCCCGGGGTCGCAGATCTCGCCCTCGTCGACGATGCCGTCGCCGCAGAACGCTTCCTGACACGTGGGCCGGCAGGCGTCAGGCGCCGTCCCGGAGTTGCCGTCGCCTTCGTCGCAGGCCTCGTCGGCGTCCACCACGCCGTCGCCACACGACGCGGGGCGGCACACGGTGCGGCACGCGTTCGGCTCGGTGTCGCTGTTCGCCTCTCCGTCGTCGCAATCCTCGGCCGGGTAGTCGATGGTGCCGTCACCGCAGTGGTTGGTGCACTGGCTGGGGCTGCCGGGTGGCTCGAAGCACGCCCAGCCGCTCTCCACGCGACAGCCCTCGTCGCAGCCGTCGCCTGCGCTCGTGTTCTGGTCGTCGCAGCCCTCGCCCAGGCCGCGGACGCCGTCGCCGCAAGCCCGCAGGCAGACACCCTCGACCCGCGTGAAGCCCGGCGCGCACTCGCACACGGGAGCCTCACCCAGCTTGTTGACGCACACCTCGTTGACCAAGCACGGGTCGTCCACCACGCACTCGTCCACGTCGATGCAGCTGGTGCCGGTGCCCTGGTAGCCCGAGCGGCAGGTGCAGCCGAAGCTGCCCTGCGTGTTGGCGCAGTCGGCGAAGGGCGAGCAGTCGTTCGACCCGTCCAGGCACTCGTCCCGGTCGGTGCAGACCTCACCGTTTCCTTCGTATCCGGGGTTGCAGGCGCACGTGTAGGACCCGACCGTGTTGGTGCAGGTGGCCTGGTCGGCGCAGCTGTCTTCTGCGAGGTCGCACTCGTTCACGTCGTTGCAGCCCGTGCCCGACGCGCGGCCGTTGCCCGAGTACCCGGCGGCGCACGGACACTCGAAGTCACCCACCGCGCTGCTCGGGTCGTTGC
The DNA here is from genome assembly GCA_964510015.1 of uncultured Sandaracinaceae bacterium. Classification (GTDB taxonomy): domain Bacteria; phylum Myxococcota_A; class Polyangia; order Polyangiales; family Houyiibacteriaceae; genus JADJJE01. Next base: position 5,467 of record CAZEAA010000253.1, read on the forward strand.
ACGTGGCGCGCGACACGCAGTCGTCCAGATCCGCGAGGCACTCGTTCTGCAGCACGCAGGTGGTGCCGTTGTTGCTGTAGCCCGCCCGACACGCGCAGGTGTAGCCAGGCGCCACCCACGAGCCGAGCGCGATCTGCGAGCAGGTGCCGCCCACGCCGCAGGGCTGCGGCGCCGCGCACTCGTTGGTGTCCGTGCAGACCACGCCGTTGCCCGTGGTGCCGGGGCGACACGTGCAGGTGAAGGAGCCGGGCGTGTCCATGCAGATGGCGTTCGCGGAACAGTTGTTTCCGCCACCCACCGCGCACTCGTTGATGTTGGTGCAGCCCGTGCCGGCGATGCGCCCGTTGCCGGTGTAGCCCGCGATGCAGGTGCAGACGGCGTCACCGTTGGCCTGCGCCGGCGTGGGGTCGTTGCAGGTGGTCAGGCCCACCACGCAGGGGGTGGGCAGCGTGGTGCACTCGTTGGTGAGCACACACGTGGTGCCGTTGAAGCCGTAGTTGGTGGCGCAGGTGCAGGTGTAGCCCGGCGAGCTCCACGAGCCGATCGGGGTCTGGGTGCAGCTCACGCCGTTCGCGCCGCAGGGGTTGCTGGCGCACTCGTTGATGTCGGTGCAGCCCGTGTTGCCGAGGCCCGTGCGCCCGTTGCCGCTGTAGCCCGCGGGGCACGTGCAGGTGTAGTTGCCCACGGCGCTGGAGGGGTCGCTGCACACGGCGACGGCGGCGCAGTTGTCCACGTTCGCCGTGCACTCGTTGATCAGCAGGCACGCGGTCTGCGCCCCGTTCAGGGCGTATCCCGCGGGGCAGCCGCTGCACGAGTAGCCGGGGGACGCCCAGCTGGCGAGCGAGTCCTGCGTGCAGATGCCCGGCGAGCAGGGGTTCCCTGCGCACTCGTTGTCGTCGGTGCAGCCCCAGTCGTGCGCGGACGTGTTGGCCACGCCAGACGTGCCGGGCCGGCAGCGGAAGTCGAAGTAGTAGCGCTGCGACGACGTGTGATACGAGCGGCACTGCACGTTCTGGCTACAGAGCTGGTAGCTCCCCCACGTGCTGAAGACCCCCGCGGCCACGGAGAACGCACAGGTCTCCATGTTGCAGCCCGCTTCCGCGGCGCCCTGATGCCAACCGGGCATGTCGTTGGCGCCGGCGTTGAGGATCTCGACGCTGTTGGTCCAGCTGTCGTTGTCCGGATTGAGCCCGGTCGTGGCCGCGTAGCCCGAGGAGTAGTAGGAGGCGCCGTAGGGGTTGAGACAAGGCGCCCGCGAGATGCCGCTGCACTCGGCCCCGCCGCCGTCGGCCACGTGGCAGGTCTGACAGACGTAGCCGCTGGCCACGGGATAGTCGCCGACGCTGCCGTAATCGGGATAGGCGAGCGCCGACTCTGGAGACACGAGCCACACGAGCCCAGCGAGCAGCGCCAAGGCGAGCCGACCGCGAACCCGCGCGAGCGCGCTGCAGCGGACACCAGCGAAACGCACCAGAAGAGAATCAAGCACACCCATACTCAGCTCCTGAGCCTGAATGAAGCACTTTTTTCGGCCTTCGGAAAGGGGTGACCGTGCGGTCGGGATGCTTTGCCGCCGCTCGCTCGCCTCCGCCCGCGAGGAAGAATTCTTCGGCGGGCTGGTACACTAGGCTGGTGAAGACCCCCCGCCTCGCCGTCGCGCTCGCGCTCGTCTCCTTCGCTTGTGCTTCACTCGGTTGCGCTTCACTGCCTCCCCCCGCTGCGGGCGGCGAGGCCGCGGGCCCGGCCGACACGCGCGACATCGCGGGCCGGCTGCTGCACGCCACACGCCAGCCCACACCCACGGGTGCGTCACGGGCCGAGACGCTGCGCCCCTCGCGGCGCGTCGCCGTGGACGCCGTGGACTCGGCCGGCACCGTGCTGGCCTCGGCGGTGACCGACGACGACGGCCTCTTCGCCTTGCGCGTGACCGGCGCCGACGTGGCGCTGCGCGTGCGGGCCTACATCGCCGCGGACGGCTTCGACCTCGCGGTCACGCGCGACCCATTCGGCCACCAGCCGCACGAGCTGGTGGTGCCGCTGCCCGAGCGAGCGAGCGACGCCGCGGGGCCCGAGGCGGTGGAGATCCGCATCGGCGACGAGACCGAGCTGGCCGGCGCGCTGCACCTGCTGGACACCGTGCTGCGCGGCGCTCGCGCGGTGCATGCCTGGACGGGCGAGCACGTGCCGCCGTTCTATGCCTACTGGGGCCGCGGCGTGACCACCGAGTGGAGCTACTACCGGGCCGAGCGCGTGGCCGGGAGCGGTCGCTACAGCGTGGAGCTGCTGGGCGGCGAGCCCGGACGTCAGAGCACCACCGACACCGACGAGCACGACGAGGCCATCATCCTCCACGAGTTCGGGCACTTCGTGATGGACGTCATGACCACCGACTCGTCGCACGGCGGGACGCATCCCGGCGGCGTGCTGATCGACCCGGGCCTCGCTTGGGAAGAAGGGCGCGCCAGCTGGTTCGCCTGCGCGGTGCTCGGCAACCCCATCTACGTGGACACCATCGGCATCGAGCCGCAGGGGTCGCTGCGCGTGGCCGTGGACCTCGAGACGCAGTCCGCCGAGGGGCCCCGCGGGATGGGCTCCGAGGCCGGCGTGGAAGAGATCCTCTGGGACCTGTCGGACGGCGGCCCGAGCGACGCGGCCTTCGCGCTGCCCGACACCGACAACGACGGTATCACGCTGGGGCCCGCCGCCGTGTTCGCCGCCATGCGCACCCTCGCGCAGCAGCCGGGCGCGTTCCCGGACATCACCACCTTCCTGCGTCACCTCGTGCGCACGGGCACGGCCAACGGCCTCGGCATCAAGCACCTGCTGCTGACCGGCGGGCACCCGGAGGCGATGCTGCCCCTCGACGACGTGCCCCTCTGGCCGCTCGACATCGCGCTGGGCAGCACGGTGGGTGGCAAGATCGACAGCATCTCCGACCCGGCCCCCAGCGGTGGCCCGCCGCGGCCCGGCAACGGGCGCGACGCGGTGCAGGCCTATCGCGTGCACGTCCCCACGGCGATGTGGCTGACCGTGCGCCTGCGCGTGTTCGGCAGCGGTGGCCAGAGTGACCGCACCGACGTGGACCTCGAACTGCGCGACCTGCGCGCCGAGCCCTTGGGTGCGAGCCGCAGCGAGACCCCCAACGAGCAGATCGTCACCCACGTCCAGCCCGGCTGGTACATCGTCTACGTGCGCGATGGCGGGTCGCCGAATACCGCCAGCTACGAACTGAGCGTAAGTGGGCGCTGAGCGACGATAAGGGGCCCATGCACGACCCACACGACGAATCCCAGGACGACCTCGGCGACAGCAGCGAGGCCATCCTGATCCCTTGGCAGAAGCTCAGCGATCACGCCCTGATCGGCGTCATCGAGGAGTTCATCACCCGCGAGGGCACGGACTACGGCCAGACCGAGTTCAGCCTCGAGGACAAGCGCGAGGAGATCATGGGCCAGCTGCGGCGCGGGCACGTGGTCATCGAGTTCTCGCCAGAGACCGAAACCTGCACACTGCGCCGCACCCG
>CAZEAA010000254.1:0-8970 GCA_964510015.1 uncultured Sandaracinaceae bacterium
GCCGTGAGCTACGTGTCGGGAGGGTCGTTGCTGCCACCGCCAAGGCCGGACCCGATGGACGGTTGGCCGCGGGAGGACCTGCTCGGATACCTGAAGGACCTGTTCGGACGGCGGCCGGAGCTGCTGGCCGAGGAGGAGGCGATGATGCGGATCGGGTTCGGGATGCCGAAGGCCGGGGCCGGGGCCGCGGCCGAGGCCGGGGCCGAGGCCGAGACCGAGGCCCAGTCCGAGACCGACGCCCCGTCCGAGGGGGCGCGGATGATGATTCCGTTTGGGCCCTTCTTGGCGCTGGGGGCGCTCGAGTTCTTGTTCTTCGGGGAGCGGCTGATCGACGCCTATTTTGGGCTGTTCGAGGGATGACGGGCTGCCTTACTGGACATGCGTTCAGTCTTCGGGCATATCGCTCGGATGGATGCTTCCGAAGTCGATCAGGTGAGTTCGTTGGATGAGGTGGTGAGCGCGGCGGCGTTGGTGCAGGAGGCCACACGGTGGTGTGGGGATGGATGGGCCGCGCGCATCATCCAGAACGAGGAGGACGAGGGCTGGGCCGTGGAGATGACGCGGGATGGCGAGTCCGAGCCGGCGTTGGTGGGGCCGTGGACGATGGGGCGTGACAAGAAGAACCCGAAGCCGCTCGATGCGAGCGCGTTCACGGTGTTGGTGCGCGCGGCCAACGAGGTGCGCACGCGGCACGAGCAGCAGCTCCGGGCGCAGCTGCACCGCAGCGTCATGGCGCTGGATCCGTCCGGCGAGCGGGTCCGGGTGGATTTGGACATCGTCCCCGACGAGGACGACCCGCACGCGATCGTGAGCGTCTTCCACGCGGGCGCGGAGTGCGAGCGGACGCGGGTGGAGGCGAACTTCAAGCTCACGTCCGAGTCGGCTGCGCGCTTCCTCGCGGGTCGCTGAGCGCGGGCCAGCGGGCGAGTCGCACGCGCTTGGTGGTGTGGGCCGGAGCATCACGCTCGGGCGCCACGCGGAAATCGCGCGCCGATGAGCCACCCGCTGCGATCGGACACCGCCGCGGTCGCACACCCGCTGCGATCGGACACCGCCGCGGTCGCACACCCCCAGCACGACGAAGGCCGCCCGGAGTGGGGCGGCCTTCTTCGTGCTGGGGTGCCCCTCGCTCACGGCGAGGGGCGGTATGAGGCTCAGCGGCGGCGGCGGATGGCGAGGGCCAAACCGACCAGCAGCAAGCCCATGACGCCGGGCCAGCTGCTGCCCGCCGGGGCGTGAGCAGCGCAGCGTGCGCCACCCGCGAGGCCGCCGGCGCCGAACGCCGTGCCGCCGTCCGCCATGCCGGCGTCGGGGGTGCCGGCGTCGGGGGCGTCGACCGTGACGGTCTCGGTGTCGGTCGCCGTGTTGCCCGCCGTGTCGGTGGCCGTCGCGGTGACGTCGTGTTCACCCACGCCGAAGCCGTCGGTGTCGATGCTCCAGGTGCCGTCCACGCCAACCGTGACGGTGCCCACCGTCTCGCCGTCGAGGGTGACCACCACCTCGGCGCCGGGCTCGCCCGTGCCGGTGATGACGCCCGTGACGGGGTCGACGGTCTCGATGGTGACCGCGGTCTCGGTGTCCACGGTGAACGTGGACGTGTCCTCGGCCATGTTGTTCGCCAGGTCGGTGGCGACGGCGGACACCACGTACGGGCCGTCCAACAACGCGGTCGTGACGTCGATGCTCCAGTTGCCGTCGCCGTCGGCGGTGACCGTGCCGATCACCACGTCGGTGCCGTCGATCTCGATGCTGACCTCCACGGAGGCGTTCGGCATGGAGGTGCCGGTGATGGTCGGCGTGTTGTCGTTGATCAGCGCGCCGTTGACGGGCCCGGTGATCTCGATGTCGGTGTCCGACGCGATGGCGAAGGTGGACGTCGCCGTCGCCATGTTGCCCACCGCGTCAGTCGCGACCGCCTCGAGGACGTAGGTGTCGTTCATCAGCGGGGTGACCACGTCGAGCGACCAATCGCCGTTGCCGTCCACCGTGACGGTGCCGAGCTCGGTTCCGTCGAGGCTGACGACCACGGTCGCGCCGGGCTCGCCCGTGCCGCGGATCAGCGGCGTGGAGTCGAGGATGGTGGTGTTGTCCTCCGGCGAGGTGATGCTCACCTCGGTCGCCGTGTCGATGATGAAGCTGGTGGTGTCGTCGTCCATCAGCTGGCCGACCACGATGGTGGCGGTCGCCATCTGCGGTCCATCGGCGAGCGGCGACGAGAGCGGGAGGCTCCACGTGCCGTTCGCGTCGACCACCGCCATGCCCACCGGGTTGCCGCCGATGCTGACGTTGACCGTGCTGCCCGGGGTGCCCGTGCCCGTGAGGGTGGGCATCGAGTTGGTGATGGTCGTGCCGTCGGCCGGCCCATCGACGGTCACGCTGACCATCGCGCAGACCGACGCCGCCGTGCAAACACCCGTGGAGCACGGCGTGAACTCGGACTGCGCCGGGTTCGTGCACATGCCGCTGGTGCACACGTCGTTGGTGCACTCGTTGCCGTCGCTGCACTCGGAGTTGCTGATGCAGCTGACGCACTCGTTGAGGCCGCCGGCACCCACCACGCAGTTGGGCGTGGCGCCGCCGCAGCCGAGGTCGGTCCCGGTGCCGCTGTCCACGCAGAGCTCACAGGTGTTGCCGCCCGCGTCCACGTCGCAGAACGGGGTGGCCCCCATGCAGCCCGCGTCGGTTCCGGTGACCTCGGTGTCGGCGCAGGGTACGCACGCATCAGCTGGCGCGCCCGAGCAGACCTGGCCTCCCGTGCACATGCCCGCTTCACCCACGTCCACCGACGTGTTGGTGCAGCTGTTCGAGACGCACGCGTCGTCCGTACACGCCACGCTGTCGTTGCAGTGCGCCGCCGTCGTGCACGGCACGCACTCGCGCGAGCCGCTCGCCCCGATGCAGTGCGGGTTCGCCGCGTCGCAGCCCGTGTCCGTGCCCGAGCCGCTGTCGATGCACGCCTCACACAGCGCCGGCAGCGCGCCGTTGCACACGCCGCCCGAGCAGGTCGTCCCGGTGCTGACCGCCGGGTTCGAGCACGCGCCCGCCGTGCACACGTCGTTGGTGCAGGTGTTGTTGTCGCCGCAGTCGGCGCCGGTGAGGCACGCCACGCACGAGCTCGCGCCGCCGTTGCCCGCCACGCAGTAGGGCGTGTTGGTGCTGCAGCCCAGGTCCGTGGCCGAGCCCGCCGCGCTGTTGATGCACGGCTCGCACACGGGAGACCCGCTGCCCGACGTGCGGCAGTGCGGCGCTCCCGCCATGCAGCCCGCGTCCGTCCCCATGGGCGACGTGTCGGTGCAGGTGACGCACAGGTTGGTGGGCGAGCCCGAGCAGACCTGACCCCCCGCGCACGTGCCGGGGTTCCCCAAGGCCACCGCCGTGTTCACGCAGGCGTTCGCGGTGCAGGCGTCCGTGGTGCACGCCACGCCGTCGTTGCAGTGCCCCGCCGTGGTGCACGGCACGCACTGCCGCGAGCCGCTCGCCCCGATGCAGTGCGGGCTCGCCGCGTTGCAGCCCGTGTCCGTGCCCGAGCCGCTGTCGATGCACGCCTCACACAGCGCCGGCAGCGCGCCGTTGCACACGCCGCCCGAGCAGGTCGTCCCGGTGCTGACCGCCGGGTTCGAGCACGCGCCCGCCGTGCACACGTCGTTGGTGCAGGTGTTGTTGTCGCCGCAGTCGGCGCCGGTGAGGCACGCCACGCACGAGCTCGCGCCGCCGTTGCCCGCCACGCAGTAGGGCGTGTTGGTGCTGCAGCCCAGGTCCGTGGCCGAGCCCGCCGCGCTGTTGATGCACGGCTCGCACACGGGCGCGTTGGTGCCCGTGGTGCGGCAGTGCGGCACGAGCGCCAAGCAGCCCGCGTCGGTGCCCATGGGCGACGTGTCGCTGCAGGTCACGCACATGTTGGTGGGCGCGCCCGAGCAGACCTGGCCGAGCCCGCACGAGCCGGCGTTGCCGGCCGCAACCGGGGTGTTCACGCACGCGTTGCTGGTGCAGGCGTCCGTGGTGCACGCGATGCCGTCGCTGCACTGCGCGGCGTTGGTGCACTGCACGCACTGACGCGCGCCGCTGGCTCCGATGCAGTTCGGCGTGGCGGCGTTGCAGCCGGTGTCCGTGCCGGCGCCGCTGTCGACGCACACCTCGCACAGGTTGGCGCTGCACACCTCGGCGCCGCACTGCGCGGTGACGTCGCACTCCACGCACGTGCTGGTGACGCCCGTGGTGACGCACGCCGGCAGGGCCGCGCTGCAGCCGGTGTCCGTCCCGGTCGGGCTGTTGTTGGTGCAGGACGCACACACCATGGAGGTGGGGTTGCAGATGGCGCTGTCGCACTGCGGACCGCTGGTGCACGGGTTCGTCAGCGTGATGAGACAGGCGTTGGTGCAGGTGTCCGCCCCGCTCGTGTTGCCGTCGTCGCACGGCTCGGTGCCCGTGCGATAGCCGTCACCGCAGACGGTCAGCCAGTCCGGGGTGCCGTCGCCGTTGGCGTCCTGCGCGGCCGTGAGCACACCCAACACCGGAGCGCCGAGGGTGCCGCCGCAGACGGCCATCACGCAGTCCGGGTCGAACGCGTTGTCGATGCCGTCGTTGTCCGTGTCGGTTCCCACGGGCGGCCGATTGGTGACCTGGTTCCCGTCGGTGTCGTACGCCTCGATGGTGTCGCTGAGGCCGTCCCCATCGCTGTCGAGGTCGAGGTAGTCCACGATGCCGTCGGTGTCGCTGTTCGGGAACGCCCCCGCGATGCCGCCCGCGGTGCAGAGACCGCTGGCCGCGTCCGCCGTGCAGGCGTTGGGCACACCGTCGCCGTTCGCGTCCAGGAGACCCGCCTCGCGCGCGTCGGTGAGCCCGTCGCCGTCGCTGTCCCGATCGGCGTAGTTCGGGAGCCCGTTCATGTCCGTGTTGGGCAGCGACGCCGCGCTGACCAAGCCACCCGCGGTGCAGAGACCGAAGGCCGTCACGGCCGAGCACGCGTCGGGGGCGCCGTTGAAGTTGGCGTCCGTGAGGCCTGCCTCGAGCGTGTCAGGGATGCCGTCGGCGTCGGAGTCGCGGTCCAGGAAGTTGGCCCCGCCCCGCCCGTCGGTGTTCGGAGGGAGCGTGCCTGCCGCGAGGCCGCCGGCCACGCAGACGCCCGCGGCGGTGACCGAGGTGCACGCGTCGGGGATGCCGTCCGCCGTGACGTCCGTGAGCCCGGTCTCGAGCGTGTCGGGCAGGCCATCCCCGTCCGAGTCGCGGTCCAGGTGGTTGGGCACGCCGTCACCGTCCACGTCGAGCGCGGCCGGCAGCGTGGTGCACACCCCCATGCTCGCGGTGCAGCCACCGGGGACGTTGGTCGGGTCGCGCCAGTCCGGGATCCCGTCGAGGTCGGTGTCGCTGTCGGGGTCGACCGTGAAGCCCGGCATCTCCACCAGGTCGAGCACGCCGTCGCGATCCGTGTCGAGGTCGGACGTGTCCACCACGCCGTCACCGTCCGTGTCCCGCGCGCAGACGCTGTCGGACTGGGGGCTGACCAAGTCGAAGCGAAGGTCGGGCTGCGAGTACGCGAAGAAGCCGAAGTTGCCGGGAGGAACCGCCAAGGTCACGTCGAACTCGAGGTGCGTGGTGCGGTCCAACGCCGGGAAGCCACGGTTGTTGGGGTTCGTGGTGTTCGTGGTGTTGCCCTCGCGAATCCAGATGCGCACGCGCGTGTTCGTCACGATCATGTTCACCCGGTACCAGCGGTTGTCGTCCCAGCCGTTGGTGCGCTCGCCGTTGGCCAGGGCCTCGTTGATGGGGTAGTTCGTGGACTCGGCGATCATGCTGAGGCCGCCGCCCGAGCCGAGCCAGTAGTTGGCCGCGCTACCATTCCCCGTGACGCGGGTGAGGCCCAGACCGCTGTGTCGGTCGGCTCCGCCGCTGGTCTGCTGCTCCTGCTTCCACGCGAAGAAGAGGTAGTCCGTGCTGGCGGGGGCCGCGGTGGCGCTCATCTCGCCCGTGTCGTAGCCGATGGTCCAACCCCAGAAGTCGTCGTCGGTGGTGGTCTCGACGCGGGCGTCGAAGACGATCTCACCCACCTGGGAGGGCATGATCGTCGAGTAGACGGCGGCGTGAGAGTTGATGGTCTCACGGACACCCCGGTTGTCCGCGTCCAGGACCCAGTTCGCAGGCCCATCGCCACCGACACCGAGGTCACTCACTCCGTCGAGCGTGAAGAAGATGTCCTCGCAGATGAAGCCGCTCTCCACCGCGCACATGGCGGAACAGCCGTCGTTGGGGGTGGTGTTGCCGTCATCGCAGGCCTCACCAGCCTCGAGGCGGAAGTCTCCGCAAGCGGCCGCGGCCGGGGTCGCATAGGCGATGACCCCTAGAGCACACACGAGAGAGCACCACACCTGCTTCATCGAATCCTCCGACATGAGCGTATCCATCCACACGGGGGCGCGTATGCGCCGATGGCGGAGAATGACACCCAAGCCAGAATAGCGCAAGACCCGAACAGCAATTTCACACTCACACGGGAATAACCCGCGAATTGACGGACGTGTATGTCCTAGCGTGAGGTCAGCTGGCGAAGGACTCGCAAGATCCCCTCGGCATAGCGCTCGAGCTTCTTCCCTCCCACGCCGGGGACTGCGCTCAACGCCTTGACGTCTCGAGGGCCCGCGATGGCGACCTCCCCGAGCTGACGATCCGTCAGGACGCGGAAGGCAGGCACCCGCTGCTGCTTGGCCACCCCGAGCCGCCATGCGCGGAGCGCGTCTACCGCGTCTCGGGGGGCATCCATTTCGGCCAGAGCGCCGCTCGACGTGCGTCGCGGGCGCCCTTTGGGGGAGGCCACTGCCCCGCTCGACTTCGCGCTTCGCTTGGGGCTTCGGCCTCTCCCCCGTGAGCCGCCCGCGGGCGCACGGGTGGTGGCGGCCACCCGCGCGGTGCGCTGCGGGAGCAAGCGCACGCTGGCCAGCAGCTCGGCCCGAGAGGGGGCGTCGTCACCCAGCTGGGCCCGCTTGAAGCGAATGCTCTCCCCGTCCTTCTCGAAGCGGTCCTCCACGAGGCGCAGCCAGCCCGCACGCGCGAGGCCGTCGAGCAGGCGCTCCACGTCCGAGCGCGAGAGCGCGGCGCCCGCGGGCTGGTCCGCGAGCTCTCGGTGGAGGCGCCCGGTGGCCTGCCCGTTCCACTCCTTCAGCATGGCCACCAAGGCCACGAGCCCGTCGAGGTCGCCGTCCGAGGGCTCCTCCAGCTCGAGCAGCGAGGTGGCCCCCGGCGCGCAGACGTCGCACAAGCCGCACTCCTTGCCGCTGTCGGAGCAGTCGCCGAAGTGCGCGACCAGGCCGAGCATGCGGCAACCCGAGGCGCTCACGAATGCCTGCACCGCCTCGAGTTGCGCCACCTTGTGCGCCCGCTGGGTCTCGTAGCGCGCTGGCCAGCCCGCGTCCCCGCGCGTGACGCCACCGTCGTCGTCGATGCGCGCGCCCCCCGCGATCCACAGCTTGCTGACCCAGCGCTCGGCGTCTTCGTGCTTCACGGCGCAGCGCGAGCCGAGGGCCTCCACCGTGACGGGCTCCGACGTGAGCTGGGAGTACAGCGGCTGCAGCCGCCGCACCTCCGGGTAGTTGCGGTCCAGGAAGAACTCGTGTGTGCGCCGGTCCGCGAAGGAGTGCATCAGCACGGCGCGGCTCGGCTGCCCGTCACGGCCGGCGCGCCCGATCTCCTGGTAGTAGCCCTCGAGCGTGGCGGGCAGTGCGGTGTGCACCACTGTGCGGACGTTGGCCTTGTCGATGCCCATGCCGAACGCGATGGTGGCCACCACGACGTCGAGACTGCTGTCGCGGAACGCGCTCTGCACGGCGTCGCGCTCGTCGGCGTGCAGGCCCGCGTGGTAGGCGCCCACACGCAGCTTCTTGCCCAGCGTCTTGGCCTGGAGCTCGCACGCCTTGCGGGTGGGCGCGTACACGATGGCCGGCAGGCGCCCGGGCTCGCGCAGCAGCTTCATGGCCTGCTTGGTGCGCTCGGGGACCGGCACCTCCACCACCTCCACCGCGATGTTGGTGCGACGGAAGCCGAAGATGAACGTCTCCGGCGTGCGCCCCCGGTCGTGGAGGCCCAGCTGCTGCGTGATGTCGGCCTGCACGCGCGGGGTGGCGGTGGCCGTGAGCGCCACGATGGGCACGCCGGGCAAGCCGGCCAGGCGACCGCTCAACATGCGGTAGTCCGGGCGAAAGTCGTGACCCCAGTCCGAGATGCAGTGCGCCTCGTCGATGGCGATGAGCGTGGGCGGACGCTTGGCCAGGAGCTCGGGGAAGCCGCGCACGCCCAGGCGCTCGGGGGCCACGAACAGAAAGTCCAGCTCGCCCTCCACGTAGGCGCGGCAGGTGGCGCGGCTCTGCTCGCGGCTGCGCCCCGCGTGGATGCGCTCGGCGCGCAGGCCGCTCTCGAGCAGCTTCTGCGTCTGGTCTTCGATGAGCGCCACCAGCGGGCTGATGACCAGGGTGGTGCCGCCGCGCGCGAGACCGGGCAGCTGATAACAGAGCGACTTGCCCGCCCCCGTGGGCATGACCACGAGCGCGTCGGAGCCGCCCGCGACGGCCGCGCAGATCTGCTCTTGGTGGGGGCGAAAGGCGGGGAAGCCGAAGTGCTGCTGGAGGAGCTTCGGGAGGTCGCGGACCGGCGTGACACCCCGGGCCACGCGCGGCGAGCTGGGCGGCGAGGCGAACGACGCAGGCGCGGGTTCGGCGTCCCGAGCGGGCGAGCTGGCGCGCGGGGACGAGGCCGGCTCCGCGAGCGACGGGACCGCGACGCGGGCCGCGCGCGCAGCCTTGCCGGGTGCGCGCTCGGAGGACACGTTGCGCGCGGAGTCCATGGAGGACGCCTCGACCGTGCGCGTCTTCGCGCTCGCTCGAGAGACCGACGCAGACGACCCCTCGGCGCCACGCGCTGCGCGGCCCGCAGGCGCGGCAAGCAGCGCCGGAGGCGTCGAGGCCCCCCCTCGCCGCGCCGGCGCGG
>CAZEAA010000255.1:0-8932 GCA_964510015.1 uncultured Sandaracinaceae bacterium
CCCAACTATCCGGGGCACGCGGACCACTTCCACATCGACGTCCGCCCGGAGGAGCGGCAAGTGTTCCTGCGTTGACGGAAGAGCCCGCCGATGGGCCTGACGCGCCGAGATGAAACGGCCTACGCTGTGCCGCGACGTAGGTCGACCCATGCTCGAACTGGAAGCCACTTCCCCGGACGAAGACGCGCCTTCGAAGCGCTCCCTGCGGATCGCGCGCGTGGCGCTGGTGGCGCTGGTGGCCGTGGGGGTCGTCGCCGCCTATCGCGCTGGCGTGTTCACGCAGCTCTCGAACCCCGCCGACCTCGCGCGCGACATCGAAGCCATGGGCGTGTCGGGCTACGTGATCTTCGTGATCGCCTTCGCGCTCCTGCAGCCCTTCGGCGCGCCGGGCACGGTGTTCGTCATCGCCGCGCCGCTCATCTGGCCCTGGAAGACGGCCTTCGCGCTGTCCATGACCGGGACCATGGCCGCCAGCGTGATCGGCTTCTCGTTCGCGCGCTTCGTCGCGCGGGACTGGGTCTCGGCGCGCATCCCCGCGAGCTTGCGCAAGTACGACGAGGCCCTGGCCGCCAACGCGTTCCGCACCGTGTTCCTGCTGCGCATGATCTTGTGGATGCCGCAGGCGCTGCACGCGTTCCTGGGCATCTCCAAGGTGCGCTTCAGCACCCACTTCTGGGGCTCGCTGCTGGGCTACGCGCCGCCGCTCTTCCTCATGAGCTACATGGGCGCCGAGATGTTCGACCTGAACGGCGGCATCCGGCCCGGCGCATGGCCCATCCTCGGGGCCATGCTGGTGGTGTCGGTGGTCATCGTGCTCGGGCTGCGCTGGAATCAGAAGCGCGCGAGGGCCTGAGCGTGAGCTGACCCAAGGCTTCCCCGGGTTGGGTGCCACACGGGACGTTGGCGGTGACCGTGAGAGCGGGTCCGGGCTTGCCACCGGCAGGATCCTGGCCGAGGGTGGTTGAGCCCTGATAACCTGATGGGCTCGACATGCCCCCGTCATCCCCCCTGCCGTCCGTCCTTCCGTCCGTCGTTCCGGTCAGCCTCTCGCTGACGTTTCTCGCCCTTGCCCTCTTCGCCCCTCCCCTCACGGGTTGTGGCGGGCGGACTGGCCTCTCCGTCGATGGCGACGACTTGGGCCTGGACGGCAGCGTGTTGGACCAGAGCGATCCGCTGGACGGCGACCTGACCGACGGCGGTCCCGAGGACCTGGGCACGCCCGACATGGACGTGGTGACGCCGGGGACCGTGCGCTGTCGCGCCGACATGCTGGTGGTAGCACCGCGCAACCCGGTGATGCTCGAAGCCCAGCACGGCGAAGGGCTCGAGGACGTGGTCGGCGGCTGGAGCCTGCTCGACAGCACCAGCATGGACCCGCCCGACCTCACGCCCACCGAAGGCCTGCTGGCGACGTTGCTGCCCACCGAAGAGGGCCGCTACAGCGTGCGCTACGAGGTCACGAGCCCGAGCGGCGAGGTGCTGGGCTGCACGCTGGTGATCAACGCGCGGCCGGTGCCGCCCGTGGCGCAGTGCCCGATGGGCCCGCTCACGGTGCTGGTGGACACCCCGCTTTCGGTGACCGGCACGGCGACCGACGACGACACGGTGGCCACCGTGGCCTGGAGCCTGACCAGCTCGCCGATGGGCGCGCAGGTGACGCTGGTGAACGGCGACGCGGGCGTGGCCGAGTTCACGTCCGACACCGCGGGCACCCACACGCTGACCTTCACGGCGCGCGACAACGACGACGCGGCGGGGACCTGCACCGTGGACGTGCGCGTGATGACGCCGCCCGTGGTGACCTGCCCCACGAGCCCCGTCATGGGCATGTCGCAGCAGCCGGTGATGTTGACGGCCACCGCCACCGACGAGCGTCGCATCGTCACGCGCGGCTGGGCGATGGTGTCGCAGCCCCCGATGGCGAACGTCAGCCCCAACCCGGCCAACGCGAACACCACCACCCTGCTGCCGCCGCGCCAGGGCCAGTACGTGCTGCGCTTCAGCGCCATGGACGACGACGGGCTCACCAGCTCGTGCGACGTGCAGGTGCAGGTGGCCAACGCGCCGCCCACTGTGATGTGCCCCATGCGCGCGCGCGGCATCATCGACCGCCCGCTCGCGCTCGTGGGCACGGCGATGGACGACGAGGGCATCACCAGCGTGGCGTGGACCGTGACGCAGCGGCCGGCCGGCGCGGTCACCAGCTTCACGCCCGGCAACGCCCTCAGCACCAGCTTCCTCTCCAACACGCCGGGGCTGCACACGCTCACGCTCGAGGTGGCCGACGCCGACGGCGAGCGCGCGTCGTGCATGATGGAAGTGCTGATGACCACCCGACCCACGGTCACCTGCCCCACGAGCCCCGTCGCGGCCGAGACGCGCTCTCCGGTGACGCTGACCGCCACCGCCGTGGACGACGGCCGCGTGGTCAGCACCAACTGGGAGTTCCTGTCGCGGCCCGCCATGAGCACCGTGCCACCGGGCGCCACGCCGGGCCTGACCAAGACCTTCACGCCCGACCGCGTGGGCAGCTACGAGCTCGAGTTCGAGGCCATCGACGACGACGGCTTGTCGAGCACGTGCCAGGTCACGGTCGAGGCGGCCCCCTCCGAGCCGATCCTGACGTGCCCGAGCGTGGTCACCGTGCGACCGCTGCGCATCGCGACGATCACGGCGACCCTCGTGGCGTCGGACGCGCCGCTCACCAGCATCCTGTGGACGGGCGGCATGTTCCCGGCGGGCTCCACGGCCCCGGGTCCCAGCCCCGCGAACCAGCTGGTGACGCGCTTCGAGCCGGACATCGTAGGGGAGTACCCGCTGCGCCTCGACGTCACGGACGGCAACGGCTTCGACGCGGGCTGCGACGTGCTGGTGCGCGCGGTGTCCGACGAGGGCCTGCGCGTGGAGATGTTCTGGAGCACGCCGAACACGGACATGGACGTGCACGTCATGGACCCCGCGGGCACGCGCTGGTTCACCGCGCTCGACTGCAACTACTCGAACTGCCGCGGCGGCACGGGCCTGCCCTGGGGAGATGCCGGCACCGTGGACAACCCACGCCTCGACATCGACGACACCAACGGGTACGGCCCCGAGAACATCAACATCCAGGAGCCCGTGCCCGGCACCTACCGCGTGGCCGTGGACGCCTTCCGCGGGGGCGGCAACGTGAGCGTGCGCATCTACTGCGGTGGCTCGGTGACCACGCCAGTCGCCACGTTCGGTCCTTCACTGCTGCCCGGCACCGGGTGGATGTGGCGCGTGGCCGACGTCACCGTACGTGGCCCGGGCGACTGCACGGTCACCCCGCTCTCGGCGCCCGTGCTGGAAGACATGGACAGCGCGCCGCGGTAGCGTCGCCGAATGGAGTCCGAGCCATCGCCGCCGAAGTCGTACCTGGCCCACGTCGTCGGTGCCATCGCGGTCACGCTAATGGGCGCCGTGCGGGTCCTCGACGACTGCGGACGTGCGGGCCTCGCGATGGGGCGCAGCGCCGACGACGTGGCGAGCGCGGGGGCTCGCTTCGGCGGTTCGGCGGAGGAGCTGGCCGGGGGCGCGCGCTTCGGACGCTCTGCCGACGACGTGGCTGGTGGCGCTCGCTTCGGCCATGGAGCGGATCCGCTGACGGGCACGAACTGGGGTGCCCTCGACGATCTCCCGCACGCGTCCACCAGCGAGGCCAACGACATCCTCGAGGCGGTGGCGGAAGGCAGCGTGGACATCGCGCTCGAGGTGATGGACGTGCCGCTCGACGATGCAGCGTACGAGCACGACGAAGACGGCGAAGCCACCGAGGGTGAGCCCGGCTCTGGCGCTCGGTCGGTCGCGCTCGACGTCGCGTGCCCGATGCGCATCGACCTCACGGGAGAGCCCGAGCGCTGGCGCCGCTTCGCTGAGGACGGCTTCGGGTCAGCCTGCGCGCCGAACCTCGTCTTCGGGCGTGCAGCGCCCGACAACCCCGAGATGGTCGTCGTAGGCGACGAGCAGCGAGATGTCCGTCAGCTGGCGACCGAGTGCTGGAACGCCGGCAGCACGTGCGTCTTCGTGACCTGCGACGATGGCTGCGCAGCGCAGGTGGCGGCCATCCCCCAGAGCCTCCCCGACATGGACCGCGGCCTCGAGCACTACACCGCGGTGGTGACCCGCTCCGTCGTGATGATGGACCCGAAGTCGCGCGTGGTCGCGGTGGTGCGCGGTGACCGCGCGCCGCAGATGCAGATGGTGGTGCGCTGAGCGCGGCTACCGGGTGTGCCCCAGGCGGTGCTCCATGACGGCCACGGCCTCGGGGTTCTGGTCGATCAGCACGTAGCCGCGCCCGTTCCGTGCCGCCGCGTCGCCGGTGGTGCCGCTGCCGGCAAAGAAGTCGAGCACCACGTCACCTGGCGCGCTGTGCACCTTGATGAAGCGCTCGAGCACGCCGAGCGGCTTCTGCGTGGGGTAACCCGTGCGCTCCTTGCCGCCGGGCGGGACGATGGTGTGCCACCAGACGTCCGTCGGGGTCTTCCCGCGCGCCGCCTTCTCGGGACCCACCAAGCCGGGCGCCATGTAGGGGATGCGGTCCATCGCCTCGAAGTCGAACACGTAGTTCGCGGGGTCCAACACGTACCAGAGGATGGTGTCGTGCTTGGCGCTCCAGCGAGACTTGCTGCGCCCGCCGTAGTCGTAGGCCCAGATGATCTCGTTCATGAACGAAGCCCGCCCGAGCAGCTGATCGAGCGCCACCTTCGCGTAGTGCGCCTCGCGGTAGTCGAGGTGCACGAACAGCGACCCGTCTGGCGTGAGGCAGGGCAGCGCCGCCTCGATGCGCGGCATCAGGAACCCGAGGTAGTCGTCGAAGGCGTCTTCGTAGACGTGCCGCTCCCGCGTGGGCGCGAGCTTGTAGCGGCGGCCCCCGAAGCCTGCGGTCCCCTCCTCGTCCGGCACCGCCTTCACGGTGCCGTGGGTCTGCCGCTTGCCCGTGTTGAAGGGCGGGTCGATGTAGGCGAGGCGCGCGAACCCACGGGGCAGCGTTGGCAGCACGGCCAGGTTGTCCCCCAGCAGGATCTGCCGCGTTGGCGACGGGTCGACTGGAAGCGTGGGGAGGGGTGAGCGAGGACGAGGCATGCGGGAGGCGCAGCGTGCGCGCTGCTGGCAGACGGTCTACCATGAGCGCCCCATGACGATGATGATGAAGGTCACCGTGAACGGCGAGACGCGCGAGCTGCAGTCCGGCAGCACCGTGCGTGCCCTGCTGGAAGCGCTGGGCCTGGGCGACCGCCTAGTGGCCGTCGAGCGCAACCGCGAGATCGTCCCCCGGGCGCAGCACGCGAGCGCGACCCTGAGCGAAGGCGACACCCTCGAGGTGGTGCACTTCGTGGGCGGCGGCTGAAGCAACCCTCGAGAGCAACATGAGCAACACGGCACAAGACGATCTCCTGCGCATCGGCAGCTTCACCTTCAAGTCACGCCTGCTGACCGGCACCGGCAAGTACCCGGACCACGAGACGGCCCGCGCGGCCATGGCCGCCTCGCAGTGCGAAGTGGTGACCGTGGCGGTGCGCCGCGTGGACCTCAGCGTGCGCGGCGAGGGCAGCGTCTTTCAGCTCTTGAAAGAGGGGGGCTACACCATCCTGCCCAACACCGCGGGCTGCTACACGGCCGAGGACGCGGTCCGCACGGCGCGCTTGGCCCGCGAGATGCTGGACACGCCGCTGGTGAAGCTCGAGGTCATCGGCGACGAGCGCACGCTGTTCCCGGACGTGCCAGCCACCCTCGAGGCCGCGAAGCTGCTGGTGAAGGAGGGCTTCACCGTGCTGCCCTACTTCAACGACGACCCCATCTCGGCGCGCAAGCTCGAGGACATGGGCTGCGCGGCGGTCATGCCCCTGGCGGCGCCCATCGGCAGCGGCCTCGGCATCCGCAACCCCTACAACATCGAGATCATCGTGAAGCACGCGGGCGTGCCGGTGATCGTGGACGCGGGCGTGGGCACCGCCTCCGACGCGGCCCTGGCCATGGAGCTGGGCATCGACGGCGTGCTCATGAACTCGGCCATCGCGGGGGCCAAGAACCCGGTCCTGATGGCGTCGGCCATGCGCAAAGCGGTGGAGGCCGGCAGAGAGGCCTTCCTTTCTGGCCGGATTCCGAGGAAACTCTACGCGACCGCCTCGAGCCCCCTCGAAGGGGTCATCGGCTCGGACCATTGAGCGCGTAGCACGCGCTCGAACATGCTCGAAACCTGGATCTACCGTGAAACTGCTGATCGCGTCTCTGTTTGCGCTCGTCATGGGGAGCGCGCCCTTCCAATGCGCCGCGGACCCCGATCCGGAGCGGCGCATGCAGGACAGCCCGTCCGAGGCGCTGTTCGAGCTGAGCGAGCGCTTCCACGCCGAGGGCAACGACGCCGCGCGCCGCACCACGCTCGAGACCATCGTGGACCGCTACCCGAGCTCGCGTGAGGCCGCGACGGCTCAGGAGATCCTGGGCGGACACGAGCCCGCCGCCGAGGGCGCGCCCGAGACCACCGACGGTGAGGGCAGCAGCCAGGCGCCCGCCGCGAGCGAGACGCGCTCGGCCCAGGCTGACGGCGCGCCCACGAGCGGCTGAGTGACCGGACATGGCTGAGCCCGCCGCGTGGCCACCGCTCGTCACCGGGCGGCCGCTTCCGCGGCTCATGCTGGTCACCGACGCGGACCAACCGGACCCCATCACGCCGCTGCTGCTCGCGCTTCGCAGCGTGGACCCCGCGGACGTGCTGGTGCAGGTGCGCCTCAAGACGTGGACGTCGGGCGCACGGCGCGCCGCCGCGGCGCGCTTGACGGGGACGGGCGCGCCGCTGGTCGTCAACAGCGACATCGCCCTGGCCCAGTCGCTTGGCGCAGGAGTGCATCTTCCTTCGCAGAGCGCGAGCGTGGCCGAGACGCGCGCCGCGCTTCGTGATGGTGCCTGGGTGGGCCGCTCCTGCCATGACGAGGCGTCGCTCGCGCAGGCGGAGGCGGAGGGCGCGTCCTACGTGACGCTGGGCCCCGTGGGCGCGGTCCCCCACAAGGGCTGCGGTCGCGGCGTGGCGTGGCTCGTGGACACCGCGCGGCGGACGCCCCTGCCGGTGTTCGCGCTCGGCGGCGTGGCGCTCGCGGACGTGCCCGTGTTGCTCGCTGGCGGAGTACACGGCGTGGCGCTCATGCGCGCGGTCCCGGCCAGCGCGTCACCAGCGGATACGTTGCGCGACGTGATCGCGCTCACTCGCTGATCACTCGCTGAGCAACGTCACCGGCACACGGACCTGCACGCTCGTGGCGGTGCTGCGCAGCGCAGGGATGCTCACCATTCGTCCGACCTCTTCGGCGACGCAGCGGGCCCCCTCGGTGTCGTTCAGGGTGGAGAGCTCCACACCGGCCGACTGCACGGCGCCGGTCGCGGGATTCACGGTCAGGCGCACCATCACCGTGGCGCGGTGGCTCGCCTCGCGCGCCAGGGCCGGCGCGTAGCAACGCTCCACCAGCTGGGGCAGCTGTGTGCGGGCCCGAGCGAGCCAGGCCCCGTCGGCCGCGACACCCGCGGCCTGGACGACCGGCTCACCGAGCGCGGCGCGGGGACCACTGCCCGCCACCGCCACGCGCTCCGGGTCGTCCAGCCATGCGCGCAGCCGGTCGTACTCGGTGCGCGTCAGCACGTTGCCCTCGGCGTCCACGAGCTCGAGGTATGCCAGGTCTCCGCGCACCAGGTTCTGGGTGGCCGCACCACGCACCAGGCACGCACGCGCGCCCTCGCCGTCGAAGCCGAGGAAGAACCCGAGCCGCAGCGTGGCGCCGTTGGCTCGCTCGCGCAGGGCCGCCGCCTCGCCGTTGGGGACGGGGAACTCGATGCGCTCGAGGTTCGTGGGCAGGAACGCGGCCACGCCGGCCAGCACGCGCAGGCTCGGGCGAGCGTCCACGGGCAACACCTCGCGTGCTTCGTCGTAGGCAGCGAAGCGCCAGTCTCCGGTGTTCACGGACACCTGGTACAGCTCGCGACGCCCCACGTCTCGGGCGCTCTCGCAGGCGGCGCGCAGGGCCGCGTAGCTGGAGAGCGGCAAGCCGGCGCGCGCGCCTTGCGCAGCGGCGGTATGCGCCGTGAGCAGGCCGAGAGCGAGAGCCACCGCGGACGAGGCGAGCACGAGGCGGCGAGAAGAGGAGCCCAGGAGTGCAGCTGAACAGACGCTCATGGCACCCACGCTCTCGCACGCGGCAGCGCGGGTCAAAGAACCGACGGCTCAAGGAACCGCGGGTGGCCGCGACATCAGCGAGGGTCCTTCGAGTCGGGCTCACTCTCCGAATCGGATCGTGAAGAGACACCCGCTGCAGTCGAACGCATACGTGTTGGGAGAGGCTGCGGTGAAGTCGCCCGTGCAGGTCACCGCGGTGTCGTTCAGGGTCATCGCCACCGGGCCGAAGTCGCCCCCCTCGTCGATCATCGACGAGCCCGTGAGATGCAGGATGTTGAGCGCGTCGTCGCTCCCCGAGAAGGAGACCACGCACGTGGGTTCGTCCAGCGCCAGAGAGAAGCCGTAGGAGTTGGGTCCTCCCGCCGGACACGTCCCGGTGGGTGCGATGAGTACCGTGTAGCCCCCCCCAACCGACGGGCAGACCGGCGCCCCCGCGTCGTCGAGGCTGGTGTCTTGCGCCAGGTCCGTGCCCGCACCCACGTCGTCGGACATGGAAGCAGCGTCGGTGCCCCCTCCCCCTTGCCCTTGTGCGTCTGGCTCCGAGGAGCACGCGGGGACCAACACAGCCAACGCGAGGGCGACCACGATTCGCATGGAGCCGAGCCTACATTGCACTCGGCAATTGGCGCTAGCCCGGGAGCCGAGCGTCTGCCCTCGCCTCAGCGAATGTCCACGCTGTACGGCAGCGCCGTCAACACCGGCTCGGTGCACAGCAGCAGCGGCGCCGCCGTCACGTCGGCGACCTCCGGC
>CAZEAA010000256.1:0-8876 GCA_964510015.1 uncultured Sandaracinaceae bacterium
GCGCCGCGCTGCACACGCGGCACGCCACCCTGCTCGCGGAGTCGTCGCGGCACACGCGCCGGCTCGGGGTGCTGGCCAGCGCGGAGAACGCGCTCGACGCGGAGCACGCCGACGCGGTCGCGGCTGAAGACGCCTACGACGCGGCGCTGGGGGCCATCGACGCCCTCGACGAAGCCGCGATCGCTGGCGAGGAGCGCAGCGTGACTGACCTGCGCAGGCGGGTGGAGCGCGCGCGCCGCAGCAACCACTCGCGCGCCGAGCGCCTGCGTCGTCAGCGCATCGAGCACGCGGCGCGCATGCTCGTCTGCGGTGACGCACCGACGGTGGGCGGGTGGGACGGCGAGCTGATCGGCGCGGAGCGCGTCATGCGCAGCACCGCGCACGACCCGGACTCCATCGATGTCGAGAACTGCTCCGCCCCGGCGCTCGCCGTCAGCCGCAACCACTGCTGGCTCTCCACGTGCGATGTCCTCGGCCGGAACATGTTCGGCGCCATGATCCGCAACCGCGTGCAGTTCGAAGTGCGCGGCGACCAGATCGTGTGGATGTCGCGCTGAGGTTCGCTCACGCCGCGACCATCGCCGCCACCCCCTGCTCGAGCGTGGTGGCCTTCGCCCCGAAGCGCTCGCGGTAGGCGCTGTCGTCCACCAAGTAGGGCTGCTCCCACTGCGGCAGCATCTCCACCAGGCCTCCGGTCGACGCATCGAAGAGGCCGGCGAGGCGCAGCAGGAAGCGCGGGGCCACGCGCGGCTTCACCTCCACGCGCAGCGCCTCGGTGAGCGCGCCCATCAGCGCGCGCGGGCTGACGTGCAGCACCGGGGCATGGAACACGCGGCCCTCCACGTCGCCCTCGGCGAGGGCCAGCTGGATCAGCGCGTCCACCACGTCATCCCGGTAGGCGAAGGCATGCACGGCGTCCGGGTTCCCGAGCACCAGCGGGCGCTTGCCGTCCCGCAGGCCGTCGAGC
The DNA here is from genome assembly GCA_964510015.1 of uncultured Sandaracinaceae bacterium. Lineage (GTDB taxonomy): Bacteria > Myxococcota_A > Polyangia > Polyangiales > Houyiibacteriaceae > JADJJE01. The sequence goes on from CAZEAA010000256.1 coordinate 968, forward strand.
ACCGCCGTGGACACCAGCGCGCTGTGCAGGCCCGGGCCCCAGAAGTCGGGCGCGCGGAGGACGGTGGCGCGCAGCCCCTGCTCACGCTGCGCCGTGCCGAGCAGGTCGGCGAGCTGCTTGCGAATGGCACCCTTCTCGGTGCTGGGCTGGTGCGGCGTGCTGGGCGAAAGCGGGCCGTGGCCCAGGCTGTAGAGGTAGAGCGCGTCGAGCAGCACCAGCCGGGTGCCCGCGCGCGCCACGCCGGCGAAGATCCCCGCGTGCAGCGGCGGCAGCTCACGGGCCCACACGCGGGCGTCGTAGGTGGCGGGGTTCACGGCGGCGATCACGGCGGCGGCGCCGGCCACGGCCTGGCTCAGCGCGTCCGCGTCGCGGGCGTCCACCGACAGGTGTTGCACGCCCTCGGGCACCTGGGCCGGCCGGGTACGGCTCAGCCACGTGACGGGGTGGCCGAGCGCGCGGAGACGCGCCACGAGCGGCGTGCCGATCTGACCGGCGCCGACCACGGCGACGGGGACACACGAAGGAGGGCTCACGGAAGGGTTCTGAGTAGGGGTGTTCTGCGTCGGGGTCATGTTGGCCTCGCTTTCAGACCCCACCATGCCCGCCGCCATGGCATGCGGAAAATCGATTGATTTGCTATGAGCCATGCATGCCTGACATGCTTTACCAGACCCCGACCGAGCTGCTGCCCGCCCTGGCCGCGCTGCTCGAGACCGAGAGCGTGACGCTGGCCGCCGAGCGCCTGGGCGTGGGCCAGCCGGCCATGAGCCGCACGCTCGAGAAGCTGCGCGAGGCCACCGGGGACGCGCTGCTGGTGCGCAGCGGCCGGCGGCTGGTGCGCACACGCCGTGCGGCGGAGCTGCTGCCAGACGTGACCTCGGCCCTGACGAGCGCTGCGCGCGTGCTGGCTCCGCAGCCCACGTTCGACCCCGCCGAGGCGCGCGGGGTGGTGACGCTCGGGCTGGGCGACGACCAGCAGGCGATGCTGGCGAGTGGCTTGCTGACGCGCATCCGCGGTGAAGCGCCAGGCCTCGACGTGCGCATTCGCCCGCTCTCACTCGACATCGCGCGCGAGGCCCTGCGCGGCGTGGTGGACGTGCTGGTGCTGCCGGACATGCGCGGCCAGTACGCCATACCCGACCTCGACGCGCTGGTGCTGAGCCGGGAGTACACGCGCCGCTTCGTGTGCGTGACGCGCCGGCGTCAGAAGCTCACGCTGAGCTCGTTCCTCGCGGCCGAGCACCTCTTGGTCTCCCCCACCGGCACCGAGGGCGGCTACGTGGACGACGCGCTGCGCACGCTCGGCAAGACGCGCCGCGTGGCGGTCACCGTGCCCACGTTCCAGGCCGCGCTGGCCATCGTGGCCGAGACGGATCTCGTGGCCACCCTGCCCGAAGAGGTGACGCGCACCCTCGCGCCTCGTCTGCACCGCCAGCCGTGCCCGGTGGCTACGCCGGAGCTCGAGATGTGCGTGGCCTGGGCCGCCCGCTTCACCCGGGACCCACGGCACCGCTGGCTGCGCGGCCACGTGGCCAAGGCGCTGCGCGAGCGGGTGCGGCTGGCGAAGCGGTGAGGCTCAGAGCCGCGTGACCACGAAGCCCGCCGCGCCGAGCTGCTGCAGCAAGCCCTCGGGCCCGGGCAGGTGCGCGGCGCCCACCGCCACGAAGGCGCCGCCCTCGTTGAACGCGCGAGTGAGCCGCGTCATCCACAGGGTGTTGCGCTGCGCGATCAGCATGCGGAAGAAGGCCGAGTGGCTCTCGCCGCTGTTCAGCGCGTCCACCAGCGTGCTGACCGCGTCGAGGTCACCCGCGCGGTAGGCCGCCACCAGCTGCGCCAGCTGCTCGGCCTCGGGGTCGCTGCCGTCTTCGGGCAAGGGCTGCGCGAAGTCCGCCAGCATCGCGAGATACACGCCCTCGTCGAGCCCCTCGAAGATGTCGGCCAGCTCGCTCATCTGCTCGAGCGGCTGCGGCAGCAGCTGGCGCTCGCGCGTGCGCTGCAAGACCACCGCGTCCATGGCGGGTGCGGCCGGGTCGGTGCCCGCCTCGGCGGCGTGCGCCTGCAGCGAGCGGGTGAGGCGCACGGAGAGCACTACGAAGAACGCGGCCCAGGGGCGCAGGCTGTCCAGGCGCTCGCGCGGGAACGCACCCAGCTGTGCCACCAGCGCCTCGAAGTCGGCGGCGGCTACGCGCTGCGAGAGTGGCACCGGGCTCGGCTGCATCATGCGCTGCGCGAAGGCCATCAGCTGAGCCGGGTCGTCCACCAGCGACTCCACGTGCACGCTGGTCGCGTTCGCGAGCAGGTCGTCGTGCGGGGCGGGCAGCGCTTCGTCGAGCGTGACGCCCCCGTGGATGGTCCCCATCAGGTGGGACACGCGCCCGTTCGGGCTCTCCACGCGCCACAGGAACGGCGCTCGCGCGCTCGGCGCCGCGGTCTCGGTGGCGGGCGCGCTGCCGCCGCAGCCTGAGAGCGCCAGCAAGCCCAGCAGCGACAGCAGGCAGACGCGGACCAGCGCCCCTCCGGTGGTCATGGTCACGCGCCCGGCGGGCGCGTTCCTGATCACGCGCCCGGCGGGCGCGAGGCGCGGCTCTGGGAGGTGTCGGCCGGGCCGGACACGAAGGCCTCGTACAGGGCGCCGAGCGCGCGCTCGTAGTCCTCGGGCACCACGCCCACGATGATGTTCAGCTCCGACGCACCCTGGTTGATGATGCGCACGTTCACCTTCGCGTCGCGCAGCGCGATGAACACCTTGGCCGCGATGCCGATGGTCTTGGACATGCCCTCGCCCACGATGGCGATGAGCGCGATGGACGGCACGAAGTCCACCTTGTCGGGTTGCAGCGTGCTGCGGATCTCGCCCAGCACCGCGTCGATCTTGTCTTCGATCTCGGTGGCGTCCACCACCACGCTCATGCTGTCGATGCTGGACGGGCAGTGCTCGAAGCTGACCCCGTGGCGCTCGAGGATGCCCAGCAGGCGGTAGCCGAAGCCCACCTCCTTGTTCATCAGGCTCTTCTCCACGCTGATCATCGCGAACGCCTTCTTGCCGGCGATGCCCGCGATCTCGGTGCTTTGCTCCACGTGCGGGCTCAGGCTGCTCACGATGCGCGTGCCGTCGTGCTCCGGCGCGTTGGTGTTGCGGATGTTGATCGGGATGCCCACCTCGCGCACCGGCGAGATGGCCTCGTCGTGCAGCACGGACGCGCCCATGTACGAGAGCTCGCGGATCTCCGCGTAGGTGACCTCCTGCATGGGCTTCGGGTCCTTCACGATGCGCGGGTCCGCCATGAGCAGGCCCGACACGTCGGTCCAGTTCTCGTAGAGCTCCGCCATGACGGCGCGCGCCACGATGGCCCCCGAGATGTCCGAGCCGCCGCGCGAGAAGGTGCGCACGCGGCCCTTGCCGTCACGCCCGTAGAAGCCAGGCACCACGTAGCGCTTGCTCTCGTCGGCCAGGCGGCTGCCCAGCAGCGGGTAGGTCAGCGGGTCCACGCTGCCGTTCGGCTGGATGATGATGAAGTGCTCGGGGTCCACGAACTCGGCGCCCAGGTAGGCCGCCATCAGGAGACCGTTCAGGTACTCGCCGCGCGACGCCACGAAGTCCTTGGTGACGCCCTCGCGCAGGGCCGCCTCGAGCGCGTCGAGGTGCGCCGCCATGCCGCCGCTGAGGCCGAGGTCGCGCTCGATCTCGAGGAAGCGGTCGCGCACCTGCGTGAAGGGCCCGCTGAAGTCCGAGCCGAGCGTGGCGCTGTGCTGGCAGAGGTAGAGCAGGTCGGTCAGCTTCGCGTCGGAAGACGAGCGCTTGCCCGGGGCCGAAGGCACCACGATGGAGCGACGCGGGTCGCTCTCGACGATCGCGCGGACGCGGCGGAACTGATTGGCGTCGGCCAGGCTCGAGCCGCCGAACTTGCATACGATACGGGACATGCGGGTGGTCTCCAGGCGGCCTCGGGGGTGGCGCCGACGCGCAGTCATGTCCCATCGGGGGCGTTCCCACAAGCCCGGAACCGCGTTCCGTCCCAGATCGGTGAGCCGAGGGGCGCCTCAGCTGGCCAGCGCGGGCGGGACCGAGTGCTTCTTCGCGGGGGTGGTGACCCCGGCGTCGCTAGCCACGGCCGACTGGCGCCGCACCAGCAGCAGCGAGGCTTGGGTCTCCCGGGCGATGCGCTCGTGGCGCACGCCGAAGAACTGGGGGTCGGTGCCCCAGGTGCGCGACACGCCGATGACCACCAGGTCGCAGTCGCGCGCGTGCTCCACCACGGCGTCGAGCGGCTCGGCGGTCTCCACGTGCACCAGCTGCACGCGGCCCGCGAGGCCTGGCTCGTGCAGGAACGGCGCGTCGAACGTGGAGGCGCCGGGGCTCACCACGTCCAGCACCTTCAGGCGGACCTCGGTGTCAGCCCGCGCGATGTCCACGGCCACCTCGAGCGCCCCGTGGTCGAGCTCCCCATCGCGGTGCGCCACCAAGACGGTCTTCCACGGCCGCGTGTCGCGCTCCACGTACACGGCCACGTTGCTGCGCGCTTGCGTCAGCACGTCGTACACGGCGCCGCCCAGCACGCGCTGCGTCATGACCGGCTTGTGCCACCCGATGACCACCCAGTGCGCGCCCTTGAGGTGCGCCACCTCCACGATGTCGCGCGCCGGCGCCTGCGACGAGAACACCATCGGACGCACGGGCAGCCCGGTGCGGTCGGCCTCTTGGATCAGGGGCTTCAAGCAGTGCTCGTCCTCGGGCCGCAGCGTCTCGTCGATGTCGGTCAGCTCGTGGCTGGGCTCGCGCAAGTGGAGCGGATAGATGCGCCCCTGCTTGGCCTGAGCCACCAGCGCGCGCGCCACGCGCAAGAGCCCCGGGCCCGAGCTGGGGATGCCCACCGGCACCAGCACGCGCAGCTCCGCGTCGCCACGCTCGGCCTCGTCCGCGCGCAGCAGGCGCAGCGGATACAGCACCTGCAAGATGGGCGTGGTCATGCACGTGGTGAGCAGCGCCATGAGCACCATCATGGCGAACAGCGCGGGCGAGATGACGCCCAGCTCGATGCCGATGGTGAGGATCACGAGCTCCATCAGGCCGCGCGTGTTCATCAGGATCCCGAGGGCGCCGGCCTCGCGCCAGTTGAGCCCCGAGGCGCGCGCCGCGAGCGTGGACCCGCCGAACTTGCCGGCCACGGCCACCAGCATGATCAGGCCGAAGTAGCTCCACATCTCGGCGCCCTGCACGAGGCCGATCTGCGTGCGCAGGCCCGCGTTGGCGAAGAACAGCGGCAGCAGGAAGAGCACCGTGAGGTCCTCCAGCTTGTCGTTCAGCTGGTGCACGAAGTGCTTGCCCTTGGGCATGATGGCGCCGAAGCAGAACGCGCCGAAGAGCGCGTGGATGCCGAGCTCCTCCGTGACCCACGCGCTCAGCAGCAGCCCGAGGAAGGCTGCGGTCATGGCGGTCTGGTCCACACGCCCGAGGTGCTCGTGGCGGCGCTCGAACCACATGAGGCCACGCCGCACCACGGTCACCATGAGCGCCACGTAGACGACCGAGCCCGCGAGCGTGACCCACAGCGGCACGTGCGCTTCGCTGGCCCGCACGATGGCGATGACCACCGCCAAGATGGCCCAGGCGGTCACGTCGTCGATGGCGGCGCAGGCGATGGTCACGGCGCCCACGCGCGTGCGGAGCAGGTTCTGCTCGGTGAGGATGCGCGCGAGCACCGGGAAGGCCGTGACGCTCATGGCGGCGCCCAGGAACAGCGAAAAGCCCGTGAAGCCCACGCTCGCGTCGGAGAGCCGCGGGTAGAGGTAGATCGACAGCAGCGCGCCCAGGAAGAAGGGCGCGACGATGCTGGCGTGGCTGGTGACGATGGCCGCCTCGCCCCGGCCGCGCAGCAGCTTGGGGTCGAACTCGAGGCCCACGATGAACATGAAGAGCAGCAGGCCCACCTGGCTCACCGCGCCCAGGTTGCCGAGGCTGGCGGCCGGGAAGACCTGCGCCGAGAACTCGGGCGCGATCCAGCCCAAGAACGAGGGCCCGAGCAGGATGCCCGCGGCCATCTCGCCCACCACCTGGGGCTGACCCATGAGGCGGAAGAGGGCGCCCATGACGCGCGCCGCCACGAGCACGACGGCGATCTGGACCAGCAAGATGGAGAGGGCGTTCATCGGCCGGTCACTCCACCCGCGCGAGGGTGTAGGCCGTGGCCTCGGCGCTCACGCAGTCCGAACCCGAGAGCTCCACGGTCCACCCGTCTTGCGCTGGGCGCAGCAACGCGTGCAGCCCCGCGCAGCGGCCCCGCTCCACGCTCACGTGCTGGTCGCTCCCGCGTGGCTCGATGCGCGCCTGGAACGCCTCGCCCTCGATGTGCCCGTGCAGGTACTGCCCGGACTGCTCCACCACCACCTCGGTGCCGGTCTCGGCCACTTGCCAGCGCCCCCCGACCGCGCCCGGGGCTTGCAGGGCCGCGCCGTAGTGAAGGATGAGCACCAGCCCGCCCAGCGGGACGCCGACCATCAACAGGTAGGTGAGAAGGGTCCGCATGGGGTGGTCTGACGGTTCATAGCGCGTAGCGGAGGCTGTGAACACGTGGAATGAGTAGTGGGTTGCTGCCCCCCGAGACGCCCTCCGCAGCCCACGCGCCGCGCTCCACCCGCATCCCGGACTTCGTCGTGTTCAGCGCAGGTCACGGCGTCTCGTCCGTGGGCGGCTGGATGCAGAAGACCGGCGTGGGCTGGCTCGCGTGGGAGCTGACGCACTCGCCCGCGTGGGTGGGCGCCATCGCGCTGAGCGACCTGTTCTCCGCGCTGTGGGTGGCCCCGCTGGCGGGCGCCGTGACGGACCGCAGCAACCCCCTGCGCTTGATGCTGATCACGCAGTCGCTCTCCATCGGTCTCGCGCTGCTGCTGGGCGGACTGGCGTGGAGCGGGCACCTCACCATCGGGCTGCTCTTCGTGTGGGCCGTGCTCGAGGCCAGCGTGCAGGGCTTCAACCTGCCGGTGCGCATGGTGGCCATCGGCTCGCTCGCGCGCCCCGACCAGATGGCGCAGGCCATCGCCAGCAGCTCCATCGCCGTGAGCCTGGCGCGCAGCGTGGGCCCCGCCATCGCGGGCGTGGTGATGGTCCGCGGGCACGTTGCGGGTGTCTTCCTGATCAACGCCCTGTCCTACCTCGGCATGATCGCCGCTGTCCTGTGGCTGCGCGGACCCCTCGACCGGCCAGGCCTCGCGTCGCGCCAGGAGCCGCTGCTGTCGGACGTGGCCGCCGGTGTCGCCTACATCCGCAGCACGCCGCGGGTGGCCACCATCTTCCTCTTGGCGCTCGGCTTCGCGGTGCTGGCGCGGCCCTTCGTGGAGCTCTTCCCTGCCATCGCGGGTGACGTCCTGCGCGGCGGCCCCGAGACGCTCTCCTTGCTGATGACGGCGCAGGGGCTCGGCGCGCTCTGTGGCGCGCTCTACATGCTGAAGCCCAAGCCCGCGGACCAGACGGTACGCATCACCTTCGGCGCGGCGCTCGGCATCGCGCTCACGCTGGTCGTCTTCTCGCTGACCACGCAGCTGCACGCCGTGCTGCTCGCCATCGCCGTGGCCGGAGTGTTCCACGTGGTCTGCAACATCGGCATGCAGACCATGGCACAGACCATGAGCGAGCCCACCATGAAGGGCCGCGTGATGTCGTCGTACGGGCTGATCTTCCGCGCCGCGCCAGCCATCGGCGCCACGGCTCTCGGCGCCTGCGCCGCGTGGGCTCCGCTGCAGTGGCTGCTCGGCGGCGCGGCCGCGGTGTTCGGGCTCGTGGTGGTGAGCAGGCTTCCGGAGGTTCGTCGGGTGTTCGCGGTAGAGCCCGCGTCCACGTCGTCGTAGACGTGGTCGTGGTCGTGGTCGTGGTCGTGGTCGTGGTCGTTGACGGCGACGGCGACGGCGACGGCGA
>CAZEAA010000257.1:0-2574 GCA_964510015.1 uncultured Sandaracinaceae bacterium
CGCATCGTGATGTTGGGTTTTGGGGACGACCCGTGCCTCACGCCCACCACCAAGCGGCCCATTACCGCGGGCGACGCAGAGCTCGCGGCGAACCCGCGCGCGCGCACCGCCAAGCTGCGCGCCGCGCGCCGCGTCCCGCGCGAGGTGGCACCATGAACGCGCGCTTCCTGGTGCTGTGGTTCGCCGCCGTGGTGGCCAGCGCGGCCGCCGTGGTGGTGCACCTCTCCATCCGGGCCGAGGTGGTGCGCCTGGCCTACACGGTGGGCGACGCCCGTCGTGAGCAGCGCACCCTGGTCGAGAGCCGGCGTCAGCTGTCGCTCGAGGCCGCCACGCTCCGTCAGGCCGCGCGCATCGAGACGGTGGCGCGCGGCTCGCTCGAGATGAGCGTGCCCACGCCGGCGCGCATCATCCCCATCGACAACGAAGAGGCGCACCGGCGCGCCACGGCGGGTAGGGTGCGATGAACAACCTGCCCCAAGCGCGGCGTCGCTGGCTGAAGGTGCGCATCGCGTTCCTGGGGCTGTTGCTCGCCGTGTTCGCGGGGCGCGTGCTGCTGCGCGCGTACTCGGTGCAGATCGCCGAGGCCCCCGTCATCCGTGAGCACGTGCAGCGGCTGCAGACGCGCAACGTGCGGCTCTCCCCCAAGCGCGGCACCATCTACGACCGTCACGGCGCCGAGCTGGCGGTGAGCGTGGACGTGGACACGGTCACCGCCAACCCGCGCGAGCTGCGCGCGGCGGGGCGCGACCCCATGGCCTCGGCCCAGCAGCTGGCCAGCATCATCCCCAACCTGGACGTCGCGACCGTGGCGCGTCGCCTCGGCGAGGACCGCGCCTTCGCCTTCATCAAGCGTCACGTCACGCCGCAGCAGGCCGAGCGCATCGCGGCGCTGGCCATCCCGGGCGTGCGGCTCGAGCAAGAGGCGCGGCGCTACTACCCAAACCGCGAGCTGGCCGCGCACGTGCTGGGCTTCGCCAACGTGGACGGACAGGGCATCGAGGGCATCGAGCTCTTCATGGAGGAGCGGCTGCGCGGGCCCGAGCGCGAGTTCGAGGCCGTGCGCGACCGACGCGGGCGCGTGGTGTACTCGGACCACCTGCTGGACAGCACCACGCAGCGCGGCCAGGACATCACGCTCACCATCGACCGGCAGATCCAGCACATCGCCGAGCGCGAGCTGGCGCTGGCAGTGCAGACCTTCGAGGCGCGCGCCGGGCACGTGGTGGTCATGGACCCCAACACGGGCGAGATCCTCGCGCTGGCGAACTACCCCACCTTCGACCCCAACTCACCGGGGCGCTTCGACGTGAGCGCGCGGCGCAACCGCGCCGTGACCGACCGCTTCGAGCCGGGCTCCACGGTGAAGCCCTTCACGGTGGCGGGCGCGCTCGCGGCGGGCACCATCCGCTCGAACCAGATGTTCGACTGCGGTGACGGACAGATGGTGGTCGACGAAGACAACACCATCCGCGACTCGCACCACTACCAGAACCTGACGCCGGCGCAGATCATCGCGTTCTCGAGCAACATCGGGACGGCGCGCATCGCGGCCACCATGGGGCGCAGCGGGCTCTACCGCGCCATGCGGCGCTTCGGCTTCGGCGAGCAGACGGGTCTACCGCTGCCTGGGGAGACCGCCGGCGTGCTGCGTCACTACCGCCGCTGGTACGAGATGGACGCGGCCACCATCTCCTTCGGGCAAGGCATGAGCGTGACCTCCATCCAGATGGCCACCGCCATGAGCACCATCGCGAACGGCGGCCGCTTGATGCGCCCCACCTTGGTCCGGCGCGTGCACGACGCCGATGGTCAGCTGGTGGAGGACAACCTCCCGCAGGTGCGTCGTCAGGTGATCCCCACGGCCACTGCGCGCCTCGTGGCGGACATGATGACGGCCGTCACGGGGCCCGGCGGTACCGGCGTCGAAGCGGCCATCGACGGCTACCTGGTGGCGGGCAAGACCGGCACCGCGCAGAAGGCCGACTACGTCACCGGCGGCTACGCGCGCGACCAGTGGCTGTCGTCGTTCGTGGGCTTCGTGCCGGCGGAGAGCCCGCGCCTGGTCATCTCGGTGGTCATCGACGAGCCGCTCATCGCCCACGCGGGCGGCATCGTTGCGGGGCCCGTCTTCCGGCGCGTGGGCGAGGCCGCGCTGCGTCATCTGGGCGTGCCACCCAACGGCGGAGGCCAGGCGCTGGCCGAGCACTCGGCGCGGCTGCGAGCGGCTCGCCGTGACGCCCGCATCGCCGCGCGTGAAGCGGCGCGTGCCGCTCGTGAAGGACGCACGCCCGAGGGCGTGGCGGCTGGTGAAGGACCGGTAGGGGACGACGCTGCCGTGAACGGCGACGAGGGCGTGGTCGCGGCCCGCGACGCCTACGCCGGGACGCTGCCCCCCGTGCCGGCCATCACGCGTCGCGAGCCGGAAGAGGGCGAGGTGCTCGTGCCCGACGTGCGCGGCATGAGCGCCCGCGCCGCGCTGATCACGCTGCACCGCGAGGGCCTGATGCCGCGCTTCGAGGGTTCGGGCATCGTGGTGGCGCAAGAGCCCGCGCCCGGCGCCTTCGGCACGCAGGC
>CAZEAA010000257.1:2584-8870 GCA_964510015.1 uncultured Sandaracinaceae bacterium
CCTTCTGCACCGCCGAGACGCCCATCCGCCTCGTGCTGCAACGCCCGCGCTTCGACGTGGACGAGGCCATCGAGCCCGACCAGAGCGGGACCCTGGCAGCCGCGACACCTCCTGCCGGACCTGCGCCCCGGAGGCCGCTGTGAGCCCGATGCGTACGCACGCCGTCGCGGTCACGCTCGCGGATCTGCTGCGCTTCGGCGTGGCCGAGTCGCTGGTAGGCGACGCGGCCGTGGTGGTCACGGGCGTGCACCGCGACTCGCGCCGCGTGACGCCAGGGGATCTCTTCGTGGCGCTGCCGGGCGAGCACGTCGACGGAAGCGAGTTCGCTCACGCGGCCGCGCGCGCCGGCGCCTGCGCGGTGCTGACCAGCGCGCCCATCGCCGGGCTCTCGCTCCCGCAGCTGATCGCGGCCGACGTGCGGCGTGGTCTCGCGTTCGCCTCGCACCTCGTCTACGGCGAGCCCTCGGCCGCCCTCGAGGTGGTGGGCATCACGGGCACCAACGGCAAGACCACCTCCAGCTACCTGCTCGAGGCCATCTTGATGGCCATGGGGAAGAGCGTTGGGTTGATCGGCACCGTGGCCGTGCGCGGACCCGGCTACACCACCACGTCGGGCTACACCACGCCGGAAGCCGACGACCTGGTGCGCTACCTGGCGCAGGCGGTGGACGCCGGCGCCAGCCACCTGGTGATGGAGGTCTCGAGCCACGGCCTCGAGCTGCAGCGCACCGCAGGAACGCGCTTCGCGGTGGCCGGGTTCACGAACCTCTCGCAGGACCACCTGGACTTCCACCCCAGCATGGAGGCCTACGGGGAGGCCAAGGCGCTGCTCTTCACCGAGTACGCCCCGCGCGCGAGCGTCATCTGCGTGGACGGCGACTTCGGCCGCGCGCTGGCCGACCGCGCAGAGGGCAGCGTGCTGCGTTGTTCCGTGCGTGCCGACAGCGAGGCGCCGCTGCGGGTGCTGGCCTGGTCCATGACGCGCGCGGGCCTGCGCGCCACGCTGCACACGCCGGACGGCGAGCACACGCTCGAGAGCCCGATGGTCGGCGCCCACAACCTCGAGAACCTGCTCGTGGCGCTCGGCTGCGCTGCGGCGCTCGGGGTGTCCTACGCGGACGCCATCGCGGCCTGCCGCTCGCTGGTGGGTGCCCCCGGTCGCCTCGAGCGCGTCCCCTGCGACGAAGACGTCGCCGTGTTCGTGGACTACGCCCACACGCCCGACGCGCTCGAGCGCACGGTGCAGGCCTTGCGTGCGCTCAGCCCCGCGCGGCTCATCACGGTGTTCGGCTGCGGCGGGGACCGTGACCGCGGCAAGCGCCCGCTGATGGCCCGGGCCGCGAGCGTAGCCAGTGACCTCGTGGTGCTCACGAGCGACAACCCGCGCACCGAAGACGCCGAGTCCATCTTGGACGACGTGGAGCGTGGCTTTGCCGGCGCGGACATCGCGCGCGCGTCTGCGGAAGACCTCTTCAGCGCCTCCCGCGCGTACACCCGCGTGGTCGATCGGCGCGAGGCCATCGCGCTGGCCATTCGCAGCGCGCGCCCTTCGGACACCGTGCTCATCGCGGGCAAGGGGCACGAGGACTACCAGATCTTCGGCACCACGAAGGTGCCGTTCGACGACCGCATCGAGGCCGCCACAGCGCTCGCCGCCCGACCCCGGAGGGAAGCCTGATGGCGACCGCGATCCCACAGAACCACGCGCGCTTCAGCCTGGACCAGGTGGCGAGCATCACGGGTGGCCAGCTGCTGCCTGGGACATCCGGTGACAGCCGCGTGGAAGGCGTCTGCCTCGACTCGCGTCAGCTGGCGCAGGGCCGCCTGTTCGTGGCGCTGTCGGGCGAGCGTCACGACGCGCACGCCTTCCTTGGTGCCGCCGCGGACGCGGGGGCCTTCGTGATCGTGCGCAAGGGGCATCCTGCGCTCGAGGGCCATCCCACCCTGCGTGGGGTGGCCGTGGACGACACGCTCGTCGCCCTCGGCGAGCTGGCTCGCGAGCACCGCGCGCAGTGGCCGGGCCGCGTGGTGGGCATCACGGGCTCCATGGGCAAGACCACCACCAAGCGCTTGATGGCCGCGGGCCTCGCGGGGGTGGGCACGCGCGTGTGGGCCACGCCGGGCAACCTGAACAACCGCGTGGGCGTGCCCATGACGCTGTTCATGTTGGACGAGCGCTACGACCACGCGGTCATCGAGATGGGCACCAGCGAGCCCGGTGAGATCGCGCGGCTGGCCGCCATCTCGCGTCCGGACGTGGCGGTGGTGACGCACGTGGCGGTCGCCCACACCGCCGGCCTTGGCACTCTCGAGGACGTGGCCGTGGAGAAGGGCGCGCTCTTCGCGTCGCTCGCGCCGTTCCAGGTGGCGGTGGGCTGCGGCGACGACGACCACGTAACCCGTCAGCTCGCGCTGTCGCCCGCGCAGCGCAAGGTGCGCTACGGCCTCGGCCCCGACAACCTGTGGCGCGCCCGCGTGCTCGAGGTGGACGCGAGCGGCACGCGCATCGCGCTCGACCGCGCCGCCGACGAGCGTGACCCAGGTGCTCAGCTCGAGCTGCGCGTGCGCCTGATCGGAGACTCGGCCGCGGAGAACGTGGCCGCGGTGGCGGCCGTGCTCGAGGCGCTCGGCTTCGTGGCCCACCACGCGTTCCAGGCCCTCGCGGCGGTGGAGCCCGAGCCGGGGCGCCTCGTGCCGCGCCCGCTGAAGGGGGAGCGCCTGCTGCTGGACGACACCTACAACGCGAACCCCGCCAGCACCGCCATGGCCATAAAGACGGCGTCGCGCATCGCCACCGAGGCCGGGCGTCCGTTCGTGGCCGTGCTCGGCGACATGCGCGAGCTGGGTCGCAACAGCGTGGCGGAGCACCGCGCCGTGGGTGGCCTGTTGGCCAGCCTGAAGGCGCGCCTGTTGATCACCGCGGGCCCGGAGATGCGCGCTGCCGCGCGGGCCGCTCGCGAGCGTGGCGTGCTGGTCTACGAGACGGGCAGCAGCGAGGCCGCTGCGCTCGCTGCGCTGGCGTTGGTGCATGACCGCGACGTGGTGTTGGTGAAGGGCTCGCGCTCGCTGCGGATGGAGCGCGTGGTGGACACGCTCAGCGGGCAACGCGCAACGGACGAGGCACGCGGATGATCTACTACTGGCTCTACCCGCTGCACACGCACCCGCAACTCTCGTTCTTGAACGTGCTGCGCTACGTCCCGTTTCGCGTCCTGTGCGCGACCATGACGGCCATGCTGCTGACCTTCGGGCTCTACCCGTGGTTCATCCGCCGCCTGCAGCGCAAGCAGATCGGCCAGGTGGTGCGCCGCGAGGGGCCCGAGTCCCACTTCAGCAAGGCGGGCACGCCCACCATGGGTGGCGCGCTGATGTTGCTCGCGCTCGTGACCGCCACCGTGCTGTGGGCCGACCCGGCCAACCCGCTCGTGTGGGTGGTGACCGCGGTTACGGCGGCCTACGGCGTGGTGGGCTACGTGGACGACGCCGCGAAGGTCCAGAAGAAGAGCACGGGTGGCCTCGCCGGCCGCTACAAGCTCCTGCTGCAGTTCGGGGTCGCGTTGGGCGTGTGCGGCTGGCTCTTCATGGGCGAGGCCGGCCTGCCTGCCGACTGGGTCGAGGTGCGCCTGCGCCTGTCGGTCCCGTTCTTGGCGTTCGATCGCTACCCCATCGAGCTGCCGGCGTGGCTCTACGTGATCTTCGCGTCGTTCGTGATGGTGGGCACCAGCAACGCGGTGAACCTGACCGACGGTCTCGACGGCTTGGCCATCGGCCCGGTCATGGTGAACGCGGGCACGTACGCCATCCTCGCCTACCTGGCGGGCTTGATCTTCTTCGGCAACAACGTCGCCGCCTACCTGCACATCCCGTCGGTGGACGCCGCGAGCGAGCTGCCCATCTACTGCGCCTCCGTCATCGGCTGTGGCTTCGGCTTCCTCTGGTACAACACGTACCCGGCGCAGGTCTTCATGGGCGACGTGGGCTCGCTGGCCCTCGGCGGTGGCCTCGGCGCGCTGGCCGTCACCACCAAGAACGAGCTGCTGAGCATCTTGCTGGGCGGCATCTTCGTGGTGGAGGCCGTCAGCGTCATCATCCAGGTGGGCTACTTCAAGGTCTCGGGGGGCAAGCGCATCTTCCTGATGGCGCCCATCCACCATCACTTCGAGAAGAAGGGCTGGCCCGAGCCGCGGGTCATCGTCCGCTTCTGGATCATCTCCATCATGTTGGCGGTGGCGAGCCTCGCCACGCTGAAGCTGCGGTGACGGTATGAGCACGCCCATCACCATCCGCGGAAAGCGCTTCTTGGTGGTTGGTCTCGGGACCAGCGGCCTCGCGGCGGCGCGCTTGCTGGTGGAGCACGGGGCCAGCGTATTGGTGAACGACCTGCGCTCCGAGGAAGAGCTGGGCGCGCGCGCCGCCGACGTGAAGGCCCTCGGCGCCGAGCTGGTCACGGGCGGTCACCCGGCCGAGCTGTTCACCGCCGTGGATCACATCGTGGTCTCCCCCGGCGTGCCGCCACTCGAATCGCTGACCGCCGCCGAGCGCGCGGGGGTGCCCATCTCGAGCGAGATCGAGCTGGCCTCGTGGTTCGTGTCGGGCCGCATCGTCGGCATCACGGGCACCAACGGCAAGAGCACGGTCACCACGCTGATCGGTCAGATGGCCGAGCGCGCGGGCCTGCCCACCTTCGTGGGGGGCAACCTGGGCCGGCCGCTGGTGGAGGTGGTGGGCACGCCGGCCGCAGGGCCCGAAGGCGTGGTGGTGGTGGAGCTCAGCAGCTTCCAGCTCGAGCGCGTCACGCACCTGCGCAACCACATCGCGCTGCTGCTGAACGTCACCGACGACCACCTGGATCGCTACGCGGACTTCGCCGCCTACCTGGCCGCCAAGGCGCGCATCTTCGAGCGGCAGGGGGCGAGCGACTTCGCCGTGCTGCCGGCGGGGGACACGCTCTGCCGCGAGGCCTTCGAGGCGCAACGCACCTCCGCGAGCGCGCGCTACTTCGGGCGCGCCTTGTCGGGCTCGGATGGTGTGGGCGTGGTGGACGGCAACCTCGTGGACGCGGTCAGCGGCCTCACGCTGCCCATCGCCGACCTCAAGATCCGCGGCGGACACAACGTGGACAACGCCTGCGCCGCGGCGCTGGCCGCTCGCTTGCTGGGCATCGAGCCGGCCGTCATCGCGGCCGTGCTGCGCGAGTTCCCGGGCCTCTCCCACCGCATGCAACACGTGGCCGTGTCGCGCGGCGTCACCTTCTACGACGACTCCAAGGCCACCAACGTGGGCGCGGCCGTGGCGGCCCTCGACGGGCTCTCGGAGCTCGACGCCACGGGGGGCCGGGTGGTGGTCATCGCTGGCGGGCGCGACAAGGGCGGCAGCTATGCCCCGCTGGTGGAAGCCATGCGCGTGCGTGGCCGTGCCGCGGTGTTGATCGGGGACGCGGCCCCGCTGCTGCGCGCGGCGTTCGAGGGCGAGTCCCTGCCGCGGGCGGAGGCCACCAGCATGGACGCGGCCGTGGCCGCCGCGGCGGGGCTCGCGCAGCCGGGCGACGTGGTGGTGCTGGCCCCCGCCTGCAGCAGCTTCGACTGGTACGGCGGCTACGCGGAGCGCGGCCGTGACTTCCAGCGCGCCGTGAAGCAGCTCGCCGAGAGCGCGGGAGGGCAGCCATGAGCGTCCTCGAGCGCTTCCGTGCCCTGCGTGAAGCCCGCGCTGAGCAGGCCGCTGCGAGCGTGCCTGCGCCGGCCCGTCAGTCGCGTCCCGACGCCACGCCGCCTCGGGGCGTGACGCGCAACGTCTCGCTGCGCCCGTCGTCCGACAACACGGGGGCGGTCGCCACCCCACCGGCAACGCAGGCCCCTGCGGGCCGCTTCCCGCGCGTGACCGGCACGGCCGACGTGGTCCTCGCGGCCACCATCATCGGGCTCGTCTTCTTCGGCGTCGTGATGGTCTACAGCGCGGGCGGGTCGCTCGCGACCAGCCTCTTCCACGACGGCTACCACTTCCTGGTGCGCCAGACGGTCTTCGCCTTCGTGGGGCTCGGGATCATGGTGGTGGTCGCGCGTATCGACTACCACCGCTACCAGGCCGCCTACGTCACGTACCCGATCCTGATGGCCGCGCTCGCGCTGCTGGTGGTGGTCATCATCGGCGGTGGCCGCACGGTCGGCGGCGCCGCGCGCTGGATCGACCTCAAGATCGTGCGCGTGCAGCCCGCCGAGATCGCGAAGCTGGCGATCATCGTCTCCCTCTCCTACTCGCTCTCGAAGAAGCGCGACCCGCTGCGCGACTT
>CAZEAA010000258.1:0-8868 GCA_964510015.1 uncultured Sandaracinaceae bacterium
CGCTGCCCTGCGTGCTAGCTTTCTGCGCATGACGGCTCCGCAAACGGGACAACTAGACTGCTGGGGCAGCCACAGCGTCGACGGGGTGGAGGTCCGCTCCGAGGACCTCGAGGCGGCCAGCCGTGACGTGCCCCTCTCGCGCGGGCTCGGTCGCAGCTATGGCGACGCCTCGCTGCCGGCGGCCGATCGCCCGCGTGCGCTGAACACCACGCTGGCGGACCGCATCCTCGGCTTCGACGAGCAGACCGGGGTGCTGCACGCCGAGGCCGGGCTGTCGCTCGAGGAGATGAACCGGCTGTTCCTGCCGCGCCGCTGGTTCACGCCGGTCACGCCCGGCACCAAGTACGTGACGCTGGGCGGCATGGTCGCCTCGGACGTGCACGGCAAGGGGCAGCATCGTCAGGGCTGCTTCGGGCACCACGTGCTCCGCCTGCGCATGCGCGTGGCCGACGGTCGGGTGCTCGAGTGCGGGCCGGACCAAGAGCGCGAGCTGTTCCTGGCCACGGTGGGCGGCATGGGCCTGACCGGGCACATCCTCGAGGTCACGGTGCGCATGCAGCGCGTGCCGTCCCCGTGGATCTACCAGCGGTCGGAGCGCATCCCGAACCTCGATGCCTTCTTGAAGGGCCTCGAGCGCGCCGCCGAAGACTGGCCCTACACGGTGGGCTGGATCGACTGCCTGGCGCAGGGGGCGTCCATGGGCCGCGGCAACCTCATCTCGGGCCGCTGGGCCACGCCGGAAGAGGCACCCGCCCACTCCCCCGAGCCCGCTCGGCGCTTCCAGCTGAGCTTCGACTACCCGAGCTGGGTGCTGAACCGTGCGAGCATCGCCGCGTTCAACGAGCTGAAGTACCGCAGTCAGCTGCGCGCCAGCAGCGAGTCGGTGGTGGACCCCGAGGGCTTCTTCTATCCGCTCGACCGCATCCGCCACTGGAACCGGCTGTACGGTACGCGCGGCTTCACCCAGTACCAGTGCGTGCTGCCGCGGGAAGCCGGGCCGGAAGCCGTGCATCGGCTGATGAGCACGCTCACGGCGCGCGGGGGGGCCTCGTTCTTGGCCGTCATCAAGGACTTCGGGCGCGACGGCGCGGGCATGATCTCGTTCCCGCGTCCCGGCATCACGCTGGCCCTCGACATCCCGCTGCGGGACGACACGCAGGCGCTGGTGGACGCGCTCAACCAGCAGGTCATCGCCGACGGCGGCCGGGTGTACCTGACCAAGGACTCGCTCACCACGGCCGAGGACTTCCGGCGCATGGATGGTGAGCGGGTGGACGCGTTCAACGCCGTGCGCGACCGCTGGGATCCCGAGCGGCGCTTCAAGAGCGCGCTGTCGGTGCGTCTGCTGGGTGACCGCCTTTCCTGACCGGAAATGAGTACACTCCGGGCTGGATGCGAACCTGTCCCCGCTGCCAAGAATCCTTTGGCCCGACGTTCATCGGCTGTAAGCAGGTGGGCTGTCCGATGCGGGTGCCAATGGACCCCAATCTGGGGAAGACCGTGGGGGGGCGCTATCGCCTGATCTCGCGGCTGGGCAGCGGCGGCATGTCCACGGTGTACCTGGCCCGGCACGTGCTCATCGAGCGGCTCGTGGCCGTGAAGACGCTGCGCCGGGACCTGGCGCGCGAGACCATCCAGCGGGACCGCTTCCTGCGCGAGGCGCGCGCGGTGAACCGGGTGAACCACGACAACATCGTGGAGATCACCGACTTCGGCGAGACCGACGAGGGCCTCGTGTTCCTGGTCATGGAGTACGTGCCGGGCGACTCGCTGCTGTCCGCCATGGCGGCCGGGGCCATGCCGGCGCTCGCGGTGCTGGACCTCGCGCACCAAGTGGGCTCGGCGCTCGCGCGGGCGCACCAGATGGGCGTCATCCACCGCGACCTGAAGCCCGAGAACATCTTGCTGGTGCCGCGCAAGGACGCGCTGCCGCACGTGAAGCTGCTGGACTTCGGCATCGCCAAGATCATGGACGCGCCCTCGCTCACGGGCAGCCAGCAGATCTTCGGAACGCCCGGCTACATCGCGCCGGAGTACATCAAGGGCAACGAGCTGGACGGCCGCGCCGACCTCTACTCGCTGGGCGTCATCCTCTACGAGATGGCCACGCTCGCGCTGCCCTTCGACTACGAGTACCCAGGCGACCTGCTCGTGAAGCACGTGACGGATCTGCCGGTCCCGCCGCGCCAGCGCCGCCCCGAGATGGACCCGAGCCTCGAGGAGCTGATCCTGCGCTGCCTCGAGAAGGACCCGGACCATCGCTTCCGCGACGCCTATCACTTCGTGGACGAGGTGGCGCGCTGCCGCGAGCGCATCGGCGGAGACGACAGCTGGGGGAACCTCGGCACCACCCAAGCACCCCCGGCGGCGCGGCCTGCATCTTCGGCCCCGGCTGCGGTTGCGCCCGCGGCAGCGGTGGAGCCTGACGACGCGCACACGGCGCTGAGCGAGCGACCGCCCCGGCGCAGCGCCGCGCCACGCTTCCTCGACGCGACGGTGATCGAAGGCGGCGTGGGCATCCCCTCGCAGCCCATCGCGGCGCAGGTGGCGGCCGTGTTGGCCGCGGCGGCCGCGCAGCCTCCGGTCGCCAGCCCTGCCATGCCCGCGGCCTCCGCCGTGCCACCCGCCGCAGGCCCCCCCGCAGGCACGGACGGCGAGGTGGTCCCCAGTCCCGTGGTGAGGGGCAGCGCTCCCTTCCTGAAGACGCTCCTCGGGCCGGCCTCCGCGCCGCCTGCCGCGATGCCGGCCGAGCCCCCGCCCGAGGTCTCGGTGATCGCGATGGACGAGTTCGTCGACCGCACCGTGGCGTTCGACACGCGCGACGACACCGTGGTGGAGCGCGTCTCCTTCGACGGCGAGCCCGCGCGCCCCGTCACGAGCACCTACGAGCGGCCGATGATCCCGTCGGAGCCGAACGACGTGGCGCTGTCCATCGAGATCGAGCTGCCGCCTGGGGTGGAGGTGCCGCGCACCGCCGACAGCGTCGAGGACATCGGTCTCTTGGGCACGCGGCGTTGGCGCGACCGCTACACCGCGCTGAGCCACGCGGTGGACGAGATCGCGGTGGCGCAGCGCGTGCCCGTGGGAATCGCCGAGTGCCTGGCTCACTCGCGCGCGGTGTTGCAGGAGATCAGCCAGCGCGTGGAAGGGGCCGAGGCACGCCAGCAGCAGATGGAGGAGCTGAGTGACCACGCTCGTCGCGTGCGCTCCGACTTCGGGGCCCAGCAGGACCGCGTGGCGCAAGAGCTCTCGGCCGCGCGCGGGAAGCTCGCGGCCATCCAGACGTCGTTCGCCGCCCTGGCCGATGAGCACGAGCAGGCCGCCGAGGCCGAGAACCGCGGGGCGGGCAAGCCGGGCCGGGCGCTGGGGCTGCGGCACGCCATTCGTGACGTGGAAGACGAGCTGGGGGTGGAGCAGCGCCTGTGCAAGACCCTCGAGGCGGAGCTGCGCTCGGTGCATGCCGAGATGGAGGCGTGGAGCGAGGGTCACGAAGCGGAGCTCGCGGTGCTGGCGGAGATCAGCACCAAGGAGCTGCTGCAGCTCGAAGAGCTGATCGAGCGGCTGCGGGGACCCCTCGACCGAGTCGAGGGCTTCGTGCGGAGCGTCTGGGCCCCGTAGGTCCCCGAAAGTCACTGGTCGCGGTGCGAGCCCTGGCGATGGCTGCTACCCTCCGCGACATTCGTATGACGCCCCATCCGATGACTCCTGGTTTCCGCCGGACGGCCCTGGTTTCCCGTACCCCGCTCGCGCTCGTGGGCGTGGCGCTCGCGCTGCTGATCACCGCGCTGCCGGGCAACGCCGAGGCCCAGCGTCGCAGGCGCCCCGCACCGCCCGTGGAGCCGGTGGAGGTGCCCGGCGAGGCGTCGCAGCGCGCCGCGCAGACGGCTTTCGCCGCCGGGGACTTCGCGCAGGCGGAGCGGTTGTACACGCAGTCGTTCACCGAGTCGGCGAACCCTCTGGTGCTCATCGGTGTCGCCGACGCGCGTGAGCGACAGGGCAACGCGGCCGGCGCGGTGGAGGCGCTGACACGCTACCTGTCCCTGCGCACCGACGCCCCCGACCGCGCTTCCGTGGAGGCCCGCGTCGCGACGTTGCAGGCGCTGCGCGGCGTCGTGCTCGTGACCGCCGAGCCGCCGGGTGAGGTGTGGCTCGACGGCGAGCGCACGGGCTACGTCACGCCGGTGGAGCTGACGCTGCCCCCGGGGCGCCACGGCATCGCCGTCACCGTGCGCGGTGAGATCGTGGCCGAGCACGCCGTCGAGGTCCCGTTCGGCGGGCGCACCACGCTGAACCTCGTGGAGGGGGCGGTCGTCGGGACCGAGCCGGCCACGGGCACCGAAGCCGGGACGGAGTCCGAGACGGAGACGGACGTCGAGGCCGCCACGCCCACGGAGACCGAGACGCAGGCGCCGGCCGAAGCGGAGACGCCGGCCGAGTCGGGCCTCGAAGGCGATGGGGTTCCGCTCACCGAGCCGGCTTCGACCGACGAGCCTGCCGCCAGCAACTATCAGCCGCGTCGCGCGGCGGGCATCAGCGCCGGTGTCGCTGCAGGGACCCTGGTGATGGGCACCGTGCTCGGGTTCATGGCCCTCACGGAGCAGTCGGACTTCGACTCGCGCCCCACCGAGGCGGCCGCCGATCGCGGCGAGCGCCTGTCGCTTTTCTCGGATGTGATGTTCGGCATCGCCGGCATCGCGGCGGTCACCTCCATCGTCCTCTACGTCACGGACCGCCGCGCGGCGCGTCGCGCGGAGGAGGCCGCCGATGACGACGAGGGCGACGAGGCCGCCCGGCTGCGGCTCGTTCCGCTGGCCAGTCGCCGTGGCGCGGGCATCGGCGCTTCACTTCAGTTCTAAGGGGACGCTCGGCATGCTTCGCATCTCTCTCACGCTGGCTCGTCTGTTCGTTCTCGCCTGTGCCTTGCTCACGCCGGCTTGTCAGCTGGTGGTGGACTTCGACCGCGACCTCATCGGAGCCGATGCGGGCGCCGGTGAGGGCGGCGTCGACGACATGGCCACCACCGACGCGGGCTCGGACGACCTCGGCAGCGACGACGCGGGCTCCGATGGCGGTGACGACGCCGGTTCGCAAGACGCCGCGGTCGACGACGCGGGCGCGGACGCGAGCACGAACGATGCGAGCTGAGCCCGCGGGCCGGGGCGCGCACCCGTGAGCACGCGCAAACAGACCGCGATGTTGGCGGCCATGTGGGGGGTCGCCCTGGTCAGCGTCGGCGCGCTCACCATCACACGCATGCGTCGCGATGGCGCAGGCGCCGTGGGCCCCGAGGCGCTCGTTACGGGCCTGTCGGCGGCCGCCGGAGATGCAGGCCCAGCGCTGCCGGCGCTGGGTGAGCTGCGCGGCGGGCTGGCCCCCTTTCGCGCCTATCGCGGCGACGCGCGCCACACCGGCCGCACCGCCATCGTGGGACCGAGCGAGCCGCGTCTGCGCTTCGCCTTCGCCACGGGCGGCATGATCAAGTCGCAGGTCGTGGTCGACGAGGCGGGTCGCCTGTGGGTCGGGACCCTCGGTCCGCTCGGCGCCGGGCTCGATGCCGTCCCCGAGCCCGGGGAGCTGATCGCGCTCACTCGCCGCGGTGACGTGGTGCTGCGTCGCCCGCTCGGGGCCGACGTCTACAGCACCCCGCTGGTCACCAGCGACCGGGTCTACGTCGGCTCCGACGCCGACCGTTTCTTCTCGTTCACCTTCGCGGGGGAGCGCCGCTTCGAGCTCGAGACCGGCGACGACGCCGACACGGGCGCCACGCTCGGGCCGGACGACATCCTCTACTTCAGCGCGGGGCGCTTCCTGTGGGCCACCGAGCGCGGGGGCACGGCGCGCTTTCGTTTCGAAGCGCAGGGCAAGATCTACACGTCCCCGGCCCTGGCCGCCGACGGAACGATCTACCTGGGCTCGCAAGATGACCACCTCTATGCCCTGACCCCCACGGGGGACGTGCGGTGGCGCTTCCGCGCGGGCGACGACATCGACTCGAGCCCGGTGGTGGGCGACGACGGCGCCATCTTCTTCGGGTCCGACGATCGCCGCGTGCACGCGCTCGAGCCCGACGGCAGCGAGCGCTTCTCGGTGGACGTCGGCGGCTACGTGCGTGCGCCGGTCGCGCTCACACACGACGGAGGCATCGTGGTGGCGGTGATGGGGCCGCGGCCGCGCGTGGTCTCGCTCGACGCCCGCACCGGTGAGGTGCGCTTCTCGTTCAGCCTGCCGGCCACCGAGTCCCCCGAGATGGGCGTGCTCTCGGGCCCGTTGGTCGACGGGGAAGGCGCCATCTACTTCGGGGGCCACGACGACTTCATCTACTCCCTGAGCCGCACGGGCGCGCTGCGCTGGGCATTCCACGTGGAGGGTGACGTGGACGCGCCGCCCATGCTGGACGCGGACGGTACGCTCTACGTGGGCTGCGACGACGGCCGTCTCTACGCCCTCGAGCGCAGTCCGCTCGGGGTGGCCGAGGACGCCGGGACGGCATCCGCCCCGCTCGAAGCCGGGGATGCCGGTCCTGCGCAGCCAGGCGAGCGAGGCACCGACCAGGGCCGCTGACGGCCGCCTCCCGCGCCCGGCGCTACTTCTTCTTCGAGCCGAAGAGCTTCGACAGCACGCCGCCTGGCTTCTCTTCTGCGGCCGGCTCACTGGTCTGACCACGCATGCGCGCCAGCCGCAGCTCGCGGGCTGCGTCCACGTGCTTGGGGTTCGCCTCGAGCACGCGCTCGAAGTGCTTCACGGCGTTCGTGGCGTCGCCCAAGCGCTTGTAGAGGAACGCCAGCGTGAGCAGCGCCTGCTCGTGCTTGGCATTCATCCCGAGCGCCCGCTGGGCGAGCGGAAGGATCACGTCGCGCTGCGCCTCGCCATCGCGCTGGAGCAGCGCCCAGGCCTTCATGGCGGGGTAGTCCGGCTCGTCCGGCGACAGGTCCATGCTCTTGTCGAGCAGCGTGATCGCCTGCGCCCACTCCTTCCGGCGGACCAGCACCTCGGCCTTCTCGAACTCGAGGGCGGCCGTCAGGATGGCCGCGAGCTTGCGGTCGGCGGCCGGCGAACCCCCACCCGCCTGAACGGTCTTGAAGTAGCTCTTGCGCTTCTCGGCATCGAGCAGTGTGTTCTTGGCCTCGGTCAGGTGCCGGAAGATGGTGTCCACGTACGACCGCAGAGACGCGAGCTCGGCGGGCAGCCGGTCCGGATGGAAGCGCTTGATGCGATCCACGTAGGCGTCGCTGATGGCGTCGTCCAGCACCGTGTTGTCCACGCCGAGCATCTGGAAGTAGTTCTCGGAGTCGATGGCCGCGAAGCGGTCCTGGATGTCTCGCCACAAGGTCTCGTGCGCGCTCGACAGGCCAGCGGGAGGCCCGGGCGGACCCGCGGGACCGCCACCCTGGCTGCCTCGTCCGGCGGGCTCCGGCGGCTTCGACGCGTTGCCCGGTGGCGGCACGCTGTCGAGCGACGGCATGTCGGAGAAGCGCGTGTCCGGCGGGCGATTCGACAGCGCCTTGGGTGCTCCCGTGAGCGGGAGCTGCTTGCTGGTGCTCGTCTCGCCCACGGTGTCGCTGGCTTGGACGGTCGCGGGGGCGAGGCACCGCGTGATGGCCAGCAGGTAGAGCGTGCGTGTCGCCACGCGCGGGTCGCCCGACATCTGGATCCACTCCGGGATGGAGTGGGGACTCGCCTGCACCAGCTCGACGACGGCCTGCTCCTTCGGGATCAGCGCCAGCGCGGACAGGTCGACGGTGCGCACGAAGCGGTACGCCGGCTCGCGCAGACGCGCCAGCACGCTCTCCATCACGTCGCGCCGCGCTCCGCCGCGGGCCGCCGCCGCGATGAGCGTGTAGACGTGGTCGCTGCTGAACAGCACTCCGTCCAGGCCCGTCACGAGATCCTGATCGTAGAACGCGAAGGGCGCGTTGGTCCGATGGAAGAGCGCGAGCACCCCGCGCGACAGCTCCGTGGCCGGCTCGACCAGCCGTCCCGCGATGATGTGTCCGCGGCGAAAGAGCAGGCGATCCTGGCCGCTCTGACCGTCGTTGTCCGGCCACACGACGAGCGTGCCGGACAGCTCCTTGTCGAAGACAGACAGCAAGAGGTGGGCGAGGGGCTTCTGGGTCAGGTCGCCTTGAGCGATGGGAGTGGGTGCAGTCACGGTCTAGTCCAGCGTAGCTCGGCCGAGCTCGAAATAGCGCTGAGTTTCGGCGGCCAGACGCGCCTCGTGGTCCGAGAGCGCGTGGTCTGCGGGGAGCTCGATCAGCTCCACCTGCGGCGCCTCGTGCGCGTAGCGGCGTGAGCTGTCGATGGGGATGACCTCGTCGCGCACGCCGTGCAGGATCAGCGTGGGCACGGGCGTGATGGGGCGCTGGGGCAGCGCCGACACCTCGATCAGGAACTGCGCGTGGACCGGCACGGCCACCCCATCGGCGCCGTGGAACGAGGTCTCCTCGCCCGCCAACCAGCGCTCGATCCCCTCCTCACCGAGCCGCTCGCGCCAGCGCTGCCCAAAGTCGAACGCAGGCGCCACCAGCACCATGCGGTCCACGAGGGTGGGGTGCTTCACCGCGAACAACGTGGCCAGCAGGCCACCGAGACTCGACCCGATCAAGCGGATGCGCGGGCCGGCCAGGTCCCGCGCCAGCAGCGAGTCGAGCTCGTGCAACATGGCGAGCGGGCTCAGGCGCGCGAACGAAGGCCGGTTCAGGTCGGGCAGCAGCAGCTCGATGCCGAACCCCGAGAACATGCGCTGGAGGTGCTGCCCCTTCACCGAACCAGGGCCGGACCCGAAACCGTGGAGATATGCGTAGCGGAATTGGTAGGACACTGCGCTGGTCGAAGGGAGCGAACGGGGATGATGACACGAACGGGTGGGGC
>CAZEAA010000259.1:0-4274 GCA_964510015.1 uncultured Sandaracinaceae bacterium
ACCCCGCCCACCCCTCCGGTCGCGCCTCCCACGCCCACTGCGGCGCCCGCCACCGGCGACGAGGCCCGCCTGCGCCAGGCCCTCGCGGCCGACGCCGAGAACTACGAAGCCATGGCGGCCCTCGCGGAAGTGCTCATCGCGCGGGGCAACCACGAGGAGGCCCTGACGCTGGCGCAAGCCGCGGTCCGTGGCCGGGCCCGCGTGGGTCGCTACCACATGATCTACGGTGACGCGCGCGCCGCCGCGGGCGACCGCTCGGGGGCCTCGCGCTCCTGGTCGCGCGCCCTCGAGACCGACCCGTCGCTGGCCGCCGAAGTGAACCGCCGCCGCAGCGCCAACTGAGACGGCGCCTTAGGCGGAGCGTGCGACGTCGGTCGGCGCGGGGCGCAGTCCCTTGTAGGCGCGCTCGTCGGTTCGGTAGACCGCGGGGCCGTCGTCTGCGAGCTGCTGCTGGATGGCGCCGATCGCGCGCTCGTCGATCCACCCGTCGAGCGCCGGCACGCGCTGAAGCAGCGAGAGCCCGGTGAACGCCGCGCCGAGCGGCAGCCCACCCGCCGCGAGCGCCAGCCCATCGAGCACGCCCGCGTCCACGCCCATCTCCACGGCGGTGCGGCGTCCCACGAGGCCCGTGTACATGACCCGCGTCGCGCGCACGTCGAGCGCGTGCAGCGCACGATCGTAGGCGCTCGTACCGCGGCGCCGGTAAGCCTCGATGGTCGCGCGGTTCAGGTCTTTCCCGCGCGGGTCGTGCTTGTGCTTCAGCGTCGCTTGGCACGTCTCCCAGGTCTCGACGATGGTCCGAGGATCGTCGCTCAGGAACTGGTCGTGCATCCCCAGCAGCGACGCCGTGTAGCGCTGCAGCTCGATCAGGTCGCGCATCGCGGGCGTGAAGTGACCTCCGCGCTTGAGCGCGACCTGCGCGAGGCGGAACGACGTGAGCAGCGCCGCGCCCATCTGATCCACCTGCGGGATCGGGGTGCCGTACACGTCGAAGTCCCACGCTTCCTTGCGGCGCAGCAGCGTGGTGCGGACCATCGCGTGCATCAGGCGCACCTTCACCGCGCTCTGATACGCGGGCCCACCACGCCGGAGCGCGTTCGGCAGCAGCATCCACTTGAAGGTGCTGATCGTCTCCTTCATGCGCTTGGCCGCTGCGTCAGTGGTGAGCGCGCCTGTGATCACCATCGGCAACCCTTGGTAGCCGTTCACGTAGGTCACCATGAAGCCCGCGCGCACCAGCGCTTCCCCGGCCAGCGCCATCAAGAGCCGCTGGCCCTTCGCGGCGCGGTCGATGCGGTCCCAGTCCACCCACGCGGGGACCTCTTCCATCGCGCGGATCCAGCGGACCAGCTCGGGCGGCGCATCCGGCACCGCGTCGATGCCGTGCTCTGCGGCGCGGTCCACCAGCTGCCGCGCGCGCGGGAAGCCAATGCTGGGGATCGTCGCCGCGAAGGCGTCGGCCAGCGGATCGCCCATCAGCGTGAGCTGCCGGAAGAGCTCCACGCGCGCGTCGTCGGCGAGCAGCCTGCCGAAGCGCGGCTGCTTGTGCAGCGAGCTGTTCGGGCCGAGCGTGCTGCGGAAGCGCTCGGGCGCGCGGTCGAGGTCGAGCGCCTCGTACACCGCGGGAGCGAGCGTCTTCTGGAGTCGAGTGATGTCGTGGGTCGTGTAGGCCATCGGTCCTCGGGCGGCGTGGAAGGTCTCAGGCAAGCGCCTTGGCGCGCAGCGCGTCTTCGGCGAGCTCGTCGATCGTCATGCGGCGCGCCTCGCGGCGCTCGTCCTCGCTCAGGTGCTCGCCCAGCAGCCCCACCAGCGAGGTGCCGGAGAACGACGACATGGCGGCCACGAAGACCGGCCCCACCACGGGGTGCGAGGCCGTGGCGCGAAAGCCGTTGGCGAACCGCATGAACGGACGCGCCGCGACGTCCGGCTTCTCCCCCAGCATCTGGAAGCGCTTGAGGGCCTCGTGGATGCGTCGGCCGCTGGGGTCCACGAGCCGCATCGGCCGCACGAAGACGTCCGCGGCGAAGGGCCCCACCGCGTACAGCAGGTTGGCGAACGCCCAGGCACCGCGCATCCGCTGCGCGAGGGAGGGCGCCGGCTGCGCTGCGAGCCACGCCTGGTAGTCGGCCGACGCGTAGAGCTCGGTCATGTAGTAGTCGACCGCGATGTGCCGCGACTCGTCCCGGTTCACGAGCTCCATCGCGCGGTGGCTCATCGGGTCGGCCACGAAGTCGTCGATGCTGCGCAGCAGCGCCACGTCGAGCAGCAGCTCCCCCGCGGTGACGTACACGTTGGCGGTCTCGGGCGACGCGTAGCGCAGCGCCCGCACGAAGTGATGGCTGAAGGTGACCAGGCTCGGGCTGGTGGTGTAGCGCTCGAGCTTGCGCACGTCGTAGTAGGCCGCGAGCCGCTCGGCCACGATCGCGTGGCGCCGCTCGTCGTCCACGAAGGTCGCGAAGATCGCCTGCATGGTCTTGTCGGTGACGCGCCGGCCCTGCTCCTCGAAGAGCGCCGCGGCCACCCGCTCGATGCCGGCCATGTCCACGAAGTACTGGACGATGGCGCGCTCGTCCGCGGGGGACATCGACCGGGGCGTGCCGCTCCAGTCAATGTCCCGGTCGACGTCCCACTGCCCTCGGCGGCAGAGCTCCAGCATGCGGATCGGGTTCATGTGACATAGATAGCAGAACGTACCATTGCCACAAGAGCCGAAGCCGTGCCTGAAATCGTTACGTTTTCTCGGGTTCCCGACGCGGGAGCAGGAGCGGCAGGATCATCCGCCGCGCCAGGCCCCGCAGCTCGCTCTCGGTGGGGACGCCCGCGCCGGCCGGGGTGAGCGCGTACGACTGGGCCAGCCGGGTGGTCGCCTCGCACGCGGCCCCGAGCGCGTCGGGATCCACGCGCTGCACGTCGGACGCGTGGGCCAGCTGTGCGCGGATGAACGTGGTGACGATGGCGAGCGCGGGCCCGGCGTCACGCGTGAGGTACGGCAGCACGGCGTCGGGCTCGCGCTCGATGATGCGCCGGCCGAACGGGTGCCCGTGCCAGCCGAGCACCCCGGCCGCGAAGCCACTCTCGAGGGCGTCCGCCACGGTGCGCGCGCCGGTCAGCGAGCGCGCGAGCGTGGCGAGGAAGCGGCGCATCTCGCGCACCACCACCGCCTGCACCAGCGCGTCCTTGCCCGCGAAGCGGCGGTACACCGTCATGCGCGCGAGCCCGGCCCGCTGCGCCACGCTGTCCACGGTGGTGCGACGGATGCCGAACTCCACCAGCTCGGCGAGGGCCGCGTCGAGCACGCGCGCGGTGGTCTCGTCCCCGTCTTCCGGGCGGTCGAGGTCGACCGAGAGACTGGCCGGCGGCGTGGACGCAGGCATGAGCGGTCAGAACACCAGCACGTTGCACGCGCCCGGGTCTGCGAACAGGGGCAGCCCGGTGCGCAGGGTGAGCGCCTGCTCCTGATCGCAGTGAGCCGGCGCCGTGGGCGACCGCGGTGCGTCTTCGTCGAACTGCCGTGTGCGCGTGTAGACCCAGTCGCGCCCCTCGGCGTGCATGCTGTGGACCACCCGCCCGCCGCACATCGGGTCGAGCGTCTCGCTGCCCCAGCGCATGGCGCCGGTGGGCGTCAGGTCCAGCACGTCTTCCTCGGTCTCGAACGAGCACGTGGAGACGTCGAGGTCGGTCACGATGGCCTCCACCTGATCGCGGCACGACGGCCCGCTGCACGGCTGACACAGGCGCGTGCGCAGCGCTCGCAGCGCTTCGTTGTAGCGCTCCACGCCGCGCTGACGGCTGGCCGACCAGGTGGGCTGTGAGCGCTCGTAGGGGCGCGCCTCGGGACCGCACTCGCGACGCTTGCGCGCCTCCAGCTCCCGCTCGAGCTCACCTGGCTGCGTGGACGCCAGCATCGCGGCGAACGGCTCCGCCATGCGCTCCACGCGCAGCGAGCGTACGCGCGCGGTGCAGCGCAGCAGCGAGGGCGACGTGGCCGGGAAGGGCGCGCACTCCAACGTGAGCGAGCTGGTCCCCTGCGTGGCCACGAACGGCACGTACTGCACGGGCCAGAGCGTGTTGTCGGCCACCCAGCGCGGCGGAGGGGTCACGCGGCGCTGCGCCCCCACGCCGGTCACGCCCGCGAGCGGAGCCAAGAGGAGGGCGAGCAGCGAGATCGTGAGAAAGCGACGCAGTATCATAGGAAGGCCTAGAGGTCAGGACTTGGCCGTGGACGCACGAGACGTCGCGTGATTCAGCGCCTCGCGCACCTCGCGGCGATCGAG
>CAZEAA010000259.1:4374-8864 GCA_964510015.1 uncultured Sandaracinaceae bacterium
TCCCGCCGTGGCTGTCATATCCTGCCGCATGGCGAACTCTCCCTCCTTGGGCCCCGTGGGTCCGAGCCTCCCCGGCACCACCCTCGAGCGGCACATCCTCGACCGGCAGCGCGCCAACCCGGAGGCGACGGGCGACTTCACGCGCCTCTTCCAGCAGATCTCTCTTGCGGCCAAGATCATCGGCAGCCGCGTGAGCCGCGCGGGCCTCTCGGGCGTGCTGGGGACCACCGGGAAGATCAACGTGCAGGGCGAGGTGGTGGCCAAGCTCGACGAGTTCGCCAACAACACGCTGGTGAGCGTGGTGCAGTCCGGCGGCCAGGTCTGCGTGATGGGCAGCGAAGAGGTGGAAGAGCCCATCCTGATCCCGTCCGAATACCCGTGCGGCAAGTACGTGCTGCAGTTCGACCCGCTCGACGGCTCGGGCAACATCGACATCAACGCGTCCATCGGGACCATCTTCTCCATCCACAAGCGCGTGACGCCGGCGGGTGGCCCCGGCACGCTCGAAGACCTGCTGCAGCCGGGGCGCGACATCGTGGCCGCGGGCTACGTGATCTACGGCTCGTCCAACATGCTGGTCTACAGCACGGGTGACGGCGTGCACGGCTTCACCTACGACCCGGGCATCGGCGAGTTCTTCCTCTCGCACGAGAACATCCGCATGCCCGAGCGCGGCAACACCTACTCCATCAACGAGGGCAACTACCACAAGTGGTCGCCCGGCGTGCAGGCCTGGGTGGACTGGATCAAGGCGCCCACCGACGGCCGCTCCGCCTACGGCCACCGCTACATCGGCGCGATGGTGGCGGACCTGCACCGCACGCTCTTGCGCGGCGGCATCTTCGTGTACCCCGCCGACAAGAAGAACACGCGCGGCAAGCTGCGCCTGCTCTACGAGGCGTCTCCCATGGCGTTCATCGTGGAGGCCGCGGGCGGCATGGCACACACGGGCGAAGAGCGCGTGCTGGACGTGGTCCCCTTGGAGCTGCACCAGCGCACGCCGCTCTACATCGGCAGCAGCCGCGACGTGGAAGACGCGCTGCGCATCGCCCACGACTGAGGCTCGGCGATGGCGGGCGACGACACGCGGGACACCATCGAAGACAGCCCCGTGGGGGTGGGGGCCGGAAGGCTCACTCACCTGAGCTCGCGCGGTGAGGCCCACATGGTGGACGTGGGGCAGAAGCCCGTGACCGAGCGCGAGGCACGGGCCCGTGGCGCGCTGCGCATGGCCCCGGAGACGCGGCGGCGTTTGCTGGCTGACGACACGCCCAAGGGCGACGTCTTCGCCAGCGCGCGCATCGCGGGCATCCAGGCCGCCAAGAAGACGGCTGATCTGATCCCGCTGTGCCACCCGCTCCAGCTGTCCGCGGTGAGCGTGACGCTGGAGCCCGATGACGACGGCGAGCGCGTGTGGATCGAGGCCACCGTGCGCTGTACTGGCAAGACGGGTGTGGAGATGGAGGCGTTGACCGCCGTCAGTGTCGCGGCGTTGACGCTCTACGACATGCTCAAGGGCATCGACCGCGAGATGGTCATCGAGAGCATCGCGCTGCACGAGAAGGCAGGCGGGCGGCGCGGGCACTATCAGCGGGGGTGAGTGTCATTGATGCACGTGTCAGATATACGACCCCCGCCGGTGTCACCGGCTCGGAAGCTTGCGCGGGCCTCAGTGCTGGTCGGTGTTACCACCATGGAAGTAGTCCGTCATGAATACTTGTTCTCCAGCAGCTGGCGTTCGCACAGCCTGAATGACCATCTCCAGACACTTTCCACGAACGGCGGCCCCCTCCAGGTGAATACGTTTGACGGGCGCGTACCCGGAGTCGTACGTCACGACCTGACTCCCGCCTCCCGGAACACACGTATTCTCCACTGAAATGACGATATCTGACCGCATGTTGGACAGGTTCGGTTCGTCCCAGCTCAACGCCCACTTCCACTCAGTGACAAGGGATGACTCAGGTCCGCTGTCCCACACACTCAGTCTAGTGACGTCGCCGGTGTGCATGATGAAGCTGTGCGCGCCCCAACCCCAGGGCGATGTCAGGTCAGCGCTGCTCGGCACCGTCGGAAAAAACCGCCCATATCCCCCCGTAGGAGAGACCTCCCAGTTGCTTTCGGCGGTGCTGCTGAGTCCAGTGCTCGCATCTCCAAGTACGTGGAGAAAGTTTTGGAAACGCCCCGCATGGACGGTGACTGCAGTCCATCCAAGAGCATCAAGCCCATCAAACACCTGGACGGCGAAACCAGCGGCTACTGGAGCAGCACAGCTAGTCCCGAAGCAGTCACCGTAGCCGTACCCACCGCCTACCATTGAGCCGACGGCCATTCTATGAGGAGCAAGGAGGTCAATTCCCGCTGTCGTCGCCTGGACACCGTTGTTCGTGACCCGTACAGGACCGCGGGATGATGGAAATACTGCATTCTCAATTATCAAGTTTTGGTATGCAGTAGTTCGGATGCTTGCGTCCAAAGATCCAACGGTGAGAACCTCGGGTCTCACAGCTGGAAACCCCATCGTGGATGCGGCTGGGCCAGAGTTACCGGCAGCCACAACTATCAAAATGCCTGCCTGGTATGCAGTTCGAATAGCCTCCCTTCCCCCAGAGCATGACAAATTTACATCCGTGGTGGAGTTCGCACAACCGACGTTGAATGACATGTTGAGGATGTCAATGTCGTCAAGGATTGCTTGATCGATCGCGTTGACGAGTCCGGCTGTCACCGAACGTGTCGGTCGGCTCCAGTCATACATATACAATGCAGCTTCGCTCGCAGGATAACTGAAGTCTTCCCGCGCATTGGCGCTCAAGCTAGGGTCCTGACCTTGAAGAGTACTCGACGCTGCGACAGATGCGACACTGTGAGCGTGTGTACCCGTGCTTGGAGTTTGGAGGGCTCCATCAGCAATACAGGGCGATGACCCACCACATCGGTACTGATTGACCCATCGAGTTGGCCCATTGAGCGAGTCGTCGAACGCAGGATGGCGACTGTCCGCGTATCCTTCGTCAACGAACCCAAGTCGCACGGGGCCGCCGTGATTCGTCACGAAGTTCCCATCGTAGGTGAGTGCGCTCAGGGCTTGTGCGGTGCTCCGGAGACGCACGTCCAAACCTACGTAACCAGTGTTGTCCGTTTCCCACTGCATGTTGTCTCCAATGGAGATGTGAGGCTTTTCGATGGAAACAAACGACAATATTTCGTCTCGCGTGGCGTGAACAAATGCTATCCGAGATCCCCAGCTTGCACCTTCGAAAACGACTCCGTAGCGTTCGAGCGTCAGTTTGTAATTATGGACGAACGCGTCGAAGCCTTCTCTGTGCGACTCGATCAGATTATTTCGGTCCTCATCGCCGCTCTTACCAGCAAGTTCACGAAAGTCGAGCGCAGGGGCGCCCTCCAAGTGAATAACGAAGTGGACTGGTTCGCGATCGTCGACGCTATCCAGGTACAAACGCAACTCTTCAAAATCTACCTCCGCTTCAGAGGTCGCAGGAGCATTCGATCCGCCGTCCGAAACTCGCACTAGGGAATGACCGCCCAATGTGCGGAGTGATGTCTCAGCTACGGGAGGCACGGGCGATGAACCAGAAAACAGGCTCTCCCCACGAGCCGCGTAGAAGTCAGACGGAGATCTCAGAGTTTGTTCAAGGTGTTGGGTCGAATCTTCGTGGATGGACGAGTCTGTGGAAGCGGAGGAGCAAGCGGAGCAAGCTGATGCGAAGACTAGGACTAGGAGTGCAGCTTGAAACTGGCTTCGGGTGTTCAGTGTGCGCATCGTCCACCTATGGGGAGTCCGAGATTGACCCATCCTGCGCGGACAAGTTCGTGGATATCCACACCATCGACTAGAAAAAGTGGGCCATCAGGCGATTGTGCGCAGAATCCGCCTGTTGAACCCTCGCGATCCGCTGCGATGCACGCGATCGGTAAAGACCCGATGGAACACCCGGACGAGTCACATGGGATACCATTGACAAGGTCACAGCGCTCTGAATCACAATTCTCGAACGAAGACATGGCGCAGAATGGTCCGGCATCCTCGTGTTGTGAGTTGGAGTCTACGCACGAAAGGAGTGTGATGCTCGCCAGCACCAGAAAATATTGTTCGTGTACAATCATCGACTACCTCCATTGAATTGGGATTCGTCCTAGCCGACGATTCCAGCAAGCCAGCGCCTCCGATACACTTGGGCAAGAAACAGAGTGCGGCAGTCGCCCGCAAAGCGCAAGACTGCGTTTGAGAGAGGCGTTTTTAGTCAGACGCCAAGGGCCGAGCGCGCCGCCTTGAGCTCGCTCTTGCCGAGCTCGCCCGTGAGGACCAGGCCCAACAGGAACGCGGCAAAGCCACCGGCCAGGGCGGCGATGCTCATGACGCGGCTGCCGTGCGGGATGAAGGCTGCAGCGAAGAACGCGCCTGCGCCGGCGAGGCCGCCGCGGACCACCGAGAGCGGCGGCAAGAACGCTTTGAAGCGGGCGTAGAC
>CAZEAA010000260.1:0-8756 GCA_964510015.1 uncultured Sandaracinaceae bacterium
CGGCTATCACCCGCGCTCCGTGCTCTGCGTGCCGCTGCGCTGGGACGACGGCATCGGCGCGGTGGAGCTGCTCAACAAGGCGGCTGGGAGCGAGAGCTTCACCGAGGACGACGTCAAGCTCGCCACGGTCATCGCCGGCCACATCTCCACGGCCATCACCACGGCGCGTGGGCGCGAGCGGCGGGCCCGCGAGCAGCGCCTGAGCACCATCGGCCAGTTCCTCTCGAGCGTGCTGCACGACCTGAAGACCCCCATGACGGTCATCCAGGGCTACGCCAAGCTGCTCAGCAAGGAGAGCGACGCCGAGCGCCGCTCCGAGTACGCGCAGACCATCCAGCGCCAGGTGGACCTGCTCAACACCATGACCAAAGAGACCCTCGCGTTCGCGCGGGGCGAGCGCACCATCTGGATCCGCAAGGTCTACCTCTACAAGTTCTTCGAGGACGCCGCCGAGCAGCTGCGCCGCGAGCTCGAGCCCCGTGGCATCGAGCTGGTGCTGAACCTCGAGGAGCGCGGGACGGCCTATTTCGACGAGACCAAGGTGCTGCGCGCGCTGCACAACCTCGCGCGCAACGCGGCCGAGGCCATCAGCAGTCGGCCCGGTGACCAGAAGGACGGGCGCTGCGAGCTCACGGTCTCGCGTTCGCCCGAGGGGGCGCTGCACATCGCGTTCTCGGACAACGGTCCGGGGGTGCCCGAGGAGATCCGCTCGCGGCTCTTCGAGTCGTTCACCACGCACGGCAAGGCCGGCGGCACCGGCCTCGGGCTCGCCATCGTGCGCAGCATCGTGAGCGACCACCACGGCCAGATCACGGTCGAGAGCCAGCCGGGCTGCACCACGTTCCACATCGAGCTGCCCCAGGACGAAGCGCACGAGGCGTCTTCGTCGGGCAGCACGCGCGCGCTGGTTCACTGAGCTCGGCACACGGGGGGTCCCCTCGGCGGCTCGGCGGCTCGGCGGCTCGGCGGCCGCCAGCGGGTGACGCGTGTGCGCGCCGTCACGCTCGCTCGTCGCGACGGAACGAAAAAGCCCTCCGCGAGGAGGGCTTCGTCGTTGCTTCAGCTCACGTCAGCTCGCGTTGCCCACCGTGATGGAGTAGCTCGAGCAGGTGGGCGCCGTCCCGGCGTTGCGGTGCACCCAGATGAGGTACGTGCGGCTCGGAGCCGAGTTGCACGTGGTGCCGCCCAAGGGCGACGTGAGGCCGCACTGCCCGACGCCCTCGAGGGGGTCGAACGAGTAGCTGCTGATGTTGCGGGGCTGGCTGCCGGACCCGGAGCACAGCGTTCCGCTGCGCCCGCCGGTGTAGGTGGCGTACGTGGAGCAGTTGTCTTGGAACACGTCGAACACGATGTCCGTGCTGGCGCGCGCCGCGAAGGAGAGGGCGGTGCGATAGCCCGCGGAGCCGCCGTTGTTCAGCGTCACCTTGAACCAGTCACCGTCCGAGGTGGTGTCGAGGTTTCCGTTCAGCGTGTTGCTCTGGCCCTCGGTCAACGTGTAGACCGTCG
Organism: uncultured Sandaracinaceae bacterium; assembly: GCA_964510015.1. Lineage (GTDB taxonomy): Bacteria > Myxococcota_A > Polyangia > Polyangiales > Houyiibacteriaceae > JADJJE01. The sequence goes on from CAZEAA010000260.1 coordinate 1,507, forward strand.
CGCCGGCCGCCGAGATGGCACAGCTGTCTGCGCTGGTCTCGGGGAGACACTCGCAGCCGTCGCCGTTCAACATGTTGGGGTTCAGGTAGCTGCCTTCGCAGCTCATGATCTGGCAGCCGCTCATGCCGCCGCACGACTCGACCGAGTTCGCGAGGGTGCAGAGCGCCGCGCCGCCGTTGTCCACGACCGTGTCGCAGTTGTTGTCGAGACCGTCGCAGATCTCGGCGCTGTACATGGGGTGGCTCATCGGGTTCGGGCACGACTGGGGCACGCCCGCGACGCAGCGCGCGACGCTCTGCTGACAGACGCCGCTGTTGCAGGTCTGGTTGGCGGGCGACGGCGTCACCGAGTTGCACACTGGCGCCACCATCCCGGTGCACGTGGAGAGGTTCTTCGCCTGACACGTGTTGTCGCAGTCGAGCACCATGGTGTTGGCGGGCTGCGCCGGGCAGACCTGGGCCGCCGTCTCGCAGGAGCCGGCGCCGTTGCAGTCCACCGCGTTCGCGGGCGCGTTCTGAGAGGTGAAGCACTGGTCGGCGTTGGTGCCACCCCAGCCCTGGTACCAGCCCGTGCACGTCACCGCGCCGCACTCCGACGCGGGGTCCTGGCCCGCGGGGATGTTGGTGCAGGTGCCGACGCTGCCGGCGATGTTGCACGCCTGGCAGTTGCCGGCGCAGGTGCTGCCGCAGCAGACGCCGTCCGTACAGGCGAGGCCGCCCGCGCAGTCCGACGCCGCGGAGCAGGTCTGGCCCTGCGTGCGGAGCGGCTGACAGGTGCCCGTTCCGCAGAACGCCCCTGGGTCGCACTGCGAGCTGTTGGTGCACGAGTTGGGACAGGTGGGACCCGTCTGGGTGGCCGCGCCCGAGCAGAAGACGTCGTTGTAGAAGCCACAGACGTTCGCCGTGGTGCCGCTGGTGCACGCGCTGTCGTCCGGCACGTTGGCCGTCGTGCTGCACTGCTTGTTGGCGCCGCAGACCGCGTCGTCACGCGTGCCCTGGCAGCTCGAGGTCATGTCGCACGTGGCGGCGTTCCGGTAGCTGGCCGGGCAGCTGGCAGCCGTGGAGCAGCAGTCACCCGTGGCACAGCAGAAGCCGTTCTGACAGTGGTTGCTGGTGCACTGGTTGTCCGCGCTGCACGCGTCGCCGTTGGCGCCGTCCGACACGCACAGGCCGCCCATGCAGTTGGCGCTAGCGTCACACTGCGCGTTGGTGCTGCAGGTGGTGCCGCAAGCGGGCGCGCTCTGCGAGACCTGACCGTTGCAGAACACGTCGGCGTAGGTGCTGCACGTGTTGGCCGTGGTGCCGACGGTGCACGCGCTGTCGTCGTCGATCTCCGACGAGGTGCCGCACACGAAGCTGTTGCAGACCGCGTCGAAGCGACGGCCGTCGCAGACCGAGGGGCTGAGACAGGTGGGCGGGGTGGTGTAGATGGCCGGGCACTGGCTGGCGGCCGAGCAGCAGTCCCCGCCAATGCAGCAGCGACCGTTCTGACAGTGGCTGGCCACGCAGTCGGAGTCCTCGTCGCAGACGTTGCCATCCACCAGGTCGGGCACGCACACGCCAGCGTCGCAGTGCGCGTTGCTGTCGCAGTCACCGTCGGCCGAGCACGTGGCTTGGCAGAGGGGCGTGGTCTGATCCGCCGCGCCGTTGCACGACACGCTCGGGTAGGAGCCGCAGGTGTTGGCCACCGTGACTGCGCTGCAGGCGCTGTCGTCCGGCACGTTGGCCTGGGTGCCGCAGGAGTTCGACACACAGGTGCGGTCGCTGCGCGTGCCCTGACACGTCGCGGCGTTGTTGCAGGCCGGTGCGGTCGCGAACGTGCCGGGGCAGTCCGTGGCCGTGGAGCAGCAGGTGCCGCTGGTGCAGCAGAAGCCGTTGTTGCAGAGGCCGCTGGTGCAGGCCGCCGCGCCCGTCAGCGCGCAGTTGCCGCCGTTCGGGAGGTCGGGCACGCACAACCCGCCGCTGCAGTGGGCGTCCACGTCGCAGTTGCTGTTGGTGGAGCAGCTGCCGCCGCAGACCGGGACCACCTGGGTCGCGAGGCCGTTGCAGAAGCGGCTCGGGTAGGGACCGCAGTTGCTGGCCTCGACGCCCGCGTTGCAGGCCGTGTCATCCGGCACGCCGGCGGTGGTGCCGCAGATGTTGCCGGAGCAGACCGCGTCGGAGCGCGTGCCCTGGCAGGTGGCCGGGTCGGCGCAGGTGGAGGGCGACGAGTACGAGGCAGGGCAGTTGCTGGCCGTGGCGCAGCAGTCGCCGCTCGAGCAGCAGCGGTCGTTCTGGCAGTGGTTCGCGATGCAGTCCGAGGCCTCGTCGCACGAGTTGCCGTCGGTCAGGTCGGGGAGGCAGGCGCCACCGTCGCAGTGGGCGTTGCCGTCGCAGTCGGCGTCGCTCACGCAGCCGGTGCTGCACGAGGGCGGGACCTGGTCGGCCGCGCCGTTGCAGCTCACGCTGGGGAAGAAGCCGCAGGTGTTGGCGGTGGTGAGGCTGCCGCAGCCCGAGTCGTCGGCCACACCGGTCTGGGTGGCGCACTGGAACGAGCCGTTGCAGACGGCGTCCGAGCGCGTGCCCTGGCAGGTGGCCGCGGTGTTGCAGGTAGACGGCGCCGCGTAGCTGCTCGGGCAGTTGGTGGCCGTGCTGCAGCAGTCGCCGCTCGCGCAGCAGAAGCCGTTCTGGCAGTGGTTCCCGCTGCAGTCCGAGTCCTCGTCGCAGGAGGTGCCGTTCGGCTGGTCGGGCACGCAGACGGCATCGCAGTGGGCAGACGCCTCGCACTCCCCGTCGCCGGCGCAGGCCGCCGCACACACGGGCGGCATCTGGTTCTCCTGGCCGTCGCAGTAGCGGTCAGGGAAAGCGCCGCAGTCGAGCGCCATCAGGCCGGGCGAGCACGCGCGGTCGTCGGCGATGGGCGCCGTGGTGCCGCACTGGTTGCTGGTGCAGGTCGCGTCGGTGCGCGACCCCTGGCAGGTGCTCGCCGTGGTGCACGCCGCCGCCGAGCGGTAGCTCGCCGGGCAGTTGGTGGCCGTCGAGCAGCAGTCGCCGCTCGCGCAGCAGTAGCCGTTCTGACAGTGGCCCGCGGTGCAGTCGGAGTCCTCGTCACAGACGTCGCCGTTGGGCACGTCCAAGATGCACACGCCGTTGTCGCAGTGCGCGTTGGCGTCGCAGTTGCTGTCCGTGGAGCACGAGGTGGGGCACACGGGCGACGTCTGGTCGGCCGTCCCGGCGCAGGTGGCCGACGGGTAGGCGCCACAGTTGCTCGACACCTCGAGCATGGTGCAGCCCGAGTCGTCAGGGACGCCGGCCTGTGTGCCGCACACGGAGGCCACGCAGGTGGCGTCGGAGCGCGTGCCCTGACAGGTGGCGGTGCTGCCGCAGGTGCTCGCCGCGCGGTAGCTCGCCGGGCAGTTGGCGGGTGTCGCGCAGCAGTCGCCGCCGGTGCAGCAGCGGCCGTTCTGGCAGTGGTCCGTGAGGCAGTCCGAGTTCTCGTCGCACACGCCACCGTCGGTGATGTCGGGGACGCAGACGCCATCGCAGTGCGAGCCGTTGTCACACTGGCTGTCGAGCGTGCACGCGACCTGACACGACGGGCGGGTCTGGGTGGCGGTGCCATTGCAGAACACTGACGGGAACGAGGCGCACGAGTCGGCTTCGGTCATGGTTCCGCAGCCCGTGTCGTCCTGGATGGCCGGCTGGGTACCGCAGACGTTGCCCGTGCAGATCGCGTCCGAGCGCGTGCCCTGACAGGTGGCGTCGTCGATGCACACGGAGGCCGAGCGGTAGGTGCCCGGACAGTCGGCGGCCATGGCGCAGCAGTCGCCACCCGAGCAGCAGAACCCGTTCTGGCAGTGCGAAGAGGTGCAGTCCGAGCCTTCGTCGCAGGCGTTGCCATCGGGGAGGTCCAGCACGCACAGGTTGTTGTCACAGTGCGCGTTGGCGTCGCACTGGCTGTCGCTCAAGCAGGAGGTGGCGCAGGTCGGGGTGGACTGGTTGGTGCCGCCCATGCAGAAGACCGACGGGTACGTTCCGCAGTTGTTCGCTTCCACGCTGGTGGTGCAGCCGGTGTCGTTGGCTGCGCCGTTCACCGTCTCACAGCGATTGGAGGTGAGGTTGCACGTCACGGAGCCGATCGTGCCCTGGCAGCTCGGGGTGTCGTCGCAGGTCACGCCCACCCCCGGGAAGCCCGGGCAGTTGCTGTCCTGGGCGCAGCACGCGCCGTCGCCGCAGCAGAAGCCGTTCTCGCAGTGGTCGGACACGCACTCGCTGTCGAGGCCACACGCCGCGCCGTTGGGCCGGTCCAGCACACACACGCCGCCCGTCTCGCAGTGCGCGGAGGGGATGCAGAAGTCGTCGTTGAGCACGCCTTCCACGTTGCAGCTGCCGGCGCACACGTCGCCGACCGAGAGGCCACCCGAACACGAGTAGAGACCACAGGTGCTCACGGTCACCTGCTCACACTGGCCGCTGGTGCAGTCCGAGCGCGGCTGCGACTCGTAGTTGGTGCCGTTGAAGTCGCAGCCCTGCGGCTCGCAGTCCACCGGCGAGTTGTCGGGGACGAGGTTGCAGTCGTCGTCTTCCCCGTTGCAGAGCTCGTCCGCGTCGGGATGCACGAGCTCGTCGGCGTCATCGCAGTCGGGCCCGTCGCAGAACACGCCCTGTCCGTAGTTGTCGTCGTCCTCGTCGATGCAGCAGCCCTCGGTGGGCAAGCAGTAGTACGCGCCCGGCCGGGTCAGGAGCGTGCCTGCCTCGAAGGTGCGCGGGCAGTCGGCGAACTCGTCGGGCACCCGCTGCAAGCACAGCGTCGCGTCGCCGAACGGGACGCAGTCCGCGCCGTCGGGACACTGGTCACTGACCACGCACTCTTGACACAGCCCGGAGTTCGGTCCGTTGTCGACCGGACCTCCGTCCATCCCTCCGTCTCCAAGGCCCAGGTCCACGGGGTTGGAGCCCATGTCCCGGTCTTCCGGGGAGCCCTCCGCACAGGCTGACATCAGTCCGCCGAATAGAGTGAGGGTACAGAGTGTTCGGATGAAGGTATTGCTGTCCAGCCGCATGGGTGTGCGCCTCTCGAAGTCGTACGACCGGGCCAGTGTACCAGCGTTGCGCGTATTTGTAACGGGTCCGTTTCACCCCCGACTGGCAAATTTCCGTCGAGGCCGTGCTGGCCGTCTCCACCCCCGTGACCCCTCCCTCTCGGACACCACCCGGCGCAATTACGCAGGAATTCGGTTGTCCCGGCCCCAGAACGCCCGCATCGACGTGAACTTTCCGGTGTCGTCGAAGCTCATGAGGTCGATCACCTCGAGCGCGATCGCGCGATCCGGGAGCTGCAAGTCCACCCGAAACGCGATGGCGCCGGGGCCCGCGCTGGCCACCACGGGTGGGCCGAGCAGCGTGGTCTTGGTGATCGCGGCGAGACCGCTGCGGTAGAACGTTTCCACCGCATCGCGACCTGCATGGACAGGGGTCCCCACGGGGTCCTCCACGCTGCAGTCGGCTGCGAACAGCGTCAGCACCGCCTCCGAGTCCGCGCGCCCCACGCGCTCCACATAGGCGAGCAGCGCCGCCGCACGCGCTTCGGTCTCGACAGCGGGGCTACCCGTCAGCACGGTCGTCCACGTGCGCACGCGCCCTACGGTGTCCACGTCCACGATGTCGACCCGCGACGCCTCGTTGGTGTCGTTGGTGATCCGTGCCCGCTCGCGCGACGGCCACGCGACCTCGCTGCCACGCGTGACGCGCAGGGGGCCATCGAGGCGCGGCGCGCTCCCCTTGCGCACATGCTCGCGAAGCCGATCGACGATGTCGTCGACGCCGACGAGCGGAGGCTCTCCTGCGATGAGCCACGTGGCGTCCGGAGCGAGCTTGGCCGCGACCGCCGTCCAGTCGTCGCGCATCAGCGCGTTCGCGAAGTCGGCCGCGACACCCGCGGGCGTCAGCGCTGCTGCGCCATCGCTCAAGTGAAGTCCCGCTCCTGGCGCTCCTGGTCTTCCTTGCAGCGGATGCAGAGCTCGGTCTCCGGACGGGCCTCGAGGCGCTTCACCGAGATGGGCTCCTCGCACTCCACGCACATGCCGTACTCGTCCGTCTCCATCTTCTTGAGCGCCACGTCGATCTTCTGGAGCAGCACGCGCTCCCGGCCGCGCAGGCGGAGCGTGAACGACTGCATGTACTCGCTGCTGGCGAGATCCATCTCGTCCGGAAGCTCGTTCACATCGAGCGCCATGTCGTTCTCCATGGTCTCCCGCGCCCGACGGATCACGCTCTCGCGCTTCTCTTCGAGGATCTTTCGCAGGCGGTTGATTTCGCTCTTCTTCATGGTGACGGCTCCGAGGAGTGCTGGCTCGCCCAGGAGGGGGCCCAGCGGGACCAGCGATGGTAACCACGGCCCCTTGCTAGTCAAGCTTGGTCCTTGGGTTCTGGGTACAAGGTGATCGATCGGAGGGCGAGGGGCATCCTGGTCTGCGGGATCGGTCGCGCTGGCGCTCCCTCTGGTACCCCCCTGGAAACGGCACTTCGCTGCGCGCCGGTTGTTTTGTGGGGGCCCCCAAGTCCCGCCAACCAGGACGCCCCGCGCCCCAAGGAGATTCCCAGGCCGGCTCTCCCTCTTTCGCGGATTTCCACAAAACAAAGTCGAGTGGATTTTTTTTGCTCTCATTCACATCCACCCGACTGCCCGCTTGAAGGTCTTCGGGGTCACGCCCTGAAAGCTTCCCATAGTCCGCAAAAGACTCGATGGAATACACGACATCTTGAGCCCCTCGCGGATCTTTTGCAGTCACATAGGCGCGGTTTTTTTCAATGAGCTCGGACACAAAAGAAACAATCTGAGGAATAAACTCAGTCACTTTTGGATTCTGGGAGTGAGTTCTCAGATTGAGAGACGCGAAGTCTTTTTGAAACTCAGCAATGTAGCGTTCCGAAATTTCGTGAGCGGATACATTTTCCTCGCGAGCCTTGTTAATAATTTTATCGTCCACATCGGTGAAATTCTGCACAAAGCAGACCTCCTGCCCCGTGTATTCCAGATACCGACGCAGTACGTCAAATACCACCACGGGACGGGCATTTCCGATATGAATATAATTGTAGACGGTTGGTCCGCAAACATACATATTGACAGTGTTCTCTGTCAAAGGTACGAAATCACGGAGCGAACGTGTCATTGTATCATAAATTTTTATCACTAGAGATTCCTTTCAATTAATTGGAGACTATTTTTTATCCCTAAAATGGTTTAAGTATAAACATAAGAGTATAACG
>CAZEAA010000261.1:0-8734 GCA_964510015.1 uncultured Sandaracinaceae bacterium
GCCCCGGCTGCTGCGCCCGCCGCCGCTGCGCCCCACCACTGACCTCGGGTCCGGCGTGAAGCGGGCCGAAGCGGTGCGCCCGCGTTGTCACTCTGCTTCCGAGCCTCCCGAGCAACGCGGGGTGGAGGCGTGCGCCCGCGTGGTCACTCCGCCGCTTCGACCGAGGCTTCGCCGCTCGCGTCGGGCTCCTGGCCCTTCGCACCGCGCTTTGTGGCTTTGGGCTTCGTGGCTTTGGGCTTTGTGGCTTTGGGCTTCACGGCCTCGGGCTTCGCGACCTCGGCCTTCGTGGTCTTGGGCTTTGCGCCCGGCTTCGCGCCGCGTGCGGGCTTCTGGGGCGGCGGCGGCATGACCCCACGCTGCAGTGCGCCAATGGCCTCGAGGCGCGCGACCTGCACGCGCAGGTAGGCCGGTGCCAGCGCGTCGAGGGCCTCGAGCGTGCGCGCAGCCACCGAGGGAGCGTGGTAGCGGCCCGCGTGCGCCGGCAGCTCCGCCGTGGCCTGGGCCACCACCAGGCGCGCGGTCGCGTCCGCGGCGGCGTCCTGGTAGATGGCTGCGGCCAGGCCCGTCACGGTCTCGTGCGGATAGATGCTGGCCGAGAGCCCCGTGGCGGTCTCGTGCTCGGACGCCACCAGCGGCTCGCCGCTCGCCTCGAGCGGCGGCGGAGGCTGCGACAACCCGCGCTTGTGGGCCTCGTGACTGAGCCGCTCGAGCCACGGCCGCACGATGGCCTGGCGGGACGCGACGCGCGTCTCGTCGTGGCGCTTGGCGGCGCGGGCCAGCTCGTCGAAGCGGCCGTACTGCCGCGCGCTGTCGAGGCGCTTGTTGGGGTCGAGGCCCTTCTGGACGAGCTGCGCGTACGTCTGGTCTGCCCGCTCTCGGGCGCGCTCGAACTCCTCGGTCAGCGCTTCGAAGCGCGTGCTGGCGCGCTTGAGCAGGTGTGCGCGGCCCACGCCGTCCAGCGTCTCGGCCTTGGTGAGCAGCGTGCGCACCAGCGCGACGGCGGGCGCGTCCCAGACCTCGGCCCCGCGCACGACGAGGTCGTCGAGCGCTGCGCGCAGGGCGCTGGGGTCGAGCTCGGGCGCAGCGGTCACGGCGCGGCGTGCTCCTCGGTGGCCTCGCTGGGCGTCGTCTCGTCGGCTTCGGGCACGCCGACGACCGCGGGCGCATCCACCACCTCGAGCGGGGACGTGCCCGGCACGGCGACCGGCTCGGTGGCGTTCCCGATGCGATGAATCAAGCGCGGCACCGGCGAGATCTCCACGCGCCGGTTCATGGCGCGGTTCGCTTCCGTGTCGTTCGGCGCCACGGGGTGGTTGGCCCCGAAGCCCGCCGCGAAGATCCACTCGGCCGGCATGCCCGCGGCCACCAGCTCGCGGGTCACGGTGAGCGAGCGCTGGGCGCTCACTTCCCAGTTGTCCACGAACGACCCGTTGGCGCGCAGCACCGTGTCGTCCGTGAAGCCGCTGACCATCAGCGAGAGGTCGTTCTGGCCCAGGTAGTGCTGAAGAGGCGGCACGAGCGAGCGCAAGAGGTCTCGACCCTCCGGACGCAGCTCCACCGAGCCGAGCGGGAACAGCAGGTTGCCGCGGATGCCGATGCGGCCGTCCACCAGCGTGATCAGGCCCGAGCTGAGCGGCCCGGCCAGCACGCTCTCGAGGGCCTCCAAGCGCGCCGTGGCCGCTTCACGCGTGGCGCGCTCGGCCTCGAGGTCTTCGGAGAGGGCCACCTGCACGGTGACCAGCCACACGAAGAACAAGACGAAGAGCCCGAAGAGGCACGCCATCAAGTCGCCGAAGGCCGCCCAGATGTTGGGCTGCTCGTCCGCGTCGTCCATGGACTCGTCAGGCAGATACATCGTGCTCCATCCCGGTCACCGTGGTGTGCCCGTCGCGAGGGCTGGTGCGCGCGTGCCGCAGCTGCTCGAAGAGCTCCTGCTGGAAGCGCAGCTGGCGGTCGAAGATCTCGTGCGTGCGCGCCAGGTGATGACCCAGGGCGTCGGCCGCGGCCCCTTCGCCGGCGTCGGCCACGGCGCGCTCCACGTGCCCCAGGTTCTCGAGCCACTCGCGGGCGGCCTCGCGCTGACGGTCCACCGCTTCGGCGAACATCTCGGCCACGGCCGTGAGCTCGGCACCACCGGCCTGCACCAGGCCCGCGGCGTCCTGCACCAGCGCCGACGTCTGGCCCAGGCTCGTGCTGAGCTCCTGCGCGTGCGCACCCAGCTGCTGGGCGAGGGTGAGGGCGGTCTCGGACTGCGACGCGCGCAGCCCCTGCTCGAGGTCGGCGAGGCGCTGCGCTTGCGCGTCCACCGTCTCGCGGATGCGGTCGAGCAGCGTCTCGAGGCGCTCTTGGCTGCGGGTCTCGAGCGCCTCGGTGCGGCCTTCCGTGGCGGCCACGAACTGCTGGAGCGCCGTGGACTGCGAGCGCGCGGCCTCGGCGATCTGCGCGGACGCGCCCTTGAGCTCTTCGAACATGGCCTGCGCCTCGCGTGCGCGCGCGGCGTCGGCGTCGGCGCTGGCCCCCAGGCGGTCGCGCATGACCTCGGCCGCGGCGGACAGCTCGGTGCGCAGCGTGCCGGCCACCTTGGCCAGCGTCTCGGCGCGCTCGGCGTCGCGCTCGGCGGCGGCGCTGAAGGCCCTGCGCATCTCGCCGCTCATGCCGTCCACGTGCTCGGTGAGCAGCGCGGCGCGGCGCTCCTCTTCGGCCCCCAGGCGCTCGCTCGCGTTGGCCAGGCGCTCGCTCATGCTGCTGAGGTGCGCCTGCAGCACGTTCGCGCGCTCGGCCTCGGCGGCAGCCAGGCGCGCGACCGTCTCTTCGAGGGTGGTGGTGATGGCGCTCATGCGCTCGGACAGGCGCTCGTTGCGGGCGTCTTCCTGCGCGCGGGCCTCGGCCGCCTGCTCGCGCAGCGTGCCCACCAGCGCCTGCCCGGCGGTCTGCAAGCTCGCGTCGAGGGCTTGCCCGCGCTCCACCAAGCTGCGCTCCATGCTGGACTGCGCGGCCACCCACTGCTGGGTGCGCTGCGCCTCCACGGCGAGGGCCTCGTCACGCAGGGCGCGCTGCTCTCTGGCGTCCCGCTCGGCGCTCTGCTGGAGTGCGGCGAGCACCTCGGCCACGTGCTTGGCGCGGGCCTGCTCGGCGCTGCGCTCCAGCTGCTCGAGCGCGGCGCGGCGCTCGCTGTCCGACGCCTGGCTGGCCTTCACCTGCGCGTCGAGCCGTGCGGTCACGCTCTCGAGGTGTGCGCTCAGCTGGTGGGTGACCTGCTGCTCGGCCTCGCGGCGCGCCACGCTGGCCTGGTCCACCTTGGCCTCGATGCTGGCGAGGTGCGCGCCCGCGGCCGCCACGGTGCCCGCTACGGCCTGCTCCAGCAGCGGCGCCACGGCGCGGTGCGTGGCGCTGGCGCTCTGCTCGATGCCCGCCTGCACGGTGCGCTGCATGCTCTCGGTGGCCTCGATCAAGCGCTTCGACACGGCCTCGCTGGCCTGCGCGTGCGCGCTCAGCCACTCACTGCGCAGCGCCATGAGCTCCTTGCTGGCGAGCGCCAGGGCGGCGGCGGCGGCGGGGTAGGACTCCCCCTGCACGGCCAGCTGCTCGAGGGCCACCAGCTGACGGTGGCTCGAGGCGAAGCGCGCGAACGGGCCACTGGCCGCGGCGTGCAGCTGCACTCCGAGCTGGCCCGCGGCGCGGCGCGCGAACACGGCGGCGAGGCCCAGCATCGCGGACGAGGACACGCCGGCGGCCGACGTGCCGAAGCTCCGCATGAGGCCGCTCATCGGCGTGCTCAGACCCTCGCGCAGGGCCTCCACGTCGCTGCTGGCGGTCAGCGCCAGGCGCGCCCCGCGCAGCGTCTCGAACAAGCCGAGGAAGGTGCCGAGCAAGCCCAGCATGACCAGGAGGCCCACCAGGTACGGCGTGAACGACGCCCGCGGCACGCCGAGCGACACGCGGTCGAGGCGCGCCCGCAGCAGCGCGCGCAGCACCGGGCTCGCGCTGTCCACCCCTTCGAGCGTGGGCTCCTTCGTGAGCTTCCCGAGCTCGCCCTCGAGCGCCGTGAGCTTCTGCGCGTGCATCAGCAGCTCGGCGATGCCGGCCATCAGGGCCAGCGCCATCAGCATGACCACACCGAACGCCAGCGGGTCTTCGCCTTGGTAGAAGGCGGCCGTGCGCGCCAGGATCACGGTGCCCATGGCGCCGGCGATGAGGATGGCAATGCGGGTCATGTGCGGTTCTCCGAGTTCGCCGTGCCGGCGCGTGCGGCACTGTCGACCAGCGCCCGCAGTCCGGACGCCTCCAGCTCGTAGAGGCTCAGCGCGAGCCGTCTCACGTCTTCGAGGTGGCCGCGCAGCCATCCTCCCGGCCAGAGCCAGCGGCTCAGGTCCGGTGTGTCATCCGTGGCGGACGGCAGCTTCTGCAGCGCGCGTCGCAGGCCTCCCACGAACGCGCGGTCCAGCTGCGCCAGCGTGTCGTCCACGCGCGCCGCGATGGCCAGGCTCATGGCGGCCTCGAGGTTGGCGTCGATGGCGGCGAGCTGCGCGGCCTCCGGGCCCAGCAGGCGCACGCTGGCGGTCAGGTCCTGACGCAGCCAGGCCACCTCGCGGCGCATGAACGACACCTTCTGGTGGAAGTGGTCGCGCAGCGGCGCCCCCAGCTCGCTGGCGGCTGCCTTGAGAGACTTCTCGTAGACCGCCTTGGTGGCCGTGGCCGCCACGCTGCCCAGCAGTCCATGGGTGCGCAGGATGTCCTGCAGCAGCGCCGGGTCGGCCAGCGCCGCGGGCCGGGGCCGCGTGAGCGCCGACATCAGCCGCGCCCGCACCTGCGTCAGCTGGCGCGCCGTCTCGGCCACCACCTTGGCGCCCGCTTCGCTGAGCGGACCGTCCAGCCGGCCGACCACGGCGGGCCCACGCGCCGAGAGCATGTCGGACAGCGCGATCGCACGCGGCACGTCCAGCGCCTTGGCGAGCGTGGTGGCGGGGTTGGGCGGTGGCCCTTCTGGAAGAGGATCGTCCGCGCGGCTCCTGAGGCGGCGCAGAACCCCCGAGAGATCCGCTTCCGGTGTGCCCAGTGCGAGCATTGTGAATTGGAGGCGGGTGTTACCCAGGCCCGTCCGTGGCGGCAAGAGGGAACGGGGATCCCGGCCTCCGTGCGCCAGCGTGCCGGTAGGTGGGAAAGAGCTTCAAGCCGCGGAAATCAAACGGAAATGGAGCAAACGGAGCGGTCCGCGGCTGGGGACGGGAGCGCCGAGGACGGGACGATCTGCCCCGCCCGAGGCGATCGCCTTCGCTTCGTTAAAACGGGAATCGGGTTACCCTCGGGCCCTCGATGGTGGACCCCGACGACACCCCTCTCGGCTCCATGAGCCTCGGCCCGCGCGTGGACGCCTTCCTGCACACGCTCGAGATGAGCGAGGACGCCACCCTGGTGCGGGCGCCCCTGTCGACCATCGAGCCGCCGCGCGCGGACACGGACGCTGCCCGCCGCGAGGGCTCGCTCTTGGACGCCATGCCGCGGTCGTCGCGCGTGCGCCTCGAGTCGCTGCTGGGCGAGGGCGGCATGGGTGTGGTCTACCTGGCCGAGCAGGAGTCGCTGGGCCGCAAGGTGGCGGTCAAGAAGGTGCGCGCCGAGTCGCGCTCGCCCACGTCCATCACGCGGCTGCTGCAAGAGGCCTGGGTCATCGGCCAGCTCGAGCACCCCAACATCCTGCCGGTCTACGACATCTCGGTGTCCGACAGCGGCGAGCCCCTGATCGTGCTGAAGCGCATCGACGGGGTGGAGTGGGGCCAGCTCATGGGCGACGCCGCCACGGTGCAGAAGCGCTTCCGCGCGCCCGACCTGCTCGAGTGGAACCTGGACGTCATGGCGCGGGTCTGTGACGCCGTGCACTTCGCGCACGCCCGCGGCTTCATCCATCGCGACCTCAAGCCCGAGAACGTGCTCATCGGTGAGCTGGGCGAGGTCTACGTGGCCGACTGGGGCATCGCGGTGTCCACGCGCGACGACCAACGCATCGTGCCGCTCGCGAAGGACGCCAAAGAGATCGCGGGCACGCCGGCCTACATGGCCCCCGAGATGCTGGGCGGGGAGGTCTCGCGCATCAGCGAGAAGACCGACGTGTATCTGCTCGGCGCCATCCTGTACGAGATCCTGAGCGGGCATCCGCCGCACCGCGGCAAGGACCTGCGCGAGATGATCACCAGCATCCTGATGGACGTGCACGCGCTGCCCGACAGCGTGCCTCCCGCGTTGCGGGCCATCACCGCGCGCGCGCTCGACTGCGAGCCGGACGCGCGCTTCGAGAGCCCGCTGCAGCTGCGTCTCGCGCTCGAAGGGTACCTGCGTCACCGTGGGTCCGAGCGCATCGCCGCGCGGGCCCTGGAACGCCTGGTCGAGCTCGAGGCCGTCTTGTCACAGCTCGACGGCAGCGAGGGGCAAGAGCAACAGGAGCAGCGCATCCATGGCTTGGTGTCCGAGTGCCGCTTCGGCTTTCGCGAGGCGCTCTCGCAGTGGCCCGACAACGAGGCGGCGCGCACGGGCCTGCGGCGCACGCTGACGGTGATCGTCTCGCACCTCGCGCGCACGGGAGACCCGAAGGCGGCGCGCGCGTATCTCTCGGAGCTGGACGTGCAAGACGCTGCGCTGACGTCGTTCGTGAGCGCCGCGGAAGCCGAGCTCCAGCAGCGCGAGGGGCGCCTCCGCGAGCTGGAGAAGCAGCACGATCTGCGCACGGGCATGCGCACGCGAACGCTGATCGCCGGCGTCACGGGCATGCTCTGGACGCTCACCCCCATCGTGGGCGGACGGGTCATCGGACCGGCGCTGGGCTATCCCACGCCCACCTACGGGCCGCTGTATCTCATCCCCACGGTGTGCCTCTTCCTGTTGATGGGCGTGGGCTACTGGGCGCGCGAGTCGTTGATGGCCACCACCATGAACCGACGCTTCGGTGCGTCGCTCGTGGCCTTGCTCGTGATGCAGCCGGGCCTGCTCTACATCGCGCAGCGCAACGGCATGTCGGTCGACACGGCGGTGACGTTGCTGCTGGCCTACTGGACCTCGCTGTCGGTCATGGCCTCCATCGCGCTGCACCCGCAGCTCTTCGTGATGGCCATCGGCTATGCCATCGCGACGACGCTCTCGCTCAACTTCCCCGAGCACAACCTGTACTTCGTCGGCGGCGGCAACTTCGTCTTCATGCTGAACCTGCTGTGGATGGGCCGGCCGGTGCTGATCGAAGACCGCGAGAAGCGCCGTGTGGCGCGCCGGTCGTCGCTGCCTCCGCGGTGAGCCGGGCTCGCGCCTTCACCAGACGGTCTGGATCGGGTAGCTGGCGATCAAGGGGTCGCGAGACACGATGGGAATCCCTTCCTCCAAGGCCTGACACACGAGCATTCGGTCGAAAGGATCTCGATGGATGAGAGGCAGCTTCGATAGGCGTTTGCAGTCGCCAAAGAGAACGAGTCGCTGAAGGAAGCCTGCTTCCGCGACCACGCTCTGCAGGTTGTCTGGAGCTTCCAGTTTTCCTAGCGCACGCTTGACTGCGATCTCCCAGGCCGAGACGACGCTGACGAGGATGTCGTTGCTCTCGTCTACGATCACCTCCCTCGCGGAAGTGGACAGTCTCTCATCGTCAGCGAGGGCCCAGAGAAGCGCGTGCGTATCCAGCAGGACTCTCACGGCCGCCCCTCCCAAGCGTCGAGGTCTTCGTCGTCCAGCGGTTCATCGAACGCGTCGGACATCTTAAGCTGACCCCGCCACTGCCCGAGCTTGCGCTTGGCCGGGTTGAGCACGGGTACGAGACGCACGACGGGAATTCCGGCGCGTGCGATGATGACCTCTTCACCTCGCAGGGCTCGCTCCACGAGTCGGGAGAGTTCCGTCTTGGCTTCGTGCATGTTCACTGGATCAGCCATTTAGCTAATCTAGCTAGATGAGCCCAGGTTGTCACGACCCGCCGACGCGCGCGTTGTTGGCCCCGCGTTTCGTGCCACAACGCTCGGATGACGCAGCCGCCTGCGAACGCGCCGATCTTCGACCTGATGCTCGGCATCCCCAGCGTGCACCAGAAGGAGTCGTACGACTTCATGCGGCCGCTATTCCGCGACGAGGAGAGCCTGCGCTCCTTCTCGTTCCCGGCGGAGTACATGTTCAAGGACTACCCGCGCATCGGGCCGCAGGAGGACTACGCGGCCTACACCGTGGGGCTGATGGACGCCGTCGGCATCCGCGCTGCGCTGCTGGGCGTGAGCGCGAAGAACGAGGTGGCCCTGCGCGCGCTGCGTGACTACCCCACGCGCTTCGTGCCCGAGATGATGGTGCAGCCCAACGGCGGCATGGAGGCGGTGCGCGAGGTGCAGCGCATGGACGACCAGTACGGGCTCGCCGCGGTGAGCGCGTTCCCGAGCGGCTACTTCCCGCAGGTGCCCATCGCCGACAAGGCCTTCTATCCGCTTTACTCGTGCTTGGTGGAGCGGCAGCTGCCGTTCTTCGTGTGCGTGGGCGTGCCGGGGCCGCGCATCCCCATGGCGCCGCAGCTGGTGGAGCAGCTGGACGAGCTGTGCTGGGCCTTCCCCGAGCTCAAGGTGGTGATGCGCCACGGCGCCGAGCCGTGGGCCGACCTGGCCGTGAAGCTGATGCTCAAGTACCCGAACCTGTACTACTCCACGAGCGCCTTCGCCCCGCGGCACTACCCGAAGGCCATCGTGGACTACGCGAACTCGCGCGGGGCCGACAAGATCCTCTACGC
>CAZEAA010000262.1:0-365 GCA_964510015.1 uncultured Sandaracinaceae bacterium
CACGTTGGCCGTGGCGATGAACATCACCTTACTGAGGTCGTAGGGGATCTCCAGGTAGTGGTCGCTGAACGTGTCGTTCTGCTCGGGGTCCAGGACCTCCAGTAGGGCCGCCGCAGGGTCACCGCGGAAGTCGTGGCCCACCTTGTCGATCTCGTCGAGCATGAAGATGGGGTTGATGGTCCCGGTCTTCTTCATGCCCTGGATGATCTGACCAGGCAGCGCGCCCACGTAGGTGCGGCGGTGACCGCGGATGGCGGCCTCGTCGTGCACACCACCGAGGCTGATGCGGTGGAACTTGCGGCCGAGCGCGCGCGACACGGAGCGCCCGAGCGACGTCTTGCCCACGCCGGGAGGACCGATGAGGC